>CALHIW010000032.1 GCA_938030905.1 Candidatus Methanomethylicia archaeon | reverse complement strand
TAACTATAAAAAATTTAGTAAAGCTAGTGTAGAAACTGTTGCAGCACATATTAAAAACATGATTAGAGGAGTAACCAAAGGATTTAAATATATTTTAAAAATTGTATATTCACACTTTCCAATAGCAGTAGAGGTTAAGGAAGATTTAAGAGAAGTTTGGATCAAGTCATTTAAGGGGGAAAAAGGCATTAGAAAAGCTAAAATATTTGGTAGTGATGTTACAGTATCTGTTTCAGGTGATGAAATAATAATAACTGGTATTAACATCGAAAATGTAGGTCAAACAGCTGCAAATATCTGTCAGTCAGCCCGTATTAAGGGGCTTGATCCAAGAGTTTTCCAAGATGGTATATATCTTTATTCAAAAGGTGAAGCCTCATGAAATGGTGGAGCAAAACAGTTAAGAGATACCTTAAGCTAAGGAAGAAGCTAAATAGTAAAAGACCTAAATTTATCGTTATGGACTCATGGAGACTTAAAAGATTACCAGAGGGCTGGCGTAGACCACGAGGAAATGAAAATAAAATTAGAATATGTAAAAAAGGATATCCAGTACGTGTTAAAGTAGGCTATAGAGGTCCTAAAATTATTCGTGGTTACCATCCCTCAGGATTTAAACCTATAGTTGTTCATAATGAGAAAGAACTGCTTAAAATAAATCCTAAGAATGAAGCGGCAATAATAGCACATTCATTAGGTCTTAGAAAAAGATCTGTGATCAGATCGAAAGCTAAAGAATTAGGTATTAAAATCCTTAATTTAGTAAATACTGAAAGTTCTAAGGTGGGTTAATAATGAGTGTTAAACTTGCAAAAAGACTTGCATCAGATATATTAAAGGTTGGTAAGTCAAGAATTTGGGTGGATCCCGAGCAAATAGATAGAGTAGCGGAAGCTGTTACTAGAAATGATGTTAAAGGACTCATTAATGAGGGCTTAATAAGAAGGAAACCTGAAAAAGGTGTTAGTAAGGGTAGGTCACGCTTACTAAGATTAAAACGTAAGAAAGGACTAAGAAAGGGATTTGGAAGTAGGAAGGGATCACGTAAAAATGTTAAAAGTAGAGAATACGTTTTGAAAATCAGAACTATGAGAGATTTTCTAAGAAAACTTAAAAATAGAAAAATAATATCTGTAAAGGATTATAGAACACTCTATAAAATGGTTAAAGGCGGCTTCTTTAAGTCAAGATCTCAAATTAAGATCTACATCGAAGATAGAGGGCTAAAAAGGAGGTAATGATATGGCTAGAGGCCCACGCTATAAGGTGAAATTTAGAAGACATAGAAATGGAAAGACAGATTACAGACTTAGAAGAGAAATATTGAAATCAGGTAAGATTATGTTCACTCCTCGCCCATCTCTTAATGGAATTCTTGTCCAGATAATAATGCCGAGAATCGGTGGCGATGTAACTATAGCATCATCATCATCTAGGCTTTTAGTTAAAAAATTTGGCTGGAGACACCATACTGGAAACGTCCCAGCAGCATATCTTGTTGGTTTAATAGCTGGGCTAGAGGCTATTAGGAGAAATGTAAAGGAAGCTGTGTTATATGTAGGTAGATATGCAGTAACAAGAGGGTCAAGAATCTTTGCTGCTGTAAAGGGAGCTATTGATGCTGGATTAAATATAACATGTAGCGATGAAATGTTCCCATCAATGGAAAGAATTAGAGGTCTTCATATTGCTAGATATGCAGAAAAATTACAAACAGAAAATCCAATCCAATATCAAAGGCAATTTTCAGGATATATTTCGAAGAATTTATCTCCTATAGATCTTCCACTTCATTTTGATGAGATTAAATTAAAAATATTAAAATCATATGGTAGATAAAGTATGTCGTTAGCTAAGAATCTTGAAGAGTGGATTCCACGAACGAAAACTGGAAAACTAGTTAAGGATGGGAGGATATCATCAATTAATCAAATTTTTGAGAATAATTTACCTATTAAAGAAGTCGAAATAATTGACTTATTACTGCCAAATTTAAAGAGTGAAATAATTGCCGTAAATCTTGTTCAGAAGCAAACAGACGCTGGTGAGATTAGTAGATTTAAGGTTATGGTTGCAATTGGTAGTAGTGATGGATATATAGGTATAGGTATTGGAAAATCTAAACAAATACATTTTGCAATTGAAAAGGCAACTATTGATGCAAAACTTAATATAGTTCCCGTAAGGAGAGGATGTGGTAGTTGGGAATGTCTTTGTGAATCTCTTCATAGTATACCCTTTAAAGTAGTAGGTAAAGTCGGGTCTGTTGAAATAATGCTTCTTCCCGCACCGAAAGGTACTGGTCTAGTAACTGGGGAGGTAGCAAAAACATTGCTTAATCTTGTAGGGATAGAGGATATCTACTCATATACTAGAGGAGAAACTAGAACAACGATGAATTTTGCTTTAGCAACGTTTGAAGCCCTTAAGAAAACTTATAACCTTAAATTACCTAAGGATTGGGTAAGATAAAAATGTCTAAAATATTTGCTGTAATTAGGTTAAGAGGGAACTCAGGCTTACATCCAGATGTTAAGGCTACTCTATCATTACTAAAATTGCATAAGCCTCATCATATGGTTATAGTAGAGTGCACTCAATCAATTCAGGGGATGTTAAAGAAAGCATCAAATTGGATTACGTGGGGTGAATTATCAGCTGATGTTTTATCATTAGTACTTAAGAAGAGATGTTATTTAATTGGTAACAAAAAACTTACAGATGATTATGTGAGGAAATATACAAAATATACGTCAATAGACGAGCTTGCAAATGCCATTATAAACAATGAAATTAAATTAAAGGAGATATCCAAACTAAAACCTGTTTTTCGTCTTCACCCGCCAAGTGGAGGGTATAAAAAATCAATAAAGAAACAATATGGAAATGGCGGTGAACTAGGATATCGTGGTGAAGCTATTAATAGTTTAATTAAGAGAATGATTTAAAACGCTTATATCATACTTTCTGACATGTAATATTTTTCTAAGCTCCTCAGGTATTTTTCTAAAAAAATTACTATCCACCACCTTAGTCACTAAATGCATAACTATTTCTCCTCCTTTTTCTTCAAATTTAGCTGTTTTTAGTTCACTATACTCAACTAGCTTTAGCATAACATTCGCTTTAATACCTGGGACATTGTCTACTTGGACCCTAACATACACGATAACATCATTTAAATTCCCTATTCTTTTCAGTATTAACTTTCTATCATGCCTATATACTAAAAAGCAGCCATCATCAATATTCAGCTCTTTTATTGGTATAATTATTTTACCATTACTAGAGGATAGTAAAGTGAACATAACCACCACTTTATTACAATATTGATTTAAACCTACTTTTAAATTTACTTACATTAAAAAGAGAAATGTGATTACTATTATTGATTAATGTAATACTATATACATCATACCAAATATGTTTAAAACCTCTTTAACTTTAATTAACTCTTGTCTTAATTTTATTTTCTTAATTATTGTAAGGAAGTTGAATTACCTTGTAGGGAAAGTATTTAGACTCCGCTATCTTGCCATTTAGGAAATTAAGTGCAGTACATCAAGCTAACCATGTTTATCATTTAATCGAAAAATTTAAATTTCTTAGAGTATCCAAGCACTAATTTTGGTGTCTTTCATGGTTATAAGGAGGAGACGGAAAGTAAGAAAGCTTAGAGGCTCAAGAACTCATGGATGGGGTCGTGTAGGACAGCATAGAAAATCAGGTAGTAGAGGTGGTTTTGGTCATGCAGGTATGCATAAGCATAAATGGAGCTATACAGTTAAACATGCAAAGAATCATTTTGGTAAAAAGGGATTTACTAGGCCTAAATCAGTAGTATGTACTAAAAGTGTAATAAATGTAGGCGATCTTGAATCTCTACTATCTGATGGAGAAATCAAGTTTGTTGATAACAAGATATTTGTTGATTTAGAATCATTGGGTTATGATAAACTTTTAGGCTCAGGTCAAATAATAAAGCCGATGATTGTAAAGGTTAGAGAAGCTACAAAAAAAGCTCAAGAAAAAATAGTTAAATCTGGCGGTAAAGTTTTATTGTTAAATAATAATTATGGTGTAGTGCTTGAGTAAAATGCTTGATCTTCTTGAACGTATAAGCAGTATATTACCAGTTATCCAGAAGCCTGAAAGGAGAATTTCCTTAAGAGATAAATTTATCTGGACCGCAATTGTACTAACAATATATTTGATTATGGGGCAAGTACCACTCTATGGAGTCTCAGTAATTACTGAAGAGCCTACAGCTGCCTTTTACCGTATAATATTTGCCTCTAGACACGGTACCCTCCTTGAACTTGGAATAGGACCAATAGTAACTGCAGGTCTAATAATGCAACTTCTTGTAGGGTCAAAAATAATAAAGCTGGATCTAAGTAAGCCTAGAGATAGAGCTATATTCACATCATCACAAAAATTTCTCACGCTTATAATGATATTAGTTGAAGCCTCAGCCTACGCATTTAGTGGTATGTATGGTCAATTAAGTCTTAATCTATCTTTAATTGTACTTTTTCAACTTGCAGTAGCAAGTATACTGATAATGTTAATGGATGAGCTTATACAGAAGGGATGGGGTCTTGGTAGTGGTGTAAGTCTTTTTATAGCTGCTGGTATTGCTCAGCAAATTATTAGATATACTATTGCTCCGGTTTCTCTTGGAAGGAGTAATGGATATATTGAATATCTTGGAATAATACCAAATGCTATAAGTATTATCATGTCCGGTGGACCAATGAATGAAGCTATTATAAGACCACATGGAAATATTCCTGGCCTTCTCGGATTCCTCACCATGATAATCCTATTAATAACTATCATATATTTGCAGGGTATGCGTATTGAAATTCCCATTACTCATGCTAAGTATGGCAGAATTAAAGCCAAGATTCCTCTCCAATTCCTTTATGTATCAAACATTCCAGTAATACTTGCATCAGCTTTATTTGCAAATATAATGCTTCTTTCAAGATTTCTTCAAAGTACACTAAATCCAGAAGGTACAAACTGGTTTATAAATGCTTTAGGAGTATTTAACAGCACTATGGGAGGACTCTCTTCCACACCTATTGGCGGTATTGCCTACTATATTAATCCTCCAAGAGGTTTAAGTCAAATAATCGCTAATCCATCAGAAATTATTCATGCTGTTATATACACCTTGATTCTATGTGCAGTATGCATACTCTTTGCAGTAGCTTGGGTTGAAACTTCTGGACTAAGTGCTAGAGATCAAGCTGAGCAAATCATTAAATCAGGACTGCAAATACCAGGTTTTAGATCTTCCGAATCCATCATTAAAGAAAGACTTAATGAATATATTAAACCATTAACGGTTATTAGCGGTTTTATAGTTGGCATCATTGCTGCAATTGGAGATTTACTTGAAGTTGTAGGTACTGGTATTGGCCTTCTCCTACTTGTGGGTATATTATGGCAATATTACCAGATACTTGTTCGTGAACGTATAGCTGAAGCATATCCAGCCATATCAAGATTAATAGGTGAAACATAGTCATTAATAATTCCACAGTTAAACTTAATATTCTATTCATTACCATATCTAATATGCCGGGGTGGCCGAGTGGGCTAAGGCGCAGGCCTGGAGGTGAGCTGGGAAGCCTGTGCCCTTATGGGCGCGTGGGTTCAAATCCCACCCCCGGCGCCTCCTTTTGGATCCAAATCCCTTACTTTAAAGTCTACAGGATTTACTCTGAATGAGATGAGGGCGAGATCTATGACTGAAGGCTAATACAACAGGCAGGGTAAGACCTTATTATATGTCATGTTCGAGGGATGGAAATCTTAGGTCTGGAGAGATCCTAAGCATGAACGTTGGAAGCGTTTAGTCCGGGGACAACTATTGCTTCATAACTGTTAACGGCAAAACCGGAATAAGGTATATACCCTTAGTAGTTTCACATAGGCCATTGCTTGAATGACTTGAGGAGCATCCATGCAGAGCCGACCCCGATGCGCCTTTATGGTCTAGCTGGCACCAAACCGCAAGGGCAAGAGACTGAGCTATGCATACCCCACCTCCCAGTAAAGAAGCTGGCCCATAGGGCATCGTTGAAAAAGGATGTCTTGCCCTACCTATTCCGCCATTCAACGCTTATATTATCTCACGCATTTCTCATCATTAAGCACAAAATTCTCTATTAAAAGCATGGTTAACTATTCAAAAACTTTTCTGGATATATATTCCCATAATTTAATATGAGAATGTAATTATCAACTGTTAAAATGCATGGATAGGCGATGAAGCATCTTATTTAACTCTATTTTACAACTTTCTAATAAACTCATAGAACTGACATTAGTAGTTCATAAAGTTTTGTATATCTCATGTAGTTTAAGTTTCTGCTATGCTGAATTTGTAATTCTTTATTGGAAGCTCTATGTCTTGCTTTGTTCTTCCATGTTTGAGCCTTTTAAAAACTCCATTATTTAAATCAACTAGTCAATCTACTTAAAATTTGCCTTAAACAAATTTATAGAGATTTAATGTGTAAAAATTAGTGAATTATACTGATGTCAAATAAGCGAAATCTTCAGAATAAAATTAACCTAATAGTGTCACCATGTTTTAGGATATGCTTTTCTCTTCATAATTACTCTTATTGTTTTCACAACTATTCCATAATCCATTTCAAATATTTCTAAACTAGTCTTAAGTGCGGTACCTAAAGCAATAAGCTCATTTTTTAATGTCATTAGTGCAACCAAATCTCCCCTTTTAATTGTTGAGTCAAGTTTTACAATTCCTTGAGCATAAAGATTAGCTCCATTACATATGGCATCAACAGCCGAGTCTCTTACAAATATTTTAGGTGTATCTGCAACTAATCTTTCCATAGGCTGTATCACCTTTCTTAAAAAGCTTTCATCTCCACTTTCAAGCCATAAGTCGTACGCATCTTTAAGCTTATGGAGAGTTGTAAGACCTGAATCTTCTCTAAATGGCCCTGAAGCTATTCTTCTTAATTCTTGCATGTGTCCTCCAACTCCGAGTAGTATACCTATGTGATGGCATAGCATTCTTATGTATGTCCCAGATTCGCATTTTACATGAAAAAGAACGTTTCTATTATCAATTTCTAGCACCTCCAAATTATATATTTTTTTAATTCTTAGAGTTCTTTTTACAGCAGATCTTAACGGTGGTCTTTGATATATGTCTCCTATAAAATAGGAGATAGTCTTTCTTATTTTTTCTTCATCAACATCACTATGAAGTTTTAAAATACCAATGTATTCCTTTTCAGCTTTAGATATTGCATATAATGCTTTAACAGCGTTTTCTAACGCTACTGGTAAGACACCTGAAACCTTAGGATCAAGAGTTCCTGCATGTCCAGCTTTATTAAGAGATAGCATACGTTTAATCCATGCTACTACTTGATGACTTGTAGGTCCCTTGGGTTTATCAAGGTTGATAACTCCATTTTGAATATATTCCTTAATAGGTCTTTCTTCAGGTCTGCATCCATATTTCATATCAGTAGTTTCATCGGCTTTAATTAGAATACCCATTCTTGTCCCTAAAATTAGAGGTTATGCTGTACTCTATTTAGATTTAACCGAATATTCCTGAAGAAATGCTAGTGCTTTTCGAATTTCATCATCAGATGCTCCTCTACTTATATCTATCTTTTGCTCTGTAATTGATAGATGCTTAATATTTACTCTTCTTCTTCTTACACCTGTAAGGTCCTTAGGGCCTGTTATAATTACAAAGTTATCATCAACTATGTCAACTATAATACATTTCTTGTTTTTTTCCCTTCCCCTTGTCTTAATGCATACCCTTCCAATCAGATCTAATAACGTCATATATAACCCTCACTATATCAAAGCAGTAGCAATATTTGAGTTATTGTAATAGCCTTTTTACAAGCCTGCTTATAATCTTTTCTAAGATGTGAACTAGTTAATTTTTGCTTTGTGGTTTAATTATTTCCTATTGATAGTGGGATGTGAGCTGTAGTTATGGAGATTATAATAGATGATGTGTATGGTCTAACACTCGTAATGAACTGTTAAGTATGGAAGATAAGACATAATAATACTACAACTCTTAGAGATGTTACCTCTAAGCGCTAAAT
>CALHIW010000031.1 GCA_938030905.1 Candidatus Methanomethylicia archaeon | reverse complement strand
TCTCGTATCTTCATCCATTAAATGATACGATTATAGGCTATCTACTAAGATTTCTCGTATTCTATACGAAGTTGAGTTTACGAATTTCAGAATTAAGCCACAAAGCAATAAATATCACTCTAGTCTTGCCTTAACCATTTAATTATAAGACTAAGACCATATCAATACATAGAGAATATCAAAGATAACGTAAACACACCTAACCCATTTAAACCTCCAGAAAATAAGAAATCTAAAACATACATTACTAATAACGATAATAAAACTAATACTAATGAAATACTAAAATGAAAGCCAAAGAGGTTAATGTACTGCATGATGTTTACAGGCTCTATTAAAGTTATATTTGATAACTAATAGATAAGATAAGGAGGTTAATCTTGCGGTATCTTAATATTTGAGGTTTCACTTAGCAAAGAGGTTGATTTAAAATATGCTTAAAGGTAAAAGGGAATGTATTGATGAAAGCAACTATGATTTTAGTAAAAATACTATTTGCTATTCGTAGTGATAATTAATATTTAATTGTTTTAACATCTACAGAAGTTACTCCTCTTCTAGTTATTGTAAAGAATACCCATCGTGACCTATGCGGAGCGCCCTTCAATTTTCTTATCCTAAGTTGCTTTAGAAGAACCCCCTCACGCATAAAGTTAGGCTCAAAACGGCAATCAATTATGCCATCCATAATGTATTCAAGCATTTCCTCAACTCCCTCAAGTGGTTTTATACCTATGTGAAATGTTCCAAAACATAATATATTACGACTCTTAGAAAATTCTGCTCTCCAAGTTTTTATGGCTTCTATACCTTTCGCTAGGTCAACTTGAGTCAAAAACTCAGTCAGAGAATCCAGAAATATTGCCCCTTGACAATCGTGTAATGTAAATCTTTCAAAACTGGATGCGATTATATCAGTTAACATGCTGTAGTAACCTTGCGAGTTTTCAATAAAAGTTACATAAGGCAATGTGTTTGATTGTTTAGCTCTGTATGAGAAGCAATCAATGAAATGTAGAAGGTTGGCTTCAATATATTTTGTAGGACACCAACCAAAGGATGACAATTGCTGAACTACTGCATTAGGACTGTCATCAAAACAGATATATATACATGGTTCTCTACGTTTAAGTCTAGCATATAGTAAATGCAACATTAATGCTGTCTTCCCAGTACCACTTTCACCTATAATCATTATAAAGCTATTTCTTGGTATACCAATAGGTATCAGAGCATCTATGACTGGAATCCCCATTTCCACTAGATTCTCTTCCTTCATTTAATCCCTACATTAAACTAGGATTTTAGATTTTAAATCATTAACGAAAAACCTTTATAAGAACTATAACTAGAAATAATGACTCTAAACTTAAATGGTAAACGCAACCATTTTAAATACTGTGATCCTATTATAATAGGGGTACTATTTGAGAACAATAACGGTTAGAATTCCTGAGGCTTACATTGAAGCAATGAGAGAACTCGTTAAAGCTGGTCTCTATCCATCTGTGTCAGAAGTTATAAGAGTGGCAATAAGAGACTTGGTAAGAAAAGATCTGACATTAATAAATAGGGAAGTTAAAAAATTCAAATTTTGATTGAGTTATCAGAAGTACAGTTCTGATTAATTGAATTTATTTACTTAAGAAGTAAGTACTAAGTTATTAAACTTATAGATTTTAATTTTTAAACTATTCTTTTAGCAGAGAAAGTTTAAAATCATTAATACCTATATTAAGTAATAACTAAACTTCCTTCACATAGCGATGTATGAGGTTAAAATATGGTTATTAAAGAGGGGGATTTTATCTTACTTGTCCATAGAGGGAATAAATGGATCATTAAAGCCGAGAAAAACAAGATTTTTCATACTCACAGAGGGTTTATAGATATGAATAATATAATAGGTAAAGAGTATGGAACAATCATTAAAAGTAGTTCTGGATATGACTTTTACATATTTTATCCTTTAATGAGGGATTTTATAATGCAGTTTAAGAGGAAAACACAGATAATATATCCTAAAGACATAGCAATTATTGTTTTATATGCAGATATTAGACCGGGAAAAATTATTGTTGAAGGAGGAACTGGAACTGGAGCACTAACAGTAGCCTTAGCGTCCTTAGTTTCGCCAACAGGTAAAGTGTATAGCTATGACATTAATATTGAAAATTTAATGTATGCTAAGAGAAATATAGAAAAACTTGGATTGGATCATGTTGTTGAATTTAAAGTAGGTGATCTCACGAAACATATTAATGAACATAATGTTGATGTTGTAGTACTAGATATTCCAATGCCATGGCTTGCAGTACCAGTAATTAGGAATATATTAAAACCTAGCGGTGTTTTTGTAAGTTTCAGTCCAACTATTGAGCAAGTAATTCAGACAGTCAATGCACTTGAAAATAATAGATTTAGTGAGATTGAATGCCATGAATGTATTATGAGGCAACTTCGGGTAAGAAGTGGGATGACAAGACCATTTCATCGGCAAATAGTACATACAGGATACATAGTGTTGGCTAGATCGTTGGCTATGTAATATTATAAAAATATCTTGTTATTATCCCATGAAGAGAAGCATGAATGCTATGACTAAACCATATATTGCTATGGCTTCAATGAATACAATAAATATTAATGCTCTTCCAAACAATTCAGGTCTCTCAACAAGCGCACCTGCAAATCCAGCAGCAGCGGTTCCCATACCAATACCAGCACCTAGACCAGATAGACCAATAGCTAATGCTGCCCCTAGATATTTTTCTCCAACAATTTCAGCCATAACATTAGGTTTCAGAGCCAGAACTAGAGGAAACACTGTTAATATTAAACTAACGCCAAGTAGCAATAATGCTATTTTTCTAGACATTTTAATCAACCATTAGCTGTAAATACTAAAACTTATAAATTTTACTGCAATTCAGAGGATACTGTTAAGTTATTTTTAGGGGCTTTAGAGAACTGTTTTTGGATGTGATTTTCATTAAGTGGCTTCTTGAAGCTTTTGGGGATAGTGGTTTCTTCAGGATTGATAGGTTTTCGCTGTAGGGTTTCTGGTTTACATGGCTTAAGCTATAAGGATATAATCTATGTTTTGAGGGGTGTTTCATGTAGCTATGGGGCTGTGAGTTTTGGGTTAGGGGCTGGGGTAGGTGGTGGTTAATGTTGAGGCTAAGTCTAGGTTATGCTGTTGATGAGGTTAAGATTAAGGCTGAGGATGGATGTGTTATGTTTGGATGTAGTTAACTGGATAGTGTGAACTGTTGGCTTTATGGTTTCCTGGTAGAGGGGGATCCTCCACAAATCCTTCCTGGAAGGAATGCTGCAAACATGCAAGACAAGCTAGTCATGCTCGTGAATAAGGCCCCCTCACCTAAGTTTTCAAAGCCCTCAGGCTTGATGGTTCAGAGAACATTTGGTGAGAGAAACCATATTGAATGCTGGTTCAGAGTCATGAAGGTTAGGACAAGATGCTTCCTCAACAACCTCAGTAAAACTATCCTCAAGATCAAACTCTTCATAAGGCTCTCTACCCTATGCTACAACTCCATAAGGTCACACAAACCCTAGAGAAACCATCAACAACACTAATAACTTGACAGTATCATTCAGAGATGCTGCCAAAATAAGTTTGTGTTAGGTGATTTTTTGGGGATTTGGTGGATTCTTAGGTTGCTGTACCGGTATGTAAATATCTTTAGGAAGAAGTTTATGTCTTCCTTGCTGAAAGTTGTTATATAGCTATCTCATTCACTCCTTTAGGTTCTGAATTGCCTTTCAATACAGTTCCTCAATCCACATGTAATCCATTTGAGCTCAATACTCTGAAGACGTTCAGATACCACCTTATCGATTGGAATTAATAGTTTGTTAGATGAGGGCTTTAAAGCTTCTCCAGAAACATGTTTAATATTCATTGTTAAACACTATCAGCTTACATTTACAGCCATTCTCTGGAATCTGCATCTATGGCTGTCTAAATAAATAGATACTGTCTTTCACCTTCAGCTTAGCTTCATCAACAGCCATAGTTCTTCTCACCCTAAGCTTATATAGACTAATGGAGCCTGCTCAGTTTCTGAACTCAATAATAACAGTAACATGATTAGAATCAGGACCCGGATATGCTTTTCACATTCTTAATACTTAAACCAGCTATTGGTACAACTCTTAATTTTGTGTCTGAGTAAAGCCTTACTACGTTTGAATATCTAGCTTTTTTTAACAGTTTCAAGGGAGAAGTTACTTAAAGCATCTGCAGCAACCCTCAAAAAGAAAAATACTACTTGAAGCCAAAACTCATTTAAACAGCATCCAGATGTGACCGCTAACTCTAAAGGTTTTATTTAGGTGTGTTCTTATTTTATATTGGTATGACTATTGGTTATGGATTTTAAGAAAGTGAGACCCTATATTATATTGTAAACTGCTTTCGCTTATTGTTGGGGATTCTTCCATAAGCTTTACCAGAAGTAAAGTTTAAAGCAACTCTATAGTTTCTATATATTTTGCGCTCAAAGAGTCTCATTTAGACGGTAAAAAACTACTCCACCACTTAACTATTCTAAAGAATATTTAGGACTATCTATTACCAGGATATTTGCAAACCTAATGAGCATATAGGAGGCATACACTCAACAAATACTACAAAGACTAACAAGATAAAGAACAAACAGAAAAACATTTAACAATACATATAAATAAATAGTCACAACCTTGATTACTAAATGAGTGATAAAAAAGCAGAGCCTTTATAACAAGAGCATAGCAAAAATAGCTAATTTTACTGGGTTACAAGATAGTTAATAATCTCGTTAATTGGGATATTAGCAAGCACTCCAAG
Organism: Candidatus Methanomethylicia archaeon; assembly: GCA_938030905.1. Lineage (GTDB taxonomy): Archaea > Thermoproteota > Methanomethylicia > CALHIW01 > CALHIW01 > CALHIW01. The sequence continues at coordinate 8,461 of CALHIW010000031.1, read as the reverse complement.
TATTATTGTTCTAATATCCATTATTTCAAAGTGCTTAATATATAAGTAGGCTACTGGAAAGCCTAAGTTCATAGTATCACCATAAAGATACCTATAAATATGTTTAATAAAATATTTCTTAATAGAGTATTCTATTTGATTCATCGGCATACCTACCAAATCTACTAAGAAACTATAATGAGATTCACTTAAAATCTTAACTGCTATATCTACATTCTTCATTTCAATAATTGGGGTATAGGAGTGTTTTCTTATGCTAGGTATTAAAATGGATTCTAGGAGTTTTGGATCTATTTTTAAGGTAATTCCCCTTAATATTAGAAGTATATTAGATAGGTCTATATCAAATTGAATTATTGAGGAAACTATGGTTTTATCGGTTCCTTTCAAATTATTTATAGCTCTAGATAGTTGACTGTATGAGTAAGATAATATCGTAGATTCAAGAAATAATGGTGATGGTCCATACTTATTAAATGTGTCTAAGAGGTTATTTCTTAATCGATATTCTGGAATTAAATGTATGACGTCTTCTACGGATCTTGATGAGGCATATACATAGTTTAAAAAATCAATATTATAAGGGTTAATAGGCAATAATAAAATTGATGCTGTATCCCTTGGCATCTTACTTATTACAGATAGAATTATAGTTCTTAATGAGTCATGTCTCCATTTATTTAAGAGAGCGATGAAAATAGATTTATCACTTTTATTCAAGTAGTTAAGTATTATATTTATTTCTTTAACTAATGAATTAACAAGCTTCTTGTCAAGTTCAATAATTGAAAATTCTTCTGATGTAGGTAAACATGAGGAATATGATGTATTTCTTAGGGATCTTAGGAGAGATTTGAGATCTGGTGATTTTAAAAGAAGTTTAAAGTCATCAGGCTTTAGCATCCTCGACTTTAGTGCATGTACTCTTGCATTGAGACAACCTAATCTACCTGAATTAGCATCTAAAACTTTAACCATGGAATTATCCTCCATTTAGTGGAAGCTTTTCAAATAGCTTTACAGTTACTATCGTGCCTACTATAAGACCTAAAATTGCACCTAAAAGACCTAAAATCATCATATACATAGTACTAACTAGCCTACCTAAATAAATTCCAATGAGTAGACATACAATTACTAGAAGTGGTAATACAAGACCTATGCCTAGGACTCTAAATAGAGAAAAACCTTCTTTCAATCATAGCACCTTACAATTGAAATGGTTTAAACATGTATCCCTCTCCTTTATAGAATTTGAGAAACCACTCAACCCAATGTAGACGTAAAGCCTGCATAAATGTTGCAAGAAGTTCTAGTGTCATTATTAGAAATGTTGCCAATGGTAATGATAAATATATATATACTGATCCTTTGCCCATTAAGCCTATTTGACTTATTGCCCAATGTACTAGATGAAATGCGAAAATTCTTAAATACGAGATGGTATTTGATATTGAGGCAATTAAATGTTCAAGAGTTTCTCCTAAAGCTTCAGTAAAGCCTTCAATAAAAATTCTAACAATAAACATAGTTATGGCTGGGACTATAAGAAGATATAAGGGAGATAATGGCAGAAATGGAGGATTTCTAGCACTAAATACATCAGATAGTAATTGTGAAACTCTTGTTGCTGGATTAAAATCATATAATGTGAATAGGGCAGTAAGTGTGCCATAGAACCATAACCATAATATAGGTCCTGAAAACACATGTTTATACTCTTTCTCTGTAATCTTATTTATAATATCTAGTACTAAACCAGAGAGTATATGAAACATACCTATATATATACATAGTTTCATCAATATTATAAACCATCGATGTTCAGCTATCTCTTCCTCCAAGCTAGAGAGACCTAATATTGAATATATAGGTTTTTCAGTTATATTAGTTAGCACTTTAAACCATTCACTACTACCTAGAAATTCACCATATAAGAAACCAAATAAAATTGAGAATATAGCACAGATTATAAGAATATCTGCACCTTGTACTATTGGCCTAAAAATATCTGGTATAGATACTTGTTTCCTCCTAATATACATTATATATAATGATGCTATGAGAAATATCAATCCATGACCTACATCACCAAACATTATTCCAAAGAATATAGGAAACGTTATTGTCATAAAGATGCTAGGGTCAATTTCATTATATACCGGTATTCCAAATCCACGAGTTAAAGCAGCAAACCCACCAAGCTTGCTTTTTTCATTAATTACTGTTGGAGGCTTTTCTTCAATTTTCTCTAAATCTTCAATTACTTCGTATATGGACAACTGGTCTGAGTACTTATCTATAGTTTCGATTACAATACTCAATTTCTCTCTTGGCACCCAACAATCAAAAACAAGCATTCTTCCTACAACGCCGCTATACATAGCTTTAATATTTTCAACTTCTCTTAATGCTCTTAATGCTGCTTCATAATTTAATAATTGGTCAATGTACTTTTGCATTAAATCTTTAGGCATATGCTGATCTGATAGTGTAGATTCAATACCTTTTAGCTCTTCTTCAATTTTACTAACTTGATTTTTTAGATCAAGATCAGTAATTACTATTTTTCTAGGTTGAAGCCCTACCTTAGTAATTAAATGACCAATTCTGCTATAAATCTCCGAAATTTCATATGCTTCGCTGGGCAACTCATATGGCTTAATCATAGCTAGAAGTTCTTTATCACTTGTTTTTTTAATGTCTATGAAATGTACAAGTCCTAATTGTCCTAAAGATACTAAAACATAGTCAACTTTGTCCTTTATTACAGCAAATCTTAAACGTACAACTTTAGGTGATTTAATCATGATAACCTACCGAATAGCTGACAAAGATAATGTAGCTCTTTAATAAATTTTTCTCAACACTATATGTATTATGAACTTAAGCTATCAACTACATATACTTTCATATCTAAAGTTCATAAAATCTATAATTATGATAGAAAGTTAGATAGAAGAGGTTAAATATTACTAGCAATTAAGGTTATAGAGAAGTGCAGCTTTAATAGCTAAGTTAATAAAGCTATTTTAATGATGTAGTGTAGGCTGCGATGTAGGGCGCTATTCCTAAGCCTAAAATAATAGTTAATAGTGACGTAATTATCATTATAATGACCTCAGGATCTTTGATTCTTTCTAAATGTTGTACTGCTGTACTATTTTGAGTAAAATACATGTTTTTAATTATGACTATGTAATATGCAACCGAAATACCACTATTTAGAGCTGCTATAAGAGTAAGCAGGGGGTATTCTCCTGCAACTGATAGGAAAAGCAATAATTTACTCCAAAAGCCTATTAGCGGTGGTACCCCCATTAAGCTTAGTAGTAAAATAGATGCTGAAAACGACGTTATTGGAAGTATTTTCCCTAAGTTTCTAATGGAAATTAAATCTACACTCCCGATTTTCCTCAGTATATATGAGAGAGTAATAAAAAGTCCTGTTTTAGCTATAATGTACGTTATTAAATGTAATGCTATACCCTGTAGTCCTAGAATTGAGGCAGGAATTCCTAGGATAGGTCTTGTTATACTGAAAGCTGTAAAGCCTACTAGAAAGTAGCCTGCATGAGCAATAGTACTGTAAGCTAACATTCGCTGTATATTGCTTTGAACAAGAGCAACTATATTTCCAAAGATCATTGTTAATATTGAAAACATGAATGTAGAGAAAATACATGTATTTTGGAGTGTAGGTACTGCGGAAAAGATAGATAACAACCTTACAAATGCTGCTATAGGTAGGATCTCAACAACTCCAGCTAAATAGGCTACACATATTGGATGAACACCACCATAAACATCAGGAAGCCAGGTATGGAATGGGAAAACTCCAAACTTAAATCCTAAGGATGCTATAAACATTATAAGAGATATTTTTACAAGCAATATTTTCTCTTCATCTAAGAGTTTTAGTATTTTTCCTATTTCATGTAAATTTGTAGTGCCGCTTACTCCATATAGTAGTGCAATGGCATAAAGCATTGTTATCGTGGATAACATTCCCATAATTGAATATTTAATAGCCCCCTCAACTGAATTTTCATCTTTTCTTAAGCCAGCAATTACATAGGATGCAACTGATGTCAACATCCATGATGTAAATATTAGTAATATATCATCTGCAAATGATATATAGTATATGCCTAATAGAGCTATAGGAATTAATGAATAGTAACTGGTTGATGTGGACCAGGATCTTACTTCACTAACTGACGCTATAAGTATTAAAAGTGCACTAAATATTGCCGCCATTACTATTATAGTTCCAAAGTTATCCACAATCAACATTTCAGAACTTAATATTTCTTTACTAAATATTAGAAGCACATTTAAAAGTAAAGCTAAAATAAGTGAAATCATAGATATTAGATAGCCTAGTTGTTTACGTTTCCTTTCGATTAGTAATTGATCAATTAAAGGAATAGTTACTCCAGATCCTATAAGCAATAATGTGGTTAAATTTAAGATAAGTTCAAATTTTAGATGCATAATTTACACCATTAGTATTATTAATAAAGTAGTCATAAGGGCAAGACCCATAATAAATGTTATTAAGTAATTATTTAAAATTCCTGATTGCAGCTTTCTAATAAATGCTGAAAACTTAAGTATTCCATTGACTGTACGTACGTTATATCCTTCATCCATTACAGGTACTTCAAAATGTTTAAATAATACATTGAACAGTTTAGTAAACGTTAATGGAATTACTTTGTGATAGAGACTATCTATAACAAGCTTATCAAACCATTTAAAGATTAGAAGGCTTATCCCTCTAAATCCATTAACCAGAACTTTATAGTAAATTGGGTTGATGTAATACCTATCATAAAGTAGATTATGTATAAATCTAGCAACTGAGTTACGCTTTAGAATGAAAATTATATTGATCTTTAATACTTTATAAATGTACAGAGACGACCCGAATCCTATAGCTACCATAGTTATCGATGCTGCTGTTAAAAGAGGATTAAGATGTATTTCATGAATAATGTAATGTTCCTCTATTCCAAGTACATGTTTTATTATGTTTGAGTTTATTTCTGGTCCATAAATTGGCCAGATTAAACCTACAATAAACGCTACTATTGCAAGTATCAAGTAGGGTATTAACATTATTGGATGTGCCTCATGAATATGATGTATATGTTCTAAATGCTTAACTTTCTCTGATTTTAAGCCTGTAAATACTCTTAAAATTAATCTTAAGGAGTAAAATGAAGTAAACGCTGCTGTTAATGTACCAAGAACTAAAAGCCATAACTTACCGCTTTCAGCTGCTGCTTCAAGTACACTATCTTTACTCCAAAAACCTTGAAAGAGGGGGACTCCTGATAGGCTAAACGCTGCTAAAAGCATGGATATAAATGTTATTTTCATATAATGAATTAACCCACCCATATCATCAATAAATCTTGATTCTACTGCATGAATAATTGCTCCAGCAGCCATGAATAGAGATGCTTTAAAAACTGCTTGGCTCATTAAATGGTTAAAGCTAGCTAACCAACCATTTATAAACTCTGGACATAAACCTGCAGCTCCTATCGCTAAGAACATATATCCTAATTGAGATGCTGTTGAAAATGCTAGGATAAGCTTTAACTCTCTAGCCACTATAGCTTGCGAAGCCATAAATATTGCTGTGAAGGCGCCAATAGTTGCTATGATCGTAAAGAAGATTGTAATATCATCTTTAATCATATGAAGAAGTATTTCATCATGAATTCTATGAAGTGAAAAGTAAGTAGCTGGAGAAAAGCGTAGCATGAAGTATACACCAGCATTTACCATTGTTGCAGCATGTATTAATGCGCTAACTGAAGTTGGACCAGTCATAGCTGTTACAAGCCATTCATGAAATGGAAACTGAGCGCTCTTAGCAAGAGCTCCAAGAGAAAATATAATTAAAGCTGGTAGCAGCAATCCCAATTTTGCTAAATAAATAATCCATTCAGGAGCATTCTCTATTATTTCTGGAATGCTGAACGTCTTAAGTACTAAGTAAATTATCGCGATTCCAGTGATAAATCCTACATCCCCAAGTCTCGTAAACACTAAAGCTCTGACACCACTATGACTTGGAGTGAATAGCATTGATATACCTAATGCTTTTCTATCAGGGTCACCTACACATCTTTCTTCTTCATCAGTAAACCAATGACCTATCAAAGCATAAGAACATAGTCCAGTACCTTCCCATCCTATGAACATAAAGAGGATATTATCTGCTGTTACTAGGGTCAACATACTACCAGCAAAGAATGTAAAGAAAAACCAATATCTAGTTAATCCTGGATCTTCATTCATGTACTTTAGACTATAGAAGCCTATGAAGAAACACAGCCAGCTTACTAAAAATGCTGTAAAGGAGCTTAATCCATCTATATATACGCCAAAAGTTATGTTTAAAGATTTAATCCATAAGTGGGATGTATGTATTGGTTTTCCACCAATGATAAATTCATGTAAAGTGATGGTTGCGAAAATAGATGAAAAAAGTAAAGATAGAACTGCAATGTAATTTCTTACTCTTTTACTTATTTTCGAGAGTATAAGTGAGAGTGCGGCGCCTATGTATGGTGCTGCCCATATGTATATGGGATCTATGAGCATGTAGATCACTTATGTTCAGAGAGGACTTCAAGCATTGTTTTTGTAGGCTCTATGAATACATTAGCTAAAAAGAATGATATTATACCTATAGCTGCTATTATTGCCATTGGGATAATTAATAGTAAAACTCCTTCTCTGGACTCTTCCTTTAGTTTTTCTGAGATTTCACCAAAGAATATTCTTTTCATTGTAATAAATGAGTATGAAGTAGAGAGACCTATTGCTACTAGTAAACCTATAACTGCTACTATTAGAGCAGTAGAGCCTATATGAAGCGCTTTATCGATAGCTCCAAGAACGATGAAGACCTCACTCCATAGCCCAAGTGATGGGGGAATACCAGTAATATGCATGAATCCAATAAGAGCTAATGATGCTGTATAGGGCATTTTTACGGCTAACCCACCCATTTTGTTTATACTTCTGAGACCATGAAGAGTTGCGATTAATACTCCCGCAGACATGAAGAGAATGGCTTTACCTACAGCATGTGCGACGTAATGAATTAATGAGCCTGTAATTCCAAGTATTGTAAGACTTGAAATTCCGAGTAGCAAATACCCCATTTGACTTATACTTGAATAAGCTAGAAATCTCTTAAAATCATCTTGAGCTAAGGCCATTAATCCTCCGTAAATCATAGTTAGGATTGCCCATCCATACAGGTATATTGATGCGCTTTCAAATATCGATGGGAATAGAGTATAGGGAATTCTTATTAATGCATACGCTCCAATACCTATCAGATTTGGAGATAGTAATGCTGAAAGCGGTGTTGGTGCTTCAGCATGAGCATAGGGTAACCAGATATGAACACCAAACACAGCCATTTTAACTAGCAATCCTATCGTCATTAAGGTAAATATTGGGAGTTGCCATCCTGGAAGTAGAGTTTTCTCTGCAAGTCCTATATTAAATGTTCCTGTTTCTGGATTTATTATATCAAAAGTACCAGCATTAAACCCATATACGAGAATGCCTATGAGTAATGTTAATGCTCCTATATGGGTCCATAGTAAATACATTATAGCTATCCTCATTCTTTCGCCATAACCATAGAAGGCTATTAGAAGAAATGATGGAATCAATGTTAGTTCAAAAAATATGTAGAACTCTATTAGGTTAGTTGATAGAACAGTGCCTATCATTGCAGCTGAGAACATAGTATAGAGCATGTAGTAAATACCCCATGATGGAGGAGTAATACCTTCATGAGCCATTTCTTCAAATCTATGCTTCATATATGGTACTGAATATATAGCAATAAATGAAGTTACAAGTGCAATGCCAAAAGCTACTGGAGTACTTATACCATCACTGAGCATACTAAACTTACCTATTAGGGGATGACTGAAATATATGGGGTCAAGAAGTGGTTGTTTAGATATTTCGCTAAATAGTATCCATGTGAATATTGTAAGTGGATATATTAATAGTAATGTGCTAATAGACATTAGGATCTTTACATTTCTAGTAAATTTCCAAATTCCTGGCAATATTATTGAAATAACTAATGGGACTATAGTGGAAGACAGCAAAATTGGATAGTTAAATATATTCATTATATATCACCTCCTAAATTTTTTAATCTTAAACACATCTATATCACCAATAACTCTAAACATCATGATTAAAATAGAAATTAAAACCCCAACTTCAGCTCCAGCAAGAGTTATTGCAAATATAGCTATTAAACTTCCACCTAAAGGGTTAATAATAGTAGATAGTGAGAGGAGGAGGAGGAGAGATGAGTTAAACATAACTTCTAAGGATAAAAGCATTTTTATAATATTTCTATTTGTGGTAAGTCCAACAATTCCTATAGCCAATAAAATAA
>CALHIW010000030.1 GCA_938030905.1 Candidatus Methanomethylicia archaeon | reverse complement strand
CTAAAAACATTCAGAAAAATGATAGTAAGGTATGAAAAGCTAGCAGTGATGTTTAAAGCCATAGCAACATCCAAATACATAATAATACACATGAAATATTAACTATGAAAAACTTAAATATTTTGAAAACACCTCAACATATAAAGCTCACAAATTATTAAGGACAAATTAAAGTAACCGAAAAATATTAGTAATCCGCTCTAAAGAATACTAATAGAGGATGTTAAAAGTGAATATACAGATACTAAAAATTAATGATGAAGAATTAGTTTTTGAAATCGATGAGGGGCATACTATTTGTAATCTACTGTGTAAGAGGCTTCTTAAAAATCCATCGGTAAAATTTGCAGGTTATAATATTAAGCATCCATTAACACCAGTATCAATAATAACAATTCAAACTAAAGATCTAAATCCAATCAATGTCTTGGAGGAGGTTATTAGTGAAATATGTAGTGAACTCAATGAAGTTAAATCAGTTTTTTATGAGGTAAGCAGAAGTGAAAATGAAAAGACAAATTAAGATAGGAGACATTACTATTACAAAACGTTTAGCTTCCTTTGGGGATGCTCTAGTAAATTTTATTTACTCATATACATGGACACTTATATGTAAGAGGCCCCATGGATTTAAAGTTTCAAGTTGCAAACTTGCAAAAGCTATATCAATAGCTGGATTAAGATCAACACTACCATCAGGATTATCAACATATGATTTAGCAAATATATATGAGGCAATGACAGCTTACGTTTTCTTAAGCGGAAGTATGACGATTGATGAAATGATTAGGATTTTATCATCAAAATGGAGAGAAATTAATAATAAAAATGATGCAGACATATATTCACTTGCATGTTTATTAAGAGAAATATGTAAAAAAATTAGAATTAATCTTAGCTAGAAACTGTTTATGACCTAATCAATAAGAATAACTTTATAAGCTTAAGCTCAGATAAGTAGATTTCTTATATCCTATAGTTAATCCATAACTTTCTAGATAAATGAAGTTCTCTATAACTTGACGAGAAATATATATATAAATGATAAGTTGACTAGTAATCTGTATAAGTGTTCCTTTTCTCTGTCTGAGTAGTTTACTGTGATTATCATGTCAAAGTTTAATACAGGCACCTAATTTTCTTCAAATTTTCATCTAAATTTTATTTGTATATTGCTAGGCTGTGGCAGAAACGCTTGGTTTTTGACTGCTAACTTTATAAGGATTCGTGTTGGATACCTATTTATATTTGAGTACATGTGAAAGGTTATTTATCCTGACGGTTAAAGAGGCTAAAGTAGAAAGGTTAGGAAATTTGTTTGTAAGAAACCTAATAATAGATGTACTCCTAAATGAGTTATGAATCTTGATAAGGATAACTGTATTAGTTCATGAATTTTATACTTTTTCTTTAGGAGTAGCCAGAAACTCTATTATTTAAGTTAACAGTCAAATCTCTAGAGGTTTCAGAAAGATTCCTAGAATTCTTCAAGAATTACAAATTTAACGTAATAGTGAAATACTCAAGTTACACTATTATAAATATATAAACTTCAGGAATTACCATAGATCTGTAGCTTCTACCGAGTTATGATAGGTCGAAAATATGAGTATATGATTAAAGCATGCTTAAGAAGAAGGTTAACCAGAAGACCTTTGATTGTCAACACCTTAAGTATTTTTGCCACAGTTTATATTACTATTTATATTACTATAAATTTATACGATTAACAAAGCAAAAGAAAATTTATTAAGGATAAATTTAAATAATTTTCATAATCTTAAAGATAGTGATTAGAATGAAGTTTTGCCCAAAATGTAAGACACTATTAATTCCGAGAAAAGATGAAGGAGAAACATATTTAATTTGTAGATGCTGCGGTTACAAAATAGAGACAAATAGTTTACAGTACAGAATAGTTAAATCAAAAGAAAGAGAGTCAAAGATTTCTCTAAGTGTTATTGAAAACAAAAATGAAAATTTAATGCCAAAGATAAAGGTAGAATGCCCAGCTTGTGGGGGTATTGAAGCATACTGGTGGCTTGTTCAAACTAGACGGGCAGATGAGGCACCAACACGATTTTATAAATGTACCAGATGTGGGTACACATGGAGAGAATATGATTAGACATATTGATTTTATGTTAAGTATCAATGTTGTTTTTATTACTACTGTTGGAAAGCCTTATTAGGATTGCTAAACTAATTTCTAGGGGATTAATTATGTTTAAATTTGTACTAAGAGACCCAAGATCATTAAAGATGGCTATTAATGCAATGTCTAGACTAATAACTGAGGCTAATATGCAATATAAACCAGAATGTATTATTATTCAAGCTCTTGATAGTTCTAGAATAGTCATGGTTGATTTAAATATGCCTAAGACATACTTTGAAGACTATATTTGTGATAAAGAAGAATTACTTGGAATCAATGTAGAGCTACTTGAAGATGTTTTAAGGAGATGTAGAGCTGAGGAGTTGGAAGTTTTATATGAAGATGGAAGTGGAAGACTCAAAATAACTGCAAGGGGTAAGGGAGTAAGAACGTTTAGGATACCACTATTAACCACAACTACAGATAAAATAAGAGCTCCTAGCTTTACTTTTAAATGTAGAGCTAACATATTAAGCGATCCATTTAAAGCAACAATAGATGATGCAGCGCTATTTAGCGACTATCTAAAAATAGTATTTGGAGAGAATGCTATTGTAGTAAGTGCATCGAGTGAAAAAGGAGATCTTGAGACAAGATTAACAGTAGAAGACGGATCTGTAATAAGTATTGAAGTTGATGAGCCATCAAGAGCATCTTACAGCATTGAATACTTAAACAATATAATGACAGCTTCAAAGCTTTCTGACATAATGATGCTTCAATTATCAACAAATAGTCCATTGAATATACAATTTATGATGGATGGGGGGGCAAAAATTCAATATTACCTGGCTCCTAGAGTAGAAGAGTGAGTAAGATATATGAACGCTAAAAATAGTGTAATAGATCTATCTCTTTTTGCTCGCTATCCATTTTTAAGTGATGCGGGAAACTATGTTTCTATGTTTAACATCGACATTGATGATTTAAGTAAGCCAGAACATAATGAAATACTGCAAGAAGCCATAAGAGAGATTTATGAGGTTGTCAATGGAGTAAGTGAGGTAAAACATATCGACGACTATATTAAACTAATGGCTTTTCCAGTCATTCTGGCTTTACTGTCTTATATAGGTTCTAAGCCATTAATAAATAAATACGCTATCAAAAAAGCTAAAGAAGTTGAAGAAGCACTTAGACATGAAAATGATGATGTACTTTGCTATGTTGCAAGCAATGGATTTAACTGGACCATTAAACCTACAGAGAAATCAGTATTTGCAATAAACTTCAAGGACTATTTAATTGCATCGGCTATGTTTAATGACCAATCATGGAAGTTAATTAACCAGATTCTAATCAATGGATTAGTATATTTGTCTAAGAGCAGATTAATTAGATTAATGGCAGCTGAAGTACAAAGGAGAATAATGCAGATTGAGCTAAAAAGGGAAGAGCCGCCTGAAGGTATCAGAAGTATAGTGCTAAAAATAAGAGAAGCAATAAAGAAAACGATATTTGAGCGGCATGATTACCTAGAGGTTTCCGGACCTATTAATACTGAGCACTTTCCACCATGTATTTTGAGCATATATAATGACCTAATCTCAGGAAAATCAGTTTCACATATTGCTAGATTTATACTAACAACTTTTTTAGTAAGTATAGGATTAGATGTTGATTCTATTATTAATATCTTTCAAAGAGTAGCTGACTACGATCCAGATAAGACAAGGTATCAGGTTGAACATATAGTTGGAAAACGAGGAAGTAGAACAAAGTATGCAACTCCAAAGTGCGAAAACATAAAAACCATGGGATTATGTCTAGGCAATTGTGGTGTAAAACATCCATTAAATGTATATAGAAGAAGGATAAGAGAAAAACATGAAAGAAAGAATTTTTTTGAAAAAAAAGTTCAAGGAGTACTATAGTACTCTTAGTATAGAAGAAATAAAAATAAATGGCTTAAGAAAACGAGAATTTGGATTTGTAATGTTTGAGGAAAGTGGAATGATTAGACATAAAGCCTTTGATAGTGTCAATAAACTTGCCGAATTTTTAAGAGAATACACTCCGGCTCATGCTTACTATTCATCAGCATATTATGAGCATCCATCAGCAGAAAACATGAATGAAAAAAAATGGACTGGAGCTGACTTGATTTTTGATGTTGATGTTGATCACATATCAACTTCCTGCAAGAATAAACATGATAAATGGACATGTTTAGATTGTAATAATATCGGGATAGGAATAGAGCCTAAAATATGTGATATATGTGGATCAGGGAGAATAGAGAGCAAAAAATGGGTATGCCAGAGATGTCTGGAAGTAGCAAAGGCTGAGATAACAAAGTTAGTTGATGATTTCTTATTAAATGACTTCGGTTTTAATCTTAAAGATGTTGAAATAGTGTTTTCTGGACATAGAGGATATCATGTGCATGTATACTCAAAAGATGTGCTTACATTAGATCAAAATGCAAGAAGAGAGATTATAGATTATGTAAGAGGAAAAGGAATAGATGTATACTTTTTATTTGGAAAGCATTCATATGAGGGAATCATTAGCTATGGGTCAAGTATAAACGAGCCGGGATGGCTTGGACGCTGGTCAAGAGGATTATACGATTACATCGTTAATATAAAAGGAGGTATAAAGGAAAAAATGAGGTTACCAGAAAAAATTTCTTCACTACTAATTAAGAATATGAATAAAATTATTGAGGGTTATTCAACAAATAATAAACCGCTACTTTCACCACTAGCATTATCACTAAAAAGTAGAAATTTAAAACTACTTGTCGAGGAAATAGCTGAAGAGTATGGTGTGAAGATTGATGAGCAAGTCACATTAGATGTTAAAAGATTAATTAGAATTCCAAATACTCTTCATGGTAAAACTGGGTTGAAGGCAACCACTGTAAAATATGATTTGCTAGATTCATTTAATCCTTTAACAGATGCTATTACTTTTAAGAATGGAAAAATTACAGTAAAAGTAGATGAGAGCCCTGAAATATACATGTTCAATAAAGACTTTGGACCTTACCAAAATCAAATCATTGACTTACCAGTATACGTTGCAGTATATTTAATAGGGCAGCAATCAGCAAAACTACTTTAATAATCAAGGTTAAATACTTCATTTAAATCTTATGAATATGTAGGCTAGTTAAAATGCTAAAGAAAATAATTGATATCTGGAAAAGAGAAATTAGCAATGATGAAATCAGTAAGATAGATGATGAGTTGCTTGAACGTATAATCGATTATTTAAAGACTAGCTCATTAAAAATAAATGCCCCGAATACTACTATATTACAGCATAAGCTTATTATTGAAGAAATGAATTTGGTAATAAAAATTTTAAATAATTTCTATAAGTTTAGAAAAAGTAAAGCTTTCTTAGAAATTATAGATAAGGAAGCACTAAATATTAATGCTATTTCAATGCTTGAAAGGGAGTTTTATCTAAAAGTACTTGACAAATTGAAAACAGAGTCTATAGATCTTGAAGAGCAAGTTAAAACTAGTATTGAAGACAAGGAACTAGCTATTGTTAGATTCCTAAGTAGTATTACACAGTTTTTAGGAGTTGATTTAAAAACATACGGTCCTTATGAAATAGAGGATATAGCCGCAATACCAAGACGTAATGCTATAGTCCTATCCCAAAGGGGTATTTGCATAATACTTAAGTAATAGGTAAGCAATGGAATCTACTTTAAACTTCTTAGAGTAGAATTTAAATTTAAGCTTTGCCTAAAAATTTCCTTCATTCTCTGTTAGTGAAGAGAAGACTAATAGGTTTATTGAAGAGAAAGCTTCTTGAATTCACATATTTTATCCATATCAACCAGAAATCATATCTAAACTCCACTTTCAGTAAAGTACTTGTGAGCTTAAACCATCAACTATGCGTGCTTCTCATCTAAGTTCACAAAGTCTAGTAGAAGATTGGTAATACTAATATTCAGATAAGAGAGCTCAAATCTATAAAATCTATTGAAAGTTTAGTAATCAAAGGGGATGTGGTTAATAATTAGCTGCTTTCATGTTACATTATATGTTTCTCCATGGCATACTAAGAATCAGTGTATGATGCTGGCTGGCTTTCAAAGCTCCATGACTTCTTCCTCGAATCCATGAATATCAACGAATTATCAGATGTATTCTAATTAAAGATTAAGTTTATTAATCTCCCCTAGCTTAAGCACATATTTGGAGAGAGAAAATGAAAGTGCCAAAGGAGATAAATACTTACTGCCCAAGGTGTAGAATGCATACAGCACATATGATATCATTATATAAAAAGGGGAAGGAGAGGACATTAGCTGAAGGAACAAGAAGATATGCTAAAAAGAAAAGAGGATATGGAAGTTCAAGAAAACCTATTCAAAAACGTTTTGTAAAAGTAACTAAGAAACAAGCATTAAAGGTTACCTGTAAAAAATGTGGTCATCAATATCAGAGGATAGGAATAAGACTTAAGAGGTTAGAGGTGACTTAATGAAGAAAGAAAGAGAGTTAATACCAAAACCTAGGAGTAGATTTTTAAGAGTGAAATGTCCTGATTGTTCAAATGAGCAGGTGATTTTCAGCCATGCTAAAACTGTTGTTAACTGCTTAGTATGCAGTAGGGTACTTCTAAAACCAGGTGGAGGTAAAGGAAAAGTGGAGGCAGAAATAGTTAGACAGTTGAATTCATGGGGTTAAGAATGAATAGTATTATTGAGAAAAAGCTACCAAAACCTAATGAAGTTGTTATCGGTACTGTGAAATCAATAGTACCTACAGGAGCATACATTATTCTAGACGAGTATAATGGTGTAGAGGCATACGTACACATAAGTGAAATATCATCGGCATGGGTACATAATATAAGGGACTATATTAGAGAAAAACAAAAAGCGGTTTTTAAGGTTATTGATGTAAAGGATGGAAATATTTTTTTGTCATTGAGAAGGGTGACAAGTGCTGAAAGAAAAGAAAAATTAACTCAATGGAAAAGAAATCAAAGGGGAAGAAAATTGGCCGAAATTGTTGCTCAACGTATAGGTAGGGATTTTCAAGAAGTGTACTCTACCATATCTAGGTTATTTATTGAAAACTATGGTGATCTACTTAGCGGTTTTGAGGAGTCTGTTACTGAACAAGCAGAAGATAAATTAGAAAAAATCGGAGTCCCAAAGGAGTTAATCCCTACAATAATTAGTGTGGCAAGAGACAATATAAGGCTTCCTGAAGTACATGTTTATGGAGTTTTGCAATTATCATCTAATAGACCAAACGGAATAGATTTGATTAAGAAGGCGCTGACTAATGCTGAGGAGGAAGGAAAAAAGTACAATAATGTTAAGGTTAACATTTTTGCTTTAGGAGCACCAAAGTACAGGTTAGATGTAAGAGCACAAAGTTATAAAGAAGCTGAAGAGGTTTTATCAAAAGTAGTTAATACTGCAATAAGTACCATCAAGAAAAGCGGTGGAACAGGAATGTTTATAAGAACTAAGCAGAGTAAGTAACAGAACTAAATTATTAATTCATGAAACTAAATTTTGTTAATAGTATGATTCTCATGAAGAAGTGTGTAGTGTGTGGGAAATACACAATAAAACAGGGATCATGCCCATATTGTGGCGGAGAAATAGCTTCACCACATCCTCCGAAATTCTCTCCTGAAGACAAATATGCTAAGTATAGGAGAAAGCTACTATATTCGTAAGATTCATACTAGGTTTACTTTAAAGATTAGAATCATTCTGTTAGAGGACCTATATACCAAATTAAAGAATGCTGGTTTATTAACAATTATCGGTGTAACCATATAGCCATAAGTTGCTAATATGTAACTATACCATGTAGCAAACTCAGAATCATAGTTTTCAGCATAACTACCATATATTAACAGTTTTCCTAGTAACGTTCTTTCACGGTCTGGTAATGTTAAGTTTAAACCTTGCATAGCAAGATTTTCTAAAGACTTCATTATGTCTTTATCTATCAAATTATTAATGCTGATGTTGGCTATTCTTGCCATCCAGAACCATTTCATTTCATCACCACCCAAGATATATTTGCTGCTTCCCTGATTTGGAAATACTGCCGAAAGAGAAGAAAATACTAGTATATATGTTCTATCTAGACGTTTATTTTGTGTTAATTTTTTAATTATTTCTACGGCTTCCACTTCATTACTCATAAACATTTTAGCTATTTGTTTAATTTGTGTTGAATTTAGAGTAGCGTTATCCGCGCATGTTGTTCTATTAGTATATGATGTTATCCAGTATCCATAATCCCACCATGCTATTATTACTGAGTCTGGAGGAGTATTGTCTTGGATCCAAACTAGGGTTTCCATCCAGTCTGGAACTTCTTTTAATGTTGATAATCCTCCAGAAACAATCTGCTGAGGGATACCGGATACCTCAATACCACTCGATAGGGGAGGAAACATTAGGAATAGAATTAGGAATATTATGATTACAGCATATGCTTTATCTAGTGGTTGTGTTTTTACCTTCCGTTTCTCGGCTAAAATCCTTCTCATTTTTATTAGCTTTATGAATGGTTTAAGAAGATGACTTATACATATACCACTAAGCATTGCAAATGCTGGGGAAGCAAGTACATTAAGTCGAGCCATTGAGGCTGTAGCATATGAAGCAGACATTAAATATAGAGCAAGTAAAAGATCATTGTTTCTACCTCTTCTAAGTAAGATATAGAGTCCCACAGCTGCAAGAATTAGTAAAGAGCTAAAGTCTGAATATATGCTTATCCATGATGGAATTAAATGTTCACCAACAGATTGTAGTAATGGATTTTCCCCACGTAAAGCTGGATTTAAAACAGATAAAACTCTACCTGTTAGAGGTCTAAGATAGTTAATAATGTATAAGACGTAAATTAATGCAATAAATAGTATAGGAACAACAATAAATAGTAGCTTACCTAGCCTCCTACTCAATAATGGTCTTGTCATGATAGATAAAATAATTAGAAAGTATACCATTAACATGGGAGCTATCCCAACAGATTTTATAACCGAAACATCCGAATATGGAGTTGCACCAGCAATTAGAACACTTATTCCTACATACATTGTAAAAATTCTAGCAAGATTTTTATTAATTTTACCTGAAAGTATTAAAATAAGCATGTAAAGAGCTATTAAATTAAATAGGTATATATAAGCACCCCAGCTTATAGACATGTATCCTCCAGCTATACCAGAGAAAAAGGCGTAAAGCATAGATTCCTTCTTTATAGCTTTTACTAAGAAAAAAATGGATAAAAGTAGAGCAAACATACCAACCGATTCCGTATCAAACCATCCAACATTTGTTCTAGCTATATATGGACTGCTTGTAGCAATTAATAATGCGGCTATCAAACCTGAAGTCTCATCAAATACATCACGAACAGTTAAGTAAATTAAGATTACAACTATTGTTGAAAGTATAATCGGCACAAGAGATAGAAAATTATAGAGCGATAGAGAAATCCCAATGGTATTAGTAATAATATACAATATAGCTCCAGTAAATGGTACTCCGGGATAAGCTGTTAAAGGCACATTTCTACCATTTGGAAACCAAGACTTATCGTCAATCCATGAAAACCAGCTTCCAAAACCTTTATCCAATATATACGAGGTACA
The DNA here is from genome assembly GCA_938030905.1 of Candidatus Methanomethylicia archaeon. Lineage (GTDB taxonomy): Archaea > Thermoproteota > Methanomethylicia > CALHIW01 > CALHIW01 > CALHIW01. Next base: position 592 of record CALHIW010000030.1, on the reverse strand, counting down.
TCTCCACCAAAAATGCGGATCATATTCGTTAAGATATAATCCATAAATAGAATTCATAGCCCTTAAGCTAATAGATATCAAGCAAATTAGCATCAATGTCAATGCTGTTAATGCCGAAACTTTACTAACAGTTTTGAAATGCATTAATAAGGATTCTTTGATCATCTTATTGAATCTAAGTATAATACCTCCTTTAATATTACTCATCTCCTTCGCCGCTAATATATTTACAAACTACTATTACTGAACGTGTTTTAAACTATTTAAGCCTTTCTATTCTTTTACTGATCCATCCTCTTAGGCTTGATGCTATAATTATTTATTCTATGTTTCTAGAATGTTTAATTTTAATAATGCTTATTTGAGTGTAGTATATACATTGACTTTAGTATAATTTATTGATTTTAGGCTAAAGAGCTTTATATTTGATGCTGATATTATATAATGAGCTTCTCTAGATTATTTAAGTTTTTCTTAGTTATGGTTTGTTTGTTGTTTTTGATTGGTGGGGTTTGATTGTTTTCCCTTTTAATGCTATTGTTGGTAGGTTGGGCTGATTATGGGGTTATCGTGATGGTATTCTATGTGATGG
>CALHIW010000029.1 GCA_938030905.1 Candidatus Methanomethylicia archaeon | reverse complement strand
TAATGTATTATGATTTTAGATTCTAGATGGAATAAGACTTTCAGGAATGCTTAAATATTACTAAAACTATAAGCTTCTACAAGGTGTTTATATGAGCCAAACGAGTATAATGTAAAATATGAGAATGGTGAACATGAGCTAGACATACCGTTTATTAAGGTTAAAGCTCCATCAAGCATAGCTAATATAGGTCCAGGGTTTGATATATTTGCACTTGCTGTTGACTTATACTATGATGAAGTTAAAGTTTCAATAGATAGGTGCTCAAATAGTATTAAATTAAGGGTTTTTGGCTATAAAGTTCCCGAAGACCCTAATGAGAATACTGCTGGAATAGTCGCAAAGGAGTTTCTTGAAAGGTTTAATATTAAGTCTGGTCTAAATATAGACATATTGAAAGGCATTAAGCCGGGTTTAGGTCTTGGAAGTAGTGCAGCAACAGCATCTGCAACAGCCGTTGCATTAAGTAAACTCTTTAATGTAGATTTATCAGTAGAGGATATGGTATTGCTAGCTTCAAAAGGTGAAATAGTCTCAGCAGGCACATCACATCTTGATAACGTTTCTGCAGCATTGCTTGGCGGATTTACTGTTACATGTTTTGATAGCAATGGTGATGTTAAAGTTTTTCATATATCCCCCCCCAATGATTTAAGAGTTGTTATAGCTATACCACATGTAGATATAAGACCGATGAAAACATCGTATGCTAGAAACATCATCCCAAAACATGTTGAATTAAGTAAGCTAATATTAAATACTAGTAGAATTGCAGGTATTATAATTGGAATTCTTAAAGGAGACCCTGATCTTCTAAGTAGCTTCATATGTGATGAGGTTATTGAGCCTGCAAGATCGAAAATCTACACATATTATCCATATGTAAGATCAGCTCTTAATAAACTCGGTATTAAAGGAGTTATGATTTGTGGAGCTGGACCAAGTATAGCTGCAGTTCCCCCTAGAAGTATAAGTATCGATAATGTTGTAGAAGCTATGAAGTCTGGATTCAGATCTTTGGGTTTAAATGCTGATGTCTATGTGGCAAAACCTGCAGATGGCTGTAGAATTATCAATTAGAGGTGATCGTGTTGAGGATCGTAATGAAGTTTGGAGGGTCCTCTATTGATAATTCTAGGAAAATGCTTAGTGCAGCTAAAATAGTTGCTGATAGAGTTAAATCCAATGATAGCGTTATAGTAGTTATATCAGCCCTTGCAGGGGTAACAGATAATCTAATCTCCGCAGCTCAACTGTCTATAAAGGATATAGATAGCGCTAGGAAAATTATAGACAACATCATGCTAAAACATTTAAGTATTTTAAATGGGATTTCAAATCAAGCTTTAAGAAGCTTGCTGGAAGATAATATAGAATCAAGTATACATGAACTAAATAATATATTAAATGAATTAGTAAATATGACAAATGTACCTATGGACATTCTTGATAGTATTATGTCCTTTGGGGAAAGACTTTCAGCTCAAATATTTTCAAATTATCTACTAGAGCTTGGTATTAGCTCTAAGGCACTTAATGGATGGGATGCTGGAATAATAACTGATGAAAACTACGGCAATGCTCATCCTATCTCCTCTGTTAATAAACTAATAAGAGAAAGAATAGAGCCAATAGTAAATTTAGGTATGGTTCCTGTAATCACTGGCTTTATAGGATTAAGCATAAATGGTAAAATAACAACTCTTGGGAGAGGAGGTTCAGATTATACAGCATCGTTGGTGGCTTCGTCTTTGATGGTTGATGAATTGTGGTTATGGACAGATGTTAATGGTTTAATGACAGCAGATCCTAAGATAGTTTCAAAAGCAAAACCTATTAAGCATCTATCTTATAATGAAGCTATTGAGCTATGCTTCTTTGGAGCTAAAAAACTCCATTATAAAACATTTGAGCCAATAATAGATTTAGGGATCCCGATAAGAATTAAAAATATTCTAGATCCGGACTCTGAAGGTACACTTATAGTTAAAAGCAACTCCTCCTCGGTTAGGGCTATATGCATCTTAAAAGGCTCAACCATGATCACAATTAGAAGTGCTGATTTTTATCATAAACATTTAGGCATTACAGCATCAATACTGAATGAAAGAAACATTAAGTATGATGATGTCAGTATGATAGCTGTAATTGGTATTAACTTTCTACAGCATCCAGAAACGATACAGCAAGTAACTAAACTGTTAAAAAGTCAAGGGGTAAATATTCAAGCCATATTCTCACTAGGTAACAGTACAATATTAGCGGTTGGTGATGGATTTGAAGAAAGAGTAGCCAACTTAGTTCATGATATAGTTATTGGTGATAATTAAATGTCAAAACTTAAAGCTGCAATTATAGGAGCAACAGGACTTGTAGGTCAGAACTTAGTTAAAATACTGAGTAAACATCCATGGTTTGATGTGGTGTCCCTATTTGCATCTAGAAAATCTGCAGGTAAGAAATATTGTGAAGCTGTTAAATGGTATAGGGATTACTCACTACCTGATGATATAGGTGAAATCAGAGTGGAATGCATGGAGAATGTTGAAGGCAGCTACGATGTAGATGTCTTCTTTTCAGCTATACCTTCAGATATAGCGACATATATTGAACCTGAACTTGCTAGAAGGGGTTATGTGGTAATAAGTGATTCTAGTATTTATCGAATGGATGATTATGTTCCCATAATAATTCCTGAAGTAAATCCCGATCATTTAGAGCTTATTAATATGCAGAGAACAAGTAGAAATTGTAGTGGATTTATAGTTAAGACATCAAACTGTACTGCTGCAATTCTATCATTATCTCTTAAGCCAATACTTAATCTAACAAGAATAGAAAGAATTATAGTTTCAACAATGCAGTCTATATCAGGGGCTGGATATTTAGGATTACCGTCAATGGCCATTCTAGGAAACATCATACCCTACATAGAGAATGAGGAGGAAAAAATTGAGCAGGAGCTTCCGAAAATTCTAGGATTATTTTGCAATGGTAAGATACTTCCAGCTCAATTTGGAATCTCCGTAAGCTGTAATAGAGTTCCAGTATATGAGGGACATATGATAAATGTTTTTCTTGAGGCAAAGAGTGAAATAGATGCTATTAATGTAGCTAAAGCTATGGAGACATTTATAGGACTACCGCAAAAATTGAATCTTCCAACAGCTCCTCAAAGACCAATAATTGTAAGAAAAGAACCTGATAGACCACAACCAGTACTTGACAAGGATGCATTAAATGGTATGGCGATTGTTGTTGGAAGAGTAAGAAATGATAACATCAGTAAACGATATTTAAAGTATGTTGTGCTTGGAAATAACATGATTAGGGGTGCTGCTGGAACAGCTGTTCTTATAGCTGAAATTCTTAGAGCATACAATTTCCTATAGAATACTTCTAGTTCAATACGTTACTTTTTTAACTGGATGATGAATTTTAATGGTTAAATTGTGGAGTAGTTTGCCGTAGGCTTATTCTAGATGTTGGAGTGTTCTGTAGAGGAGGTTTTAGAAAATTCTCATCCACCATATGGAGAGCATTTAACGTTTGTTTAGATGATTTACTGAGGAACCATCAGATAGACACCCAGACTATAAAAACTGTTTCCAGCCAAAAACAACCATCACAAATTTATTCTAACAAATGAAGAAAAATACGAATTTTGAGCTAAAAACTCTGCTAACAAAATATATTTAAATAACTGCTATTAAATGATTGCATGCCTAAGAGCATGGGTGTTGCTTTAAAGAAGCTTTTAAAAGAAAAGGGATTAGAACAGTTAGATATATACACATATCCAGATAAAGACATTTTTAGAGTTAAAAGATTAAGCGATCAGAAAATATTCTTAGTGGAAATACATGGCGGTAGAAGAAACTTTAAACCAGAAGATATTCTAAACATTATTGTGTCAAGTACTAAGAAGAAATAGTATTAAGCAACCTTAAATCATGACTATTAGTTAGGAACATATTGATAGATTTAGCAAGTATTCTTGCAGTCTTTATTGGTTCCGGTATCTTCCCACTTATAGTAAACCTATCTAATACTTGTCTGCAAGTAAGTTTTCCCATACCTAAATACCTCACAAACACTTCATAACCTGTCTTTAACTTAATCTTCTCTCTATCTCCATTCCTCCTGCATATTTCAATACGTTTATCATAGTCTTGTGGAAAAATGTTTCTGAAATGGTTATCTAAGCCTAATGATTCCCTATATGTTAATGATACTAACGGTATTTTTAGTTCACTATATATTCTATTTAAATCTATGACATTATACCAGCTAATTATACATCCATTAATAAACAATATATTAATATCTTTCCTTTTAAGTTTTTTATAAAGATTTAGTACAGCATCAGTAGCATCTAACCCACCTATAGTTACATATGAAAATGAAAACCCATCTATTAGGAAGTCTCCCCTCATAACAACTCCTGCTAGAACTGACTTACTATTAATATCTCGTGTAAAGCTTTCAGCAATACCAAGAGCCCTAATTCCTTTCTTAAACATATGTAACATCATAGAGTAATTCTTAAGCTCAAATAAAAATATTAATGTTTAAAATCCACAATGAGGACGTAAATACAAGCTCTCTTAAAGATCATTTAATAAATAAACCATAACTATCATGTAGATACATTCCTTCAAGTTTGAATACAGTAATACCTAACTGCACTATAGTATTTGTGTATTTTTATCAGACTATATCTTAATTTTTAACATACTTTAACGATCGTATTCCTGCCAAAATTACTTAGGACATTAGAGTACCAGAGTTGGCTAGATTTTTATAATAGTTAGTTGAGATATAACGCTGAAATTTAAGAACTGTAAACCGCCCTACTTATGCTTACAAATTTGATTAAGGCCTATCATAGGAGTTCTACATTATGACTTTAACCTACCTGATTTAATAAGAATTGATGCAGCTTAGTAAAGCCTCATGATTAAGTCATGAAGAAAAAGCTTACGCAAACCATTAGTGCTTGAGCCTTTATTAAGAGAGGCTTTACATATAAGTTTATGATTTGTGATATTGTAAATATATTTGTATCTCTAACATTTTTAGAGGGGATTAAGACCTACTTATAACTCTAAGATAATTGTATTAAGTTATGATACTCACTATTATAGGGCACCATGCAGAGTATAACTAAGCATAGTGTAGTTTGAGAATTAGGAAGTTTAAGTTAAGACAACTCTATTCTTTTTCACTTACACAGTTATTAACCGTCAAAATACATGAATAAGGAAGACAAGATCCTATCAACTCCATTTATGACTGGACTTATCGTAAACTCCTAAGTAATTTTCGTTAGTTAGCTTAAACGATGAAGTTTTACAAAAAGTTCATCATTAATTATCCTCATAGAAAAACAACACCAAATAGAGGTAATCAGATATACCTAAGCTACAGAAGATCATAATGTAAAACTTAACACTCGCATCTCTGGTAGATGATAGCTTACTCTTTCAGTCTATGTGATGTACGGAGATGAATAAGTTAGCTTTATAATAAAGTGTTTAAGGACGTAACATAACAGAAATCATCATTCACTAAAGGGATAGAAGTAAAATTTGAATTTTCAAACTCAGCTCTATAAGTGAGAGGAAAATCATAGATAAAACTTACAAAGAATCATCTGAATGATGCTAGTCATGGAAGAACCTTTCAACGGTGCTTCTCATGCTCTTATAGCTCTTTCTATCGAATCTGTAAGGTCTTCCACGATTTAGCTTATGTCTTGATTGACATGTGTGTTCGCCTTTATCCCCTCCTTCTTGGGTATGCTCTTACATCCTCTGCATCGTAAGCCAGATCGCCTGTAATCTCGCGAGGCCTCGTCCTAGGCTTCCCCTGCCATGATTCACCTCTACTCCTTCAAGAAGCCCTACGAACCTTTTACAGTCGTACTCATTGCCAGATCCCACTTGAATGCTTAAAGGTAGGGCCTCACGTAATACAAGCGCCTGAATCTTCACCCCTTAATGTGCTTATAGCCATCGTAGCCAACTAGCTTCTCTCTTCCTAGCTTTAATAGTCGTACTATCAATAGTAATCCCGTCTAGGCTTAGCTTACTCATCGAATAATCCTTATCAATTAATACTTTGAACACTTTATCCCATATACCTTTAACGTCTCAGCGCTTAAACCTATTCCAAGCAATCTTATAAGAGCCATACTTAGCAGGCATATCCATCCAACAGCATCCAGTAACAAGCACATATAGAATGCTGTTAATCACAATTCTATCATCGATCCTAGGCCTACCAGTCCTAGCCCTAGGAGGAGGAAGAATCCTAATAAGCTTACTCACCATCACTAAACTCACGAAACTCCATAACAAACCTTACGAAAAAACTTAAATGGTCTTCAGATGACTTTAAAGCTAAGTATTATGGTTTAAAGCTATAAGTTGACTTAATAGAGATGACGGCATCATATAAAATACTCATTGGCTTCGTCGTTCAACTCATTCTTCATAAATCAAACGGCCATCACCAACTCATCGCCTCCCACTCATATTTTCAGATATACTTATATAGTATGCTATTAAGGTTAGATATGAGGGGTAGTATTGAAAGCTAAAGAGGCTAAAAAAATTGGTAAGATAATTTTTAAAACTTTAACAAATCATCTTGTTGCTGAAGCATACGAAACTCCAAGAATATATGAGCTAGTGTATAATAGAAGTGGAGAAGAAATAGGTATGGTTATCGATGTTCTTGGAAATGTTAATAACCCATTTTTAACTATAAAGCCAAGTGGTAAGTATAAAGATAAAGCCAATAAGCTTGTGGGAGAAGATGTTTTTGCTATTAGATTTAAAGGCGAATCTAAGTAGTATTATCGAACCTATATGCTCAGCTTATCTCTAAATACTTGAGAATATTTTTAAAGTATCTAAGTCTTACTGCTTTATAGCTTTGTAGAGCTTTGTGAGATTATGATTATAAGTGAGAGCTGATTAATTCTCCATATCCTCTAGTCTGTTAGGAATAGTAGGCCTATGGTTAATGATAAGCCATTAATTAACAGCTTACATTGCTGCTGTCTCCAGGTAAAGAATACGCTCTCTAAGTATGGTTCCTATGTGACTGCTAAGAGGCTTTAGGAGGCTAAGCATGGAGTTCAGCATAGATACAGATGAGGTAGAGATAAATTAAGTGATTATATGGAAGAACCATACAACATAATAGGAGAATAGGTTAGCAATAGAGAGACTTAATACATCCGGAAAAGCAATAATAAGATACGGCAAGGCCCACCATGCTCAAAACAATGATATCATATACATAATAATACATAAAGGTACGAATACGAAAACTTAAACACTTTGAACCCACCTCAAAATAAGAACTTAAATCCCTACTTAACAGTTAATTACTAATTCTAAGAAAATAAACTTGTAGCTGAAATAGTGAATATGCTTAAGCAAAATATATATCCTGTGTAGATAGAATCTTTACATGGATACTTTACCCTTACAAGGTGAGCTGGTACTTAGAAAGCTCATTGATGCTATGAGGAAAAAATACGTTGATGAAAGAGAAAGTTATAGAAAGTATTATGAAAGTGAAGGCTACGAAGTTGTATTTGTACATGAACTATGTGAATGCTCACGCAAAAGGCGGTATTCAAAACTGTTTCCTGAAATTAGCATATCAAAGCTATTAAAACCTCATATAATTAGAGGTGAACTAATTCATTTAGCTCTTGAAAACGTTTCAAATATGAAAGCCAATGTGAGAAGTGGAAAGAAAGTTAAAATTAATAGTAGAAATTTTTTAATCGCAGGTTCAGTAGATTTATATGATGAAAATCGTAGAAGAATTACAGAGGTAAAAACTGTTAGGAGTATTGTCAACACACCATTTGAACATCATATATTACAAGCACGTATATACTTATGGCTTCTAGACGCAATGGATGCTGAATTATGGTACTTCGCAAGTGATGGAATAAAGTTTTATTACATAGATAGTTCATGTACTGATGATGAAATACGTGAAATAATTAAAAATCCATTAGCTCCAAGATGGCCGCAATGGGAATGTGATATGTGTGAGTATAATCAACTCTGTGAATTAAAAATGCAGGGAATTAAGTAGAAGCTAACTATAAAAAACACATCAAGTACCCATATTGGTTATGAGTAGCTGTATTTATTGTAATGAAACTCTAATGAAACTATAATATGTATTTCAATACTCATATAACATCCTGATAAAAAATGGACATTATAATCATAAAAATCAATGCAGTTTAACAATATATAGTTTGTTAGCTTAATATACATACTCGCATATTTCCTTGCTCTCTCAACTTTAGAAGTTTTATTTTACATGGCTCGTTACCGTATACTGATATGATTGGTGGCTATAGATTTTTAGGAGAACAATACTCAGCTCATACTTGATTGCAGACTTTAATAACTTACCTTAATTCAGAATGTAGTTTAGGAATAGGATTTTCAGCCACTAATTGCAGTTATAAACACATAAATAGGCTCTAGAGTCCATTTACGTGTAACCTCTATGATTAATAGTTAGGATCCCCTTTATTAAACTTATAGGTACAAATATAGGATACTGTCAAGTTAGTATATGTGGACTTGTATAGTTAATGACTTAACTTAACAATATCCAAACATAGTGGTGTTCTTACCTTCCAAAGAACTATAACTACTAAGCCATATTCAGTATAGAATATGTCAAATAAAACCTCGTTAACGGATACAAGACATTATTAGAAATAAATTTAAGAATGTTACAGAAATTAGTTAATATGGGATTAGTTGAATTGGAGAATTTGATTAAGGAGTGGAGAAAAGGTCCCTCTGGACCACTACCTAAGATAAACTTAATAAAGCTTATTTCAGCAATCATAATGATTAGTTGGTATAAATCAATAGGAAGGTATCTTCTATCAGAGCTTACCGATATTCCTCAGGGAGTTGTGAGGGGGCTTCTTAGAAGACTACAGAGTAGTAATTATGTGATGATGAGTAAAAGAGGGGCAATATTAACACCACTAGGGAGAAAAATTCTTAGTGAAGTGTTAAATGATCTTAAAATAGATAAGATAAGCAAATTAGATGTAGAGGAAGTAAAGTCTTTAGTGCAAGGGAGATGTGCTATAGGAGTTTGTATAAAGAAAATTGCAAATAACATAAAAAGTGGAGTAGAGCAGAGAGATGAGGCAGTAAAACATGGTGCCAAAGGAGCTACTACAATTATATGTAAGAACAATGATTTATATATACCACCCACATATGAAAGTCTAAAGCAATTATCACCAAACATCCATAAACTATTAATGGTCAAGTTTAATCCTGAAAACAACGATGTAATAATAATTTCATGGAATGATAAGGAGGGGGTAGTCCTGGAAGGAATAATATCGGCCGTGATATTAACATTGGGATTAAAAGCTGTGAATATTGAAGCCTAACTCTTAGTTTAAATCATTAAATATAGCTACTATTTAGCAACTTAATGAGTTTATCTGAAACCTTTAAGTATATGGCTATGCTGGATGATGGTTTGAGTTGTATTTAGCTTTCCCTATTTATATTAGTTTTTTCTGAAATCTTATTAAGCTATGTGGGGATTAATAGTTTCTTCGTATGCTTGCTCCTTATGAGTCTGAAGTCTTTTAAGTTTGGCTTAGCCGCAAGAATCCACCATGCACAATCCTAAACCACTAAACCTATCCAGCTTACTAAGCCATACTTAACATATCTAACTACAGTCAACAATAAACATATAGAATCCGGCAAACCTCATCAACCCCAACAGGAAGAAGATTAATGAACAACAAAGCCAAAACACCACATCAAACCTATAGAAGAAAACTTAAACAGCCTCAAATAACTTCTAATAAGATGTCTAACCAATCTTTCATAGAATTTCATGTATCATGTTTTATATATTTATACGCTGATAAAGCCGCAATAACACCATCACCTACTACGGTAGCAACCTGGAAACCTCTACCAGTACAATCTCCAGCTACAAATATGCCTAAAATATTTGTTTTTTGATTGCCATCAGTAACTATAAATTTCCACTCATTAATTTTTAGCCCTATTTTCTCAAATAATGCTGTTGATGAAATATCATCCTTAGCTACAAACGCAGCATTTACATTTATTATTTTCGCCTCACTTTTAGTCATAACTTTAATAGCTTCCACGCTATTTTTTCCTTCAATTGTAATTAACTTATCATATGAAAATAAATTCAATCTTTCCTGATGATAAAACACGCTCAATTAAATGTTCAGGTACAGCAAAATCTTCACTATCAGGAATCCAATAAACTTTTTTGGCGGTATTGATTAGATATAAAGCCTCCACATCTATTCTTTCAGCATTACCAATTAGAGCAACAACCTTATCTTTATATAATAATGTATCACATACAGCACAGTAAGAGACTCCATGACCAAAAAGTCTTCTCCACCAGGAACATTAATATGAGTTTTTCAAATCCAGTAGCAATTATTAAGGCTTTCGCAACATATGTTCCTCCATTTTTAGTTAAAATGATTTTGAGGTTATTCCTTATTGATACTGATATCACCTCAATAGGATACACAATCTTAGCTCCAAACTTTAAAGCTTGTCTATAAAAGAGTTCAGCTAAGTCTATTCCTTTAATACCGTTAGGAAAACCAGGGGTAATTCTCTAACTTTGGTATTTTAGTCATTTTACCACCTATAACCCCTTTTTCTAAAACTATGGTTTTTAATCCAAGTCTTGAGCAGTAAATAGCAGCTGATAAGCCTGCCGGTCCTGACCCAATAATACATACATCAAACATTGTAATTGTATTTAGTAAATATGTAGATTAGGGACATGTTCAAAAATTAGGGGTAGAAGCTCTAATATTGATTATTGGGCTTAGATGGAGCAACATAGTTAACGGTATTAGATTATTAATTGAGACTATTAGAGGCTACTCCCTGAGCTAGGGAGGGTTAGACAGAGAGGTTGTAGGCTGAAAGGAAGCTTAAGGATTATCTTACACTAATAGTAATCGAGGAAGGGGGAAAGCTTCTTTGGGGTTGAGGTAAGCTATTTTAAGCTTGTTTGTAAAGAAGGGAGTTCTTAAGTTAATGATTAATTACTGGGAGTATTGCTTTGATTAAGGCTTGATTGAGTGCTTGATTAAAGCAGTTGGAGTAAGGGTTGAGGAGCTAGCTATTACTTTAGCATAATAGATTCAACCAAGTTTACAAGCTGGAATAAAGGCTTGGTAGAGTTTCATCTACTAGTTAGAAAAGTTTTACTACAATTTATCCTGTAGCTATAGCATTCAGCTCAAGCTTCACTACATCTATAAGAGTAATAGTTAATGGTAAAGGAGAGCTTTTAGCTAATGCCTAGTATGATAATAACGATGCTGTTGGTTTGAGTGTTTCCTCGGTTATGGTTTTTTTAGCTAATGCCTAGTATGATAATAACCTGTTATTAAAGCAAATATTCAAGACTAGCTATTTACCAATAGTAAAGTTAAATCGTAGGAGGGGAAGAAAATATTGGTGAAGAAAAGCTAGGAAGCTTCTCAACAACCCCTTAACGAAGCTTCAACAGAAACACAGAAGAAGAAGGATTGGAGAAAGCTGCTTTAACTCATTAACAAATAGGCTCGGAGATAGGCTTAAAAAAGCTTAATAGCTAGTACCATAACAAGAATAAAAGCTCATGTAATTACTTACTTAGCGAGAATCTACATTAAAGCCTCTCTTTCGCTAGTGAATTTTTGGACACGCTGTGTTAGATTAGAAAAGGCGTGCAACTTAGGGCGTAAGTTTAGGTTTCTCATGTTGGTGTTAGGTCTTTGTTGGAAGGAGGATTCTATGGGATCTTAGGGTTTTGGGTTTGGTTATGAACTCATTTCGGAACTATTTAAGTCTTTTTTACTATGTTTTTGTATGGAGTTCTGTGAGCTTTCTGGTGGAGAATGGGCTTTGATCAAATCTCTTCTACCTCCTAAGGCTAAAATTGAAAGACCTAGATTCAATAATAGAGCTATCATCAATGGGGTACTCTATGTTTTGAATACTGGCTGTAGATGGATGTGCTATTCGCTATGGCTCATGTAAGACTGCTTTGAGGAGGCTTAAAAGATGGTAGGAGGAGGGTTATTGGGATAGGATATTCAAGTCTTATCATCTATGAGGGGTAGCAATAGAGTATGTGTGGGCAACTCAACTATAGAAGCTAAAGGGGAAAGTGATAGGATATGATGGATTAAGCATAGAAAGACTCAAAGATACATGTCTGTGTGGATGAGTATTTCACGTCTTTAAGCATAGTTTTAGGATCTGGAAACAAGAATGATTTAAGACGAGTCGATGAGTTACTGGAAGGCTTGGAGAGGCCTCAAAAAGAGCTTTATGCAGACTTCACATATGATACTGAAGCCATAAGGGATAAGTTATCGTCCATGAATGTGGAGGCAAACATACTGTAAATCCTAGGAATGGTAGGAGGTCTAAGCCATACAAAATCGAGAACTATAAGAAGATAAGTTTGCTTCTAAAGATTCTATGGATGGCTTAAAAGATTTAGAAGAATAATAATAAGGTATGAGAGGCTAGCAGCAATATACAAAGTTCTCATAACCATAGTATGCATAACAATACATTTAAAATATGGAATTTAGAGATGAGCTCTATGTATTCTAGTATGAGAGAGTATAGGATGTGGGTTTTGTAGGTTTGAAGAATTGTATGGGGTGGATTGTTAAGCTGAGAGGATTGGTATGGTTTTAGGGGACTTAAAGACACTCCACCATCAATAAGGCCTAAGAGAGTAATAGTTGTAGTTAAATCTACCGGTCTAGGATGATGGAATACCCATATTCATGAGGATCCACAAGAATACTCACATCCAAAGTACTTCTAAGAGGAAGTATTATAGATCTAAGTTATTATAATAGAGCCTAAAGCCTAAATCAAATCCAAAACTAAACCCTACAGCCTCTATCTCCAACAGAAACAACACTCCATAACAAATAACTATCAACTAAACATCAAACACTAAATAAAAACATAGAATACCAAAACATCCCCCACATAACCACCAATACAAAGACCATAGCCGCCATATCCACTAAAAAGACCTTCAAGACTTATCTGAAAGTTATCCTTCAATCATCTTTTAGTGAAGATTATTAATATTACTGGTTAAATTCTTTTGTTCTGCTACAGATCAATAGATATTAACAGTACTAAAATACCAGAACTAAATCCCGTAGGAGAAGTTTTCAAGAATAAACATAAATCTTAGCTAATATGGGGCTATAGGAGCAACTATTCAAACATGGATGGAGAAGTAGAAGAATTCCTTAAAGGAAAGAGTAATTCAACATAAACATAACAAATACATAAACTAATAGGAAAACTTAACTCAAATTAATGTATAGTCTAATAGATGAGGCAGAATAAATACATCTTGAAGTTTGATTACTAATAATTAAGCTGTAATATAATGTCTACGGTATACTTCTTTTCTCCTTTATGCTTTATCATTGAATTGGTATGTCTAGAGAGCTAATTATAAGTTCTTTATGTCATGAATAATCAAGTTTAATAATCTAATTTTAAATTACTAAATTATGTCATTCAGAGCTGGAGAAGGAGGGCTTAAGGCTGATTTACATATTCATTCTAAATACTCAGGAGATAGCTTATTAACAGTTGAGCAAATTCTAACTATCTGTAGAAGACAGAAATTCGATATAATATCAATAACGGATCATAATACATTTGAGGGGGCATTAAGAGCCAGCAGTTATGCGAAAAATTATAATGACATCACTATCTTAATAGGAATTGAAATAATGACTAACTTAGGCGAATTAATAGTTATTGGTGATAAACCATTTAACGTATCCTATGATGCATATGAGCTAATAGATATAGCACACTCCATGGGCTATTTAGTTATAGCCCCTCATCCATATGATGTCTGGAGGAAAGGAGTAAAAGATCATATTTATAACTTAAACATAGATGCCATTGAGGTTTATAATACATCTTCAAGTAGTAGGGCAGTAGCAAGAGCATTAAACGTAGCAAAAGTGTTAGGTAAACCAGTTATTGGATCTAGCGATGCACATACAGCAAGGGAGCTTAATACTTCGTATACAATCATACATCCTATTGACAATGTTATAAATGTTAAGACGATTATTGATAGTATTAAAGCTGGAAAAATTAAACCTTATTTTAGATCGGTAAGTAGAGTTTTCAGTCGTTTATTTAGATGATATTATTTACTTCTAAGCAAGCTTATTTAACTGATTGTTTATGTTTTGCGTTATATGTACTTTACAGTTTAGTTTATAGTGGATGTATCATATAAATTAGTATCCTATTTCTAGGTTTATGGAGTTTCACGAGGTCTAAATGTAAGGTTTCTGTAGAACTATATTAGAGCTTAGTTATTTTAAGTGAGTTATGTGAGGAAATGTTCATTGGTGATTGGGGTAATGAAGAAGCCATATACCTCCCCATACATAAACTAAGATACTAAACCATTAATTAAACATACAAATAATAGCATAAACCAAATAAAAAGCAAACAATTAGTTAGGATAGTAGTGGACTATAGTGTATGACTCATATTATTGTTTCTAAGTACTTATTTAGATCCTCATACACAACATTTCCAACAACTATGGTAGCATATTTAGACATTGTTAATGCTTTATCTCTTGAATTTATTCCTCCACCATAAAATAGTTTAGCATTAACTATATTTTCACTTACTGCCTTTACAAATTCTGGATTTCCAAATATTCCACTATATTCAATATACACGATTGGAAGAGACAAATATCGTTCAGCGTAAATTGCGTATGCTACAACATCGTCTACAGTCAAGTTGGTCTCAGCTTCTGTTACTTTGGCGACAGATGACTTAGGATTTAAAACTATATATGCTTCGCCAACCACTTTATCCCATGGAATTTTAGCATTTTTTCTCCACTCATCTCTAATCCATTCAACTATTGCTTTAGAAATCCACAATGTGTTTTTAGTGTTTAGTACTGATGGTATGAAAAGATAGTCTATGTTTGTAAATGTTACACATTCTGAATTTGATGGTTCAAGAACTATCGGAATAGAC
>CALHIW010000028.1 GCA_938030905.1 Candidatus Methanomethylicia archaeon | reverse complement strand
ACCATAATTTAACCTAAATCTTAGTCTAGAGTTTAAATACTATATGTCTAGTTGGGGCATGCCCAAAAATTAGGGGCTTTTGCCCCTAATGTTAATTATGAGACTAAGATGGCTTCAGCAATTAACGATATAAAATTGTTTACTGATACTATTAAAAGACTTATTCCCAAGCTTAAAAGAGCTAGCAAAGAGAAAGGAATCCTAAGCGTAGCTTAAAAGATTATCTATCTCTAATAGCTACAAAAAAAGTTAATAAAGCTTCTTTAAGGGGGCTAGATATTCTAAGATAGTTTGTAAAGAAAGGGCTCCGATATCTACTATTAACTACTGGGAAAAGAGGTTTAATCATAGTTTAATAGAAGGATTGTTGGAGCTATAGGAAAGAAGGTAGGAGACCTCGTGGATTATGTCTTCTCAATATTAGATTCAACTAAGTTTACTTCTCGGAATAAAAACCTGGTTGAGTTTCATTTGCTTATAAGAAGAGGAGCAATTTATCCTGTAGCTATGGCATTCGGTTTAAGCTTTATACTCCATTAAGAGCTTTAACTAAGGGGAAGCTGTTAGCAGATGGTACGATAACAACCTAATACTTAAGCAAATGTTTAGATCTGGCTACAAACCAATAGTAAAGCTAGATAGAGGTAGAAGTAAAAAGTATTGTGGAAGAAAAGCTAGAAAAATTTAACGATCCTTTAACAAAGCTTAAACAAAAGTTAGGTGAAGAGGAATTAGAGAAAGCATATTTGGCTTATTAAAAAATTGGCTCGGAGATAGGCTTAAAACAAGCTTAATAGCTAGTTCTGTAACAATAATAGGGCAAGAACCATTGCCTATTTAGTGAAAATTTACATTAGAGCTATTTTTATTGATGAATTTTGGACATGCTCTGTATAGTTGCAAACCCAGTTTAAATGCTAGCTATGTCTCACCACATTCACACCATACTTCATGTAGTAAACCGTAAAGCTCCTCAAATCCCTTACCAGTAGTTGCTGAGATGGGTACTATTGTTTTCACTGGAGTTATATTAGTTAGGATAGCAATACATTTTAAGGCTAAATCCCTCTGAACACCACTAATTCCCCTAATAGCCTTTCTAAGTATTTTCCTACTAGAAATCATTTTAATGATTTCCTTAGATGTTATTAAGTCAAACTTGTTCATAACAGCTAATGTTGGTGTTTCAAGCTTAAGTCTAACAATAAGATTTAGTAGCTCTACCACTACTATTTCAACTGGGCTTATTAGTGTTTTCGGGTCTATGAGAAGTATTGATACGGCCTTAACATGCCGTCTAATAGCTCCTATAATCTCCACTCCACTTCTATGAAATAGAAATATTTCCATTTGACCAGGTGTATCGATTAAGTACATGTTCTTATCGATGTTTAGAATATTTTTAACAATTTCTCCACTTTTAACCTCCATAAGTTCAGCAGCTCTAATTACAGCTCCATTAGGTCCCAGTTTCTCCCTATCCATTATATCCCAAATATTAATTATTGCTCTAATATCGTAGTCTGCACTGTAAGGTATGCTTCTAACTGCGGGGTCTAGGTTAATTAGTGCTGCATCAATGTTCAGCTCTGAAAGCCAATAACTAAATCTATGTGTAAGTGTGGTTTTTCCACTGCCTGCAGGACCAAGGAATACAATACATGTTTTATTTCTACTCATGATTATACATAGATTATTAAGCTTAAATACTTATGACTTCAAGCCATTATTATCTTCAATACCGCTTCTCTTTATTATCTGGAATTTTGATGATTAGTGGGAGGGGGTAGGCTGGAAATCCTAAATTAAATATAGTTAAATGATTGGTATTCATCATTGCCCTGTTAACTTAAGCCGTTAACTACTATCTTTCATAATCTAGTTCATGGAGTTTCATTATTTCAGAAATGTTTTTATTCTAAAATTATAAAATATTACAAGTCGTGCTAGAGCTGAAAGTATGGAAACTATTAGTAGTTTTATTAAATCATTCCATGTAATACTTCAAGAATGGAAAGATACAACCTCAAAACATCTTCAAGAACCTAACATCAATATTGTTCTCACTGCCTTTGAAGATCTGTAAACTATGATATACGTAGTGCTTCTATGTCCATTTTGTAAATCACCTAGAATTGTTAGAGCAAATCAGAAAACAGCTTTATGCTACACATGTAATAGGAGATTTAATACTCTGAACTGTAGGAAATTATATTCATCAGATAATCTTAAAGTTGCTATGGAAATGCTTAAAAAAGTAAAGACTAGTAGATGGAACTATTTCTAGCTACGGTAAATTTTTAAGTTTTAATTTATACTATATATGGCGGATGAAGATAACTCTCTATCTGATAGATGAAGATCGATGGGCGAATTGACGCCGCAGTTTGAATATTTAAGTATAAAAGTGTCGGGAAGATCTATATTATTAAGAAGGTGAAGATTTTTCTTGATGTTACTACTTAGTCTATTCAGTAATGGAGATAGGAGGTAATATTGATTTGCTAAAATTATTAGTAGTCATAGAAAGAGTTTCTGAGAACAAGGTAAAGCAGATTTTGAGGTTAAGGGAAGAATGGGTTATTATGAACATGTAAGGTCTTCTCAGCACAAAGGGATGATTTGAAGAGGCAAAGATAGCTGGTAGTGAATTATACTAAAAGATTATGCTAAATTCAAACTCTTTCAGATATTAACTCTTAACTTTATGAGGAAGGAAATGGCTTTCTGAAGCTTTTAGATATGCTTCAGAGGGTATTTCAAAATCATAGTTGCTCAGGGATAGACTTATAAGATTTGGATTTGAAGCTTTAATTAAGCTATAGAGTTTAAGTTTCTTCAACAATCCTTTCTTTTGCTTCAGTAACTACTTTCTTTTGGGAGTAGTACATTTCTATAACTTCCTTAATTGTTGTTGCTTGTTCAGGTGATTTATCTATTCTAAAGCTTACTAAGCGTGGAAATCTTAAAGCTAGACCTGCATCTTTTTTAATAATTCCATATCCGCATGTATGTAGGGGTGAGAGGGTGATTTCATCAGCTTTTACTTCAAGAACAATCTTTGGAATAAACCATACATCTGCCTCCATGTTGGTATTAACTCTAGCATGTTTATGAGGTATATTGTAGGGCTTAAATATTTCTGGTAGTTTCTGTAGGTCTTCATCTGTAAATCCGCTTCCAAGTTTACATATGCTACAAAATCTATCCTCTTCTTCATCATACGCAGCCATTAGAAGTGCACCATACGATCCTGCACGTTTACCTTTACCATAAAATGCTCCAATAGCTACTAGATCCAGTGTATCTGCAAGCTCCCCCTTATATGATCTCTTATATTTAATCCATAGGAATCCTCTTGCTCCAGCTTGATATATTGAATCGTTTTGAATGGATTTACACATTATTCCCTCACAGCCATTGGATACGGCTTCACTCATATATTTTTCAAGATCATCAGATGTTCTAGCAATTCTATGTGTTGATATCCTAACCCAATCTGTTTCTCTTACTATTTTTGTAAGAGTTTCTCTTCTTTTCAGAAGTGGTGTTAAAGTATAGTCTACTCCATCAACATATAAAACATCAAACGCAAAGAAGACAACTGGAAGCTCTTTAGCTACCTCTTCAACATCGTATTTTCTACCTCTTCTATGAGCAACCATCTGGAATGGAAGCATTTCACCAGTATCTGGGTTAACCGCTACTCCCTCCCCCTCAATTATCGCTTCTCTAGCTATAATTGCATCCCTAATGTTTTTAGCTACATCTGGAAATTGCGATGTTATGTTTTCAAGCCTTCTTGAGAATAGCTTAACATCTCCATTTCTAACATGTACCTGTATTCTTATACCGTCATATTTATACTCGATGAAAGCTACACCATTAAGTTTTTCTAAGATTTCTTCAGCTGATGTAAGTCTCTCAGCAAGCATTGGTCTAATGGGGTTTCCAATTGATATTCTGAATTTTTTAATTCTATCTATTCCCTCTTCAGCTAGTACTCTTGCAACCTTACCTATATCACTACAGAGATTATATGCTCTTTCAATATATTCTCTAACTTCCTTACTGCCACCAAATGCTACAGCTAATGCATCGAGAATTGTCATGTCAGCAATACCAAGCCTTAACTTTCCAATAACAAATCTTGCAATAAACTTAGCCTCTTGAGGATTTGCATCGTTGAAGAGACTTGTTAAAATCCTAATTTTAATGTCTTGAGCTCCCTGTCCAGTAGCTCTAGCCATTTTCTCAAATCCTTCATAAACTCTTTCAATGGTGAGAGGCTCTGAAAATAGTGAAAGCTGTGCTTTTCTAGAAAGTATTTTCTTAGCTGTTTCTCCAAGATCTCCTATTTTTCCATATTCTTCCTCAACCATTTTTTCAGATACTCCTGCTGATATTGCTAAAGCCTTCATTGCAAGCTTTTCAGCAACTCCAATTTCAACTCCAGTAAATGGAGGATATAATTGGCCTAAAGTAAGATTAATAACTTTTTCAAGAAGGTTTTTAGGTGTTTTCTTTATAAGATCAGCAAGATAACATGTCATTTCAATTCTTTTTGTTGTTCCCTCGATTTTATCATAAACTTCTATGAGTTCCTCAAGCCTCATTAACTGTCGCCTTAGTCTTTTCAACCATTCTCTCTAGAGTCCATCGTATAGAGTTCTTTAATTCCACTATTCTTCTCCTATCAGTAATGTTTTTAATTTCAAGTCCTTTAAAGATATTATCTTCAATTTTAACATTATACTCTATGACTCTATCTGCTGGAAGCTGTCCTTCTTCAACCTTTTCTAGGTCTGCATTTCTCATTCCTTCCAGAACCTTATTTATAAGGAATGCCTTTAAAGGAGGTATTTCAGGATCTAGTTTTAGGTTTTGTGAAACCTCAACTCTAATGTAGTTTTCTCCCTCTATAAATTTTCCAAGAACAACTCCTGTTCTTAAAGCTCTTAGAATGCTTTCAACCTCTCCTGCTTTAGGCGTTGAAATTTGCGATGGTGTTGGTGCTGTTATCATTTCTGCAGCTGTTTTAAAGGAAGATTTTGAAAGCTGATCATTAACAAGCTTTAAACATATTTTTAGATCATTTAAAACCTTTTCATATTCTGTAATACGTTCCTCTAATGATTTTTTAAGATTAGCGAGTTTTTTAACTTCCTCCTCATTTAACAACATTATAATCAATATACTATGATTAGCTAGGGTTAATTAATATTACGGTATTCTATTATTACATCCATATTTCACTAATGTATTTCTTAATATTGCCTCAGCATATTTTAATAGTTTATCTAGATTTTTTAATGTCTTTGCTTCTGCTGTGATCTTTATCTGTGGCTGTGTGTTTGATGGTCTTATAAGAATCCATCCATCATTAAGAATAGCTTTAACTCCATCGATTTCGATAGTTTTATAACTCTTTTCCTTAAAGTATTTCTTAATATCCTCTACAACCTTGAACTTTAAATCATCAGGGCAATTGTATGTTTTTATCGGTGATGAATAGTATTTAGGTATTTCATCTATAATCTCCGAGAAGCTTTTACTACTTAATGATAGTATCTCAATCATTTTCATGGCTGCATATATTGAATCGTCAAAACCATAAGTATCTTTAAAGTAGAAGTGGCTGCTTTTCTCCCCTCCAACTTCAGCCCCTTCATTGATCATAAGCTGAGTTATATATGCATGTCCTACCCTGCTTTCTATAGGTATCCCACCGAGTCCTCTTATAGTTTCCTCAACTATTCTCGAACAGCTTACTTCAAATACTACTTTACCTCCTTTAGTTTTTGATAGGTAATGTTTTGCAAATATAACTAATGCTATATCTCCTGGAACTATATTTCCATTATTATCTATAAATACTGCTCTATCAGCATCTCCATCAAATCCAATTCCTATATCAAGTCTTTCATCTACAACAAGATCTTTAAGTTGCTTCAATGTTTCATCATTAGGTTCAGGTATATGTCCTGGAAATCTACCGTCAGCCTCCCCGTTTAAAACTAAGTAGCTGCATTTAGCTATTTCTAATAGTCTTGGAACTACAAATACTCCAGCACCATTACTCAAGTCAATACCAACTTTTAGGCCACATTTAACCCTAATTAGTTTCATAATGAAATTCACATAATCATCTATTATATCATAGTATCTTGTAACAGTTCCCCTTGAAGCATTTGGTATTAGATCTGGGCTTAATGTAAGGCTTTTAATATTCTCCATCCCAATCCCTTCTCCTATAACCAGTCCTCTTTCTCTACAGAGCTTAAATCCATTCCACTCGGGTGGGTTATGACTAGCAGTAACCATTACTCCACCATCATATCCTCCATGAGCTATCGAGAAGTAAAGTATTGGAGTTGCAACAATTCCAATATCTACTACATGACATCCGGCATCTATAACCCCATTAATGAAATTGTTTTTTAGAGATTCCCCACTAATTCTAATATCACTACCTATAGTTATTCTTCTTCCTTTTCCAATGTATTTCCCATAAGCCAAGCCAATCCTATATGCGTCATCATCTGTTAGGTCAATACCATATACTCCACGTATATCATAAGCTCTAAATATACTATCCTTAACCATAAAGATAAATTATTGAAGGAATTTAAATGTTATTATGAAGTATTACTAATACTTCTCTAAATGTATTTTTCTTGATAGTGGTATTCTTCCAGGTTTAAGTGGTTTTTCAGCTGGTATTCCAATGGGTATTATAGCTACAGGTCTAATATGTTCTGGTATGTTGAGAACTTGTGAAACCTTTTTTTCATTAAATGCCCCAATCCAGCATGCTCCATAACCTAGAGCATATGCTGCTAGAATTAATCCATATGTTGCTGCAGCTGTATCTTGAATGCAGTATAAGCTTTCTCCTCTATCTCCATAGCGTGATGATGATATACGTTTATTAGCACATACAATTACGACTATAGGCGCCTCACTTATAAAGTCCTGCCCATAAGCTGCATCAGCAAGTTTTTTCTTAGTTTCCTCATTTTTAACTATTATAAACTCCCATGGCTGAAGATTTCCAGCTGATGGTGCCTGAATAGCGCAATCCAAGATCTTCATTAGGTCTTCTTCGGGAATTAGATTGCTTTTAAAGCTTCTTATACTTGTCCTTTCATAAATGGCTTTAAACAAATCCATTTCCCATCGATTTCTACAATATTGGATGCTATTTAAGTTTTTGGCGTTGTTAGCCGATACTGTCAATTTAGTACATGTAAACATAGTTAATGGCTTACTTGACAGTATCTTACTAGTCTAAGTCATATTGAGATATTTAATTAATAAACTTGGAGAACTCTATTGTATGATCTATAAAATTTTGAACTCATCTTTAAGCTCTGTATTCTAGGTGTATTGTTATGTATGCTATTGTTAGCTTTATATCTTATTATTCTTATTAGGTTTAAGCCATCTATAGAGTCTTTTAATAGCAGTCCTAAAATCTGATGCTATACCGTATGATTCCCCCTCCTCTAGGATTTACATATATTTACCTCCACATTAATGAATAATATCCTACCCATAACCCCCGCTTAAACCAAGCAGCTCTAAGAAGCGGTAAAACATCAATCAGAAACCCATCACATAGAATACCATCACGATAACCCCATAAT
>CALHIW010000027.1 GCA_938030905.1 Candidatus Methanomethylicia archaeon | reverse complement strand
GAATTAAAAGTGAAGAGATTCTTAATATTTTTAGTGAAGACATTACATCTAAATACTGGAAGGTAATAGCTGAAAGGATTTTCTATGACTTAAACGAAGGAGTTGATGGAGTTATTATTGCTCACGGTACGGATACCATGGGCTATACGGCTGCTGCCTTAAGTTTTGCAATTCAGAATTTACCTGTTCCAGTAGTACTTGTTGGTTCTCAAAGGTCTTCTGATAGGCCTTCAACAGATGCATCTCTAAATCTTCTAGGTGCAGCTATTTTTGCAGCTAAATCACCAGTTTCAGGTGTATTCGTTGCTATGCATAAGTCAACATCTGATGACATAATAGCTATACATAAAGGAACAAGAGTTCGTAAATGTCATACAAGTAGAAGAGATGCTTTTAAATCAATTAACGAAAATATTGTTGCTGAGATTAAGGAGCTCAGTATTATAATGCTATCATATGATGGATTACTTGAAAGAAATAAAAGTAGAAATCCATCTTTAAAAGCGGATTTTGATGATAAAGTAGTATTAATAAAAACCTGTCCTGACTTTCCATGTGAAATTATAGATTATATTGTTGATAAAGGCTATCATGGCTTAGTTATAGAGGGAACAGGTCTTGGGCATGCCCCTACATATGCTTTTAAATCGATAAGTAGAGCTTGTGAGGTTATGCCAGTCGTAATGGTTTCGCAATGTTTATGGGGTAGAGTAAACATGAATGTCTATAGAACTGGAAGAGAACTTCTGGCTATGGGTGTTATTCCAGGTGAAGATATGATTCCTGAAACTGCATATGTCAAGTTGAAATGGGTTCTTGCTCAGACCCGAGACATTAAGGATGTTAAAAAGCTTATGTTAACTAATATCTGCGGTGAAATTAGCTACAGACATTCAGAAAAACTTTTTGCTGATGTATTTTCATAGTATAGAATTGTGGTGTACTATGGAAAAAACTCTAAGCATTGATTACAAATCGATTGGGTTAAAGGTTGGATTAGAAATTCATCAGCAAATCGATACTAAACGAAAGCTGTTTTGTCATTGTCCAACAGTTATTCAAACAAAACCTTCTGATTATGTTTTTAATAGAATACTTAAACCAGCTCAAAGTGAATTTGGAGAAATAGATAAAGCAGCAGCCTTTGAAGCTGGAAAGAATAAAGTATTTACTTACTACTCGTTTTATGACTCTAATTGTATGGTTGAACATGATGAAGAGCCCCCCCACTCAATAAATGAGGAAGCAGTAGATGTAACTTTAATTGTAAGTCTTATTTTGAATGCGCATTATGTTGATGAGATACATGTAATGAGGAAGATAGTTATAGACGGCTCAAATACGTGCGGCTTTCAACGTACAGCAGTTATCGCATTAGGAGGCTACATACCCGATGTTGAAAATAATATTCCAATACAAACAATAGTATTAGAGGAGGATGCTGCAAGAAAGATTGAGGAGAATTCTAGAGAGGTAAAGTATAGTCTCGATAGGCTTGGTATTCCACTTATTGAAATAGCAACAGCTCCAGTAATTTCAACCCCCCAGCAAGCTCAAAGAATAGCTTTTAAAATCGGTCAATTACTAAGAATGACTGGAAGAGTTAAAAGAGGAATTGGAACAATAAGACAGGATTTAAACATATCAATCACTGGCGGCGCGAAAACGGAAATTAAAGGAGTTCAAGAACTTGAAATAATATCTAAATGTATTGAGTATGAGGTTCAAAGACAATTAACTTTATTAAAGATTAGAGATGAACTTTTAAGGAGAGGTGTTAAAAATAAGTTGATCTTTAACCCTATGGATGTGACAAATATCTTCATAAATACTAAATGTAAAATAATAGGGAATGTAATTTCCAGTAAGGGTAAGGTTTATGCCCTTAAGCTTCCATGCTTTAGAGGAATACTTAAAATTGAGATTCAGCCTAAACGTAAATTCGGCATGGAGCTTTCTGATAGAGCTAGGGTTTTAGCTGGCGTGGATAGCGTTTTCCATACTGATGAAATGCCTGCTTATGGGATTACAGAGGATGAAGTTAGAAAACTATTAGAAGTTCTATTAGCATCTCAAGATGATGCTGTGGTTTTTGTTGCATCTCAGGAGGATCAAGCTCTTAAGGCTCTTAAGGCTATTTATGAAAGATGTATTGAAGCATTAGAGGGTGTACCCGAAGAAACAAGAGCAGCCAATAGTGATGGAACAACATACTATACTAGACCTAGACCTGGAGCAGCAAGACTTTACCCTGAAACGGATATACCCCCACTAGTTATAGTGGAGGATAGAATTAAGCAGTTAAAAACACTACTACCTGAGATACCTGATAAGAAATTTGAGCGTTTCACTAAAGTATTAGGGCTAAGTAGTAAGCTTGCTCAAGAAATTTTAAATTCACATTATTTACCTGTTTTTGAAAAAATAGTTTCAAAATATAATGTAAATCCAACTATCGTAGCAGTAACACTAACCTCAACACTAACAAGCTTAAGAAGAGAGGGTGTAAACATTGATTTAATATCTGATGAGCATTTTGAGGAAATATTTAAGCTTCTTCAAGATAAAATTATAGTTAAAGAGTCAATACCGGACATTATAAAATATTTATCAATAGATATTAATAAAAATGTTACAGATATAGTTTATGAGAAAAACTTATCTATTATGCCTCATGGAAAGGTGGAGGAAGTAGTTAGAGAGATAATACTGAAAAACATCAATGCTGTAGCTGAACGTAAAGATAGAGCTATAGATTTACTTATGGGTCAAGCCATGAAGATCCTAAGGGGTAAAGCTAACACTAATGTTATTAGAGATCTTATAGTTAAAATCGTTAATGAGGTAGCTGGTGAAAAATAGTATGTGTGGAATTTTTGGATGTATAGTTAATGAAGGAGAAGTTGCACCGCTAATTCACTTAGCCTTAAAAAGACTTGAATATAGAGGGTATGACTCTGCAGGTATAGCTACTGTTTATAAAGGCTTATTATTTTTAAAGAAGGATTCCGGGAGAATAGATGAAATCCATGAGAAGCTTGATTTAAACAGTCTTCCAGGAATGATCGGTATTGGTCATACAAGATGGGCAACACATGGAGCTCCAAACATGGAAAATGCCCATCCACATACTGACTGCACAGGAAAGATAGCTATAGCACATAATGGAATAATTGAAAACTATATTGAAATTAAAAAGTCCCTTGAATCTAAGGGACATATATTTAAGTCAAGGACTGATAGTGAGGTCTTCGCCCATCTTATAGAGGACAATATCAAAAATAATATGTCATTTGAAGACTCTGTAAAGCAGGCCGTAAAGCTAATTAGTGGAAGTTATGCTATAGCTGCTATACATGCTGATGAGGATAAAATACTATGTGTAAAAAACGAATCCCCCCTAATTATAGGTATAAGTGATAATGGTGTTTTCTGCGCATCAGATATTCCGGCTCTTTTACCATATACTAACAGGGTAATAGAGCTATTTGATGGTGAAATGGCTATTTTAAGCTTAAGGAACATCAAGATAATTCGAATAAAAGATGAATCAATAGTTCAGCGATATGAAACAATTATTGACTGGTCAATGGATATGGCTGAGAAAGGTGGTTTCCCTCATTTTATGCTTAAGGAAATATATGAGCAGCCAAGAGCAATAAGAGATGCTTTAAGAATTGATAAGCGCCTCATAAACATTGCCTCAATGCTTATTGAGAATTCAGATAGATTATTTCTTGTAGCATGTGGTACATCCTATCATGCATGTCTAGCTATATCCTATATATTCTCCGAGCTATCATTAATTAATGCAATACCATGTATAGCCTCAGAATTCTTAAAAAGCTATGCACAACTAGTAGATGAAAGCACAGTAGTGATAGCAGTATCTCAATCTGGTGAGACAAGAGATACTCTTACCGCAGTTAAGAATGCAAAAATGAGAGGTGCACAGATAATTGGTGTGACAAATGTTATAGGGTCTGAGCTAGCAAGAATATCGGATATATATTTAAACATGCAGGCTGGTCCTGAGATAGGAGTAGCAGCAACAAAAACCTATATATCTCAGTTAACACTTCTAAGTCTACTAGCAATAAATTTTTCTCATAATTATGGCTTAGCAAGTGAGAATATATATAGACGTTTATTATCGGAGCTGTATGAGGCATCAGTAATAATAGAGAAGTACTTGAGGCGTATAGATAATGAAGCTAAAAGAATTGCCCAAGTAATAGCTCCAAGAGAAAACGTATTTTATCTAAGTAGGGGAATTAACGTTGCATCAGCTCTTGAAGGGGCGTTAAAGCTTAAGGAAATAAGCTATATACATGCTGAAGGATATCCGGCTGGAGAGAGTAAGCATGGCCCAATAGCGCTTGTGGAGGAGGGTTTTCCATGTATTTTTATAACCCCTACTGGTGAAACATCGGTAAAAATACTTGGTAATATTATGGAGATGAAGGCTAGGGGAGCTAAGATAATATCAATAACTCAAGATGATGCACATGAAGTTAAAGAGGTTTCAGATATTTTTATAAGTATAGAATCTAATCTTTCTGAAATATTAACACCAATAATATTTTCTCCACCATTACAGTTAATAGCATATCATACAGCTATATTGAGACTTAAAGACCCGGATAAACCAAGAAATTTAGCTAAATCAGTAACAGTTCCATAAATCAATTTTATCATATTAAGATTTATCCCATCTGTATATAATTTTAAGCGATATGATATAGCTGATGATGTATTCTCTTCATTTCCCCTCTTAATAATAAGTTTCATCATTTATTAGTACTCTAAAGTCATCTATTACTTTAACTCAACGTATAAGAGGTGTTGATTAACGTTTTATCCATCTTTCATTTATATCTTCCATCCTCAAACAATCTTTCCTCATTACTAACTACTTCCCCATTTTCCCTATTCTTAATATACCTAGGAAGATTGCTCAGCTCTTTCTTATTGTTTTTGCTTAACTCTCTAGTATCTATCTTAGGCTCTCTGGACGTAAAGGCTAACATGTCTTCTTACTAATAAATCTTGTTAGAAACTGAAATAAATTAATCTTAGTATAATAGCCTACTATGTTTACTTACTCCTAAACCAAATCTGGTAAGCTAATATCCTGTATTAAGTCTTAAACTTTCTAGATTAACTTTAACTCTTTTCTTCTATCAATAGTATCATAGATATCTGGCCCTGTACCTATTATTGTAACTGGTACTTTACATGTGTTCTCGATTTCCTCAATGAATTTTTTAGCATTTAATGACAGGTCATCATATAGTCTTAACCCTCTAGTTTCAGGAAATATTGAGTCAAGCTTCGTTAGTGCTATTTGAGTTGCACTATTAATCATAACACTTCTCTTTGCAAGATTAAAGTTGAATGGTGCACTTCTCCTCTTTCTACCTGTAACTGTTGCTATTTCAAGCCATCCCCTCTTCATAGCCTCCTCCTCACTTAATTCGTCTTCTAGGGGCCCTCCTCCAACTCTAGTTACAAATGATTTAAAAACTACAATTACCTCATCGATCTTTTTAGGTCCTATGCCTGCTTCACTACATATTCCTGAAGCTGTTGTATCTCTTGAAGTAACATAGGGATATGTGCCATGGTAAAGTGATAAATAGGTTCCCTGTGTTCCTTCAACAATAACTGTTCCTCCATCATCAATCATCATATTTACTTCCTGAGTTACATCTGTAATAAATGGTCTTAACTCATCCATTTCCTTTGCTGTTTTAGCTATACGTTTAACTCGATCTTCAATAGCAGGTCCTACTCCACTTCCTGTTGTTCCTATTTTCTCCTTAAGATACTGTGAGAATCTATCTCTCTCAATATGTTCCTCATCAATTATTGAAGTGTTATAGTCAATCCAAATTCTACCATATGTATTTGTCAACTCAACTTCCTTAAGAAATACTGACGGATTTATATTAGCTCCAGCAGCAATGTAGAGTTTTGTATAGTTATTAATGAAAGCTGATGGCACAATTCTAAGTTTAACCTCTTTATTACTAATGGTAACTGTATGACCTGCATTTATAGAGCCAACTCTTACTGCGGCATTAGCATTGCTGTTAAGTGCTAAGTATGCTACGATTTTTCCCTTTCCCTCATCACCAAAAAATCCTCCAACAACTACATAGCATGTCATACTACCCCCTCATTTTCTCATATACTTTCTCAACGATTTTCTCCTCTGCTTCTTCTACTCCTATAGGCCACTTCAATACCTGCTTTTCAACTTCTCTCCTAGCTAATTTTAGTAGCTCTCTTCTTAGTGTTTCAAGTCTCTCAGCGTCAAGTTTTACACATCTCTCCCAATAGCTACAATCCTTTATATCACATCTACTTGTTGAGACAATAGTATACCTCCCCTTGCAAATACTTCTAACCTTAATTATTGGGGGGCACATTTCTCTTACACCAGTAAATATCATCTCACCACTATCTCCTATACTCTGATTATAATTTCCTAAAACTCTTCTAACTGCTTCAACAATGTTCTCGAGTGCAGCCTCAACTACTAAATCCCTATTAGCCTTCATATTTCATCACTATATCATAGTGATATAAAATATAAATTTATACCTGGAAACATCTTCAAAAATATTTAGTTTTTTACTCTATACCTTTGTTATCAGCAGTTCACGAAGTCCTATATATTGTATTTCATGTAGTTTCCTAGAAATCTTCTAGAAACCTAGTGAAAATCATTAAGGGGTTGGCTGTCAATTTAAATAATATAGTTTCAGATATGCTCAGAGAAAAACAATGTATAAAGTTTCATGAATTACCATGCCCAACAACTCTGAAAAACTTATTCAAAAATACTAGTTCGATGAAACTAGAGTCTAAATATTTTGAAATCATCCTTAGGATAACTTTAAGTATAAGATTACTGACCTAGTACAGTTATATTTAACCTAAACTTATCTATATATTTAATAAGCTAAATTAGATTAGGTGCTAGATATGACTAGTAGAAATAGTATGGTCATAGCAGCAGTGGGTGATGTTCATTCCCCGAAGTTCTTGAAGCTCTTTAAAAACGCGCTTCACAGCATTCCCTTAAATTATATTGACCTATTTCTTCTTGCAGGAGACAATGTACATAGAAATGCTGTGGACCAAATGGAGAATATAATAGACGCTATTAGAGATATTGGTAACATACCTATTATATCATGCTTCGGTAATGAGGAGTACACTCCCCAAAGGTATAAGGATGAGTATTCATCAGTAATATGGCTTGATGATGAATCAATAACATTAAATATTAAAGGATGGAGTGTTAAAATTATAGGTACTAAGGGTGTTCTCGATAAGCCTACAGTATGGCAATCTAGAAATATTAAAGATATTGATAAAATCTATGCTGAAAGACTTAAGAAGATCGAGTACTTAATAAGCAATGGGAAGACCGACTTTACTGTTCTTCTATCTCACTACTCTGTAACTTATAAAACTATGGTTGGAGAACCTGAGGGTTTATGGCCATTACTAGGTAGTAAAGCAGTAGAGGACATTATCTTAAGAACTAATCTTACCCTCTGCATACATGCTCATGTCCATAGATCTAGAAGAAGAATAATTGAAGTAAATTCAACAACAGTTATCAATGTTTCACTTCCATCTACAAATAATATATCAATCATAACGCTTCCAATATCACAAACACTACAAAAAACCCTTACAAACTTCCTTTAATGCTAAAGCTTTAATAACCTAAATAATCTATTTTAATTAAAGCTGTGATTATAATATGACATACTTCATATTTGTGACAGGCGGTGTTCTTTCAAGTGTTGGTAAGGGTATTTTAACAGCCTCCATAGGTAAAATGATTCAAGCTAGAGGATTTAAAGTATCTGCTATCAAAATTGATCCGTATCTTAATGTTGATGCTGGAACAATGAATCCTCTTGTTCACGGTGAGGTTTTTGTAACTGAAGATGGTGGTGAAACAGATCTCGATATAGGTCATTATGAACGTTTCCTAAATACAAATTTAAACAAGGAGAATAATATTACAACAGGCCAAATATATCAAACCGTTATTGAGAGAGAGAGGCGTGGTGACTATCTTGGTTTATGTGTTCAAGTTGTACCACACATTACTGATGAAATTAAGCGTAGAATTAAGCTTGTTGCTGAGAAATCAAATGCTGATTTTATTATAGTTGAGGTTGGTGGAACTGTTGGGGATATTGAAAGCCAACCATTTCTTGAAGCTATAAGACAAATGGCTCTAGAACATCCAGGAAGAACACTTTTTATTCATATAGCACTTGTACCAATACTTGATGTTACTGGTGAGCAGAAAACAAAGCCTTTGCAGCACAGTATTAACGAGCTTAGACGTATCGGGATTCAACCACATATTATCGTTGCACGCTGCAAGGTATCTTTAGATCATGAGGTAAAGAGGAAAATAGCATTGTTCGGAAATGTTCCAGATGAAGCTGTATTTACCTCGTACAATGTAGACTATATATATGAGCTTCCCGTAATACTTGACTCACAAGGAATGGGAGACTATATATGTAAACTACTAGGACTTCACTCCCATAAAGCTAACTGGGATGATTGGTTGGGGATTATTAACTCTTTCAAGAGGCCAACAGTAAAAGTTTCAATAGCGCTCTGCGGTAAATATGTAAAGACTACAGATGCCTACATAAGCATTAATGAGGCTTTAAAACATGCAGCTGCAAGTCTTGATGTTGGCGTTAATATTGAATTTGTAGATGTTGAAAAGATTGAGAGGAAAAGGTTAGATGTCAGTATTCTGTCTAGATTTGATGGTGTAGTGATTCCTCCAGGATTTGGCGCTAGAGGAGCTTTAGGAAAGCTTGAAGCAATAAGATTCACACGTGAAAACAATATACCATTACTTGGAATATGTTTTGGAATGCAGCTTTCAATAGTTGAATTTGCAAGAAATGTTTTAGGATTGAAGAATGCAAATACAACAGAAATAGATCCCAATACTCCATATCCTGTAGTAGACCTACTTCCTGAACAGCGTGAAGTATTATTTAAAGGAGGTACAATGAGGCTAGGCTCATATCCAATAATACTTATAGATGGAACCCTAGCATATTCCCTCTATAAAAGGAAAATAATATATGAAAGACATAGACATAGATATGAAGTTAATAAGGATTATTTAGAAACACTAGCAAGTCATGGATTAATCGTCTCCGGCTATAGTCTTAATGATCAAAGAGCTGAATTTATAGAGCTTTCATCCCATCCCTTCTTCCTCTGCACTCAAACCCATCCAGAGTATAAGTCAAGACCTGGAAACCCTTCACCAGTCTACATAGGGCTTATAAGAGCATCTATAGAAAGGCTTAAATCACGTAAGCATACATCATAATCATCATGAAATCAATATTTATTATTAGGGATTCATATAGAAAAGTTAAGTGTTTTAGTTCTTCTAGATACTTATACATATAGGTTTGCTAAGAAGCAGTTTCAAAATATTTAAATTCTAGTTCTTATTGAATTAGTGTTCAAGTAGTCAACAACCTCAATTATTGATGGAAGCTGAAAATGATAATGTTTCACCTGAAAATAATACACATGAAATATGGAGTGTAAATAGCTTAAATATTTTGAAACTATCTATGAATTTAATAAACCAGATTATATAACCTAAGCAACATATTTGCCCTTATACATTCTAATTTAAAATCCTAATTGACCTTATCTCCCAACTATTACAAGGAAGCTTAGACATTCATGAAAAATAAACCATCTTTAAATATGTTGCCCAGCATTAATGTATGTAGATCTTTAAACCATACTTTGCTAATTGATCTAGAGCCCTAGTTCTAAATGATGCTGTAGGTTTCTGTGGTTGTCTGAGTGGTAGGTGGTTGTATTGATTTTTCTCAATTTTGATTGTAGGATTGGGAGGCTGAAGTATTGTGTGGAGTAGAAGCCTAAGAGTTGGGGTTCTATCTAT
>CALHIW010000026.1 GCA_938030905.1 Candidatus Methanomethylicia archaeon | reverse complement strand
CCTCATAGATGCTAAAGCCCTAAACATCCTACCCCATAACCCCTACCAGCACTTAGCATCCTCCAAGCAGCTCTAAGAAGCGGTAAAACATCAATCAGAAACCCATCACATAGAATACCATCACGATAACCCCATAATCAGTCCAACCTACCAACAATAGCATTAAAAGGAAAAACAATCAAACCCCACCAATCAAAAACAACAAACAAACCATAACTAAGAAAAACTTAAATAATCTAGAGATAAGTTCAAACTATAAAAATGTAGCTATGGAGTCTATTAGTTATGTTAGATTC
Source organism: Candidatus Methanomethylicia archaeon (assembly GCA_938030905.1). Taxonomy (GTDB): domain Archaea; phylum Thermoproteota; class Methanomethylicia; order CALHIW01; family CALHIW01; genus CALHIW01. The sequence continues at coordinate 3,004 of CALHIW010000026.1, read as the reverse complement.
TATTTGTGCTCAGTGTTAGAAAAGAATTTAAGGTGCTTTAGCTAGCCTTAGAAGCATTAAGGCTATCCAGAACGTAAATAAAAATTAAAACGTAAATAAAAATCAATCTGATAGCAAATGGTTACATAATTATTAAGGATTGAGTTGATCAAACCTAGCCTACATATCCGACAAGTATACTACAGAGTTTACATAAGCTTACTAGAAGGGTGGTTCAAAATATTCAAGCCTTGCTATCTTTATGGTTTTGTATGGTATTTCTTGAGCTTAGTAATTGTGGATGAATTGATTAAGTCTCTGTTTCTCTTTAGGTCTGTTAGGAGTAGAGAGCTGATGATTAACAACATCTTATAAGTTGTTAGTACCGATTATAAGTAGAGATATGCCCTGTAGATATTGCTCTACATAACTGCTAGAGGATGCTAATAGGCTTCAGAGAGTTAGTGTATGGGATAGATATCGAGTTTTCTAGTATCCAAAGGTGTGAATGATGCTGCTATAAATGGCCATATAGGCTAAAGAGGAAGAAATAATGAGCTATGATAGATTCAAGCATGGGAAGAATACAAAGTTTCATGTAATTGCTGATGGGGGGTTCTCCATCAACTACTCTAACAATAAGCCCTGGTAATACTTATGACCCAAAGGTCTTTGACGATTTTTATGATAGGCTTAGGAAAAGACCTAAAGGTTACGTAGAGATTCGGTATATGATGCAGATGAAGTAGAAGCAGATTAAGAGGTGATAGTGTGAAAGCGAAGATACGGTAGACCCTAAAAATAGAAGAAAGAACATACAATATGATGTAAAAGCTAGAGGAGAAGAAAGTCAGCAATAGAAAGATTTAACACATAATTAAAGCACAAATAGCAAGAATAAGGTATGAAGATCAGAGTAATGTTTAAGGACATAATAACATTCCACATACATAATATGCATGAAGTATAAACTATGAAAACTTAAATATTTTAAAATCACTTGATGCTGTCAAGTTAAGTCATTATTATACATGTCCACATATACTAACTTGACAGTATCAAGCTATTCAGCCAAAAAATTTAAAATACAGTTAAAATAAATACTCAAAATCGCTAGTGATGACTAATGGAAATAGAACGCCGCATCACTGTAGTAATGATATTACTGATAATTTTTATTTCACCTCTTATAGTCAGCGCAGAGATGGAAGAGCAAAAACTAATTAGAGTAAACGTTGAAAGCCATGTTAAAATAATGGAGAGCGGGGTCATATATCGTGTGGATAATATTTCTTTCATAAATTGTCAAGAACTTCTGATGTCAAACATAATATTTAGACCTTCAGTAAGAAATGTTTTAAACCTCTTCTCGATAAGTGCTAAAATAAATGGAAAACAAGCCATTTGTGAGCTCGTACATGAGTTAGGCACATTGAATCCTTTTTTTAGAGTGAAATCTGAGAATAAAGAAATATCTGAATTGACTGTTTTTTATACTCTTATTAATCAGTTTGATTATATAAATCAATCTACCTTAAATTTTTCAATACCCATGTATCCGATCATTCAAATTAATAGTAAAAATGTGGAAATACAATCTTTCAATATGACTATAAGTATTCCAAATGAATTAACATTAGATACTAGTAGCATTTATGTTCCATTTGCTGAATGGACATTTAAAGAGCCTGAAAATATTCTATACATAAACCCTACAAACATCATCGTAAATGATAAACTAACGATATTTTTCAATCTAATTGGCAAAATTAAACAGATTATATGTCCATATCTTGAAGAAACATTAGAAATCAGCTCAACAAAGGTAAAAGTATTAACCAGAATCTTGATTCAAAACAAGGGTAGCGGTGAAGTAAGAGAAATAAAGATTGAAATACCAAGAAATGCTGAAGATGTTAAAGTACTCGATGCTATGGGGATTGTTAAATTAGATATAGACAAAGTATACCTAAGATACCCACTCCTAAAAAATTACAATTACACATTTACGGTTAGCTGTGCTTTACCAGTATTAGACTTTAAAAACAACTCTGAAGTTAAAATAAATATCCCTCATTTTATACTATATCCAATAGTAAATGCGAACATTACGTTAATTTTTCCAAGCTATATTAATACTAAACCAAAGTATCCATTGCCTATAGCTATAGAGAATACTCCTGAATCAGTAGTGTTTAAATATAAACTAGCAAATATCACAGCCCACAATCCTGAAACACTGGTAGTAACTTACAGCGAGCCAGCTATACATATAAGTATAGTAAGTGTACTAAGATTATTATCTACAATTCTAATAGCATTACTAGTAATTGCTCTTTATTTACTGTATGGAAGACGTACACATATTAACTTAAAACTTGCATCAGAGCATATCAATATCGTCAAGAAGCTATGTTCAAAGTATGAAGAGAAAGCCTCACTAATGGAGGAATTAATAAGCCTTGGAGATAAATTCATTGAGGGAAGCGTTAAAAAACAATTATACAAGCAAAGAATCAATATTATACATAATAACTTGATGAGACTTGATATGGAAATAAAAGAGTTAGAATCAATCATAAAGGCTAGATATGCGCGTGAAATTAATGAGATAGAAACGGAATTAGCTAAACTCCTTCACATATCAGAATCTATTGAAAATTATAGGAAACAATATTTACTAAAGAATATTAAAAAAGGAGTTTATGACGAATTTATTTTTTCTAGTAAAAAACAGTTTAGGAAATCATATGCAAAAATACTATTCTTAATTAAGTCTCTAAGAGAAGAGTTAGAGGAATTTAAGCATTAAATTGGGTAAGCACTTATAACTTAACACCTTGTAAATTTTTCCTTTAACTGTTAACTGAATAATTTTAGAACCTATTTGAAGCTTTTAGGTGTATGGGTTGTGTTGGTTTTTTGTATGCTGTTTCTGGTTTGGGATGTGGGTTTCTTATTTGGTTATGGCTTGGTGAGTTTATGGTTTCCATTTGGTTTATACTTACTCCCTCCTATGAGTCTA
>CALHIW010000025.1 GCA_938030905.1 Candidatus Methanomethylicia archaeon | reverse complement strand
ACAAAATGGAAAACATAAAAGAAACCAACAGCTAAAACATACATATACAACATACCAATAAACCTATAAACAACAGACAAAAAGAAACCACAAAATCAAAGAAAACCCAAACAATAAAAAATTAAGCCACAAAGCTAAATTTTTGTTTTTCCATTAAATATTACGACTGTAAACTATCTATTAAGATTTTTCGTATTTTATACAAAATTGAGTTACAAATTTCAAAAATAAGTTATAAAACAATAAAAATTATTTCTAATTAAAGGTATACAATAACTTATGGATTTATGTTTTTTCTTTTATTATTTCTGCTTCATATTCACTTGGTTTTAATAATGTCTCTAATTCTTTTATCTCTGTAGGCCTAATTACAGCAATCCATCCTTCACCGTACGGATCTAAATTAAGCAATTCTGGTTTAACTTCAAGAGTTTTATTTACTTTAACTATTTTTCCGGAAACAGGAGAGTAAACCTCAGCAACAGCTTTTACGGAGCCAATAACACTTAGAATTTCACCCCTTTTAATTTCTTTTCCTTCCTCAGGAAGCTCGCAACTTACTATTTCATGCAGTTGTTTTTGAGCATAGTCAGTTATTCCTACCTTAATAAGGTCATTTTCAATAAGAGCCCATTCATGAGTTTTCGTATAGTATCTATCAGTAAATATGAGGGGGGTATTCATGAATTTCACCTCGATAACTAGTATCCAGGTTCAATTTAAGTTTAATGTAAACACTGTAAAATTGGTGAGTTAACATAATCTATTTCATTTCGAAAGTATGAGTACTTAGCTTTATAAATTAACAACTAATTTAGGTGTTGACTAACTTACAAACTCAAGTCATTAGCTACATATTTTCACATCTAAAGCTTAAAGAAACGTGATTGATTTCCTAGTAGCTTAAATATAGGGTTGGAGTTTATATTAAATTATCTAAAGAAGTCTAACTGAATTTTTTGTATACGAAAAGCCCACAAAATCGTGATTAGTTTATATTTTAAATTTTTAAGTAAGCTTTTACAAATGAAGTTATGGGAGGTAAAAGAAGAAGAAAAATTATCAAAAGAGTGATAAAAAGAATACCATCAATATTTATATGTCCATACTGTGGTAATAGGTCTATAACTATAGAGGTAAATGAAAAAGTAAATGAAGCTTTTATAAGATGTAGTAAATGTGGGGCAAATGACACAATTAAATATGCACCTCCCTCAGAAGAAGTGGATATATATAATAGATTCATGGATAAATACTATAAAGAAACAAGCTCTTAAGCTTAGGCATTCCTTATGACTCTGTCTTTAAATGATCATTATTTTAAAGAGATTGATAAAAAGATTGTCGAGATGTATTCTATTGCACAAAAAGCAAGAGATAAAGGCTTAGATCCAGCAATAATAGTTGAAGTTATTCTTGCAAAAGATTTGGCAGAAAGAGTTGAAGGAGCATTAAAGTTAATAGGATTAGCTAAAAGAATAAGGGAACTTCTAAAGTCAATTGGTAGAGTGCAAACAGCATTTAAGATAGCTGAAGAAATAGTATATGGTAAGTTTGGTGAATTTACTGATGAAAGAGCAGCTGAATTAGGATTGAGAACAGCATTAGCTATTTTAACAGAGGGGATAACAGCAGCTCCTCTTGAGGGGATAGAATCAGTAAGAATAAAAAAGAATTTGGACGGTACATTATACTTAGCAATATACTATGCAGGACCAATAAGAAGTGCAGGAGGAACTGAACAAGGATTAACAGTTGTTATTGGAGACTACATAAGAAATCTTCTAAAGCTTGATAGATATAAACCAATAAGCGTCGAAATTGAGAGGTTTATTGAGGAACTCAGAACTTATGAAAGATCCATTAGCAGGTTTCAGTATCATGTTAGTGACGACGTTCTAAAATATGTTCTCTGGAGATTACCGGTTGAAGTTACTGGTATAGCTACAGATCCCATAGAGATTACAGGACATAGAAATTTAAGAAGAATTGAAACGAATGCTGTTAGAGGTGGGGCATTAAGAGTTATAAATGATGGAATTGTAGGTAAAGCTAGTAAAATATGGAAAATAGTTAGTCAGCTAGGCCTTGAAGGATGGAATTGGTTAAGAGATATTAGAGTTGATAATGAAGAGCAAAATACCTCAGAAATAAAGCCTAATGACAAGTACATGACTGACATAATTGCTGGGAGACCTATACTTTCAGGACCATCTCAAACTGGCGGGTTCAGATTAAGATATGGTAGAGCCAGAAATACAGGATTAGCTGCGGTAGGAATTCATCCGGCTACCATGATAATCCTAAATGAGACAATAGCTATAGGAACACAATTAAGGCTAGAAAGACCCGGAAAGAGCGCAACAGTACTACCAGTAGATACTATTGAACCCCCAATAGTTAAATTAAAAAACGGATCAGTTGTAATAGCTAGCACAAATATAAAATATGAAGATGTATCTGAAATCCTCTTTCTTGGAGATATATTAATAGCTTTTGGTGACTTTCTTGAAAACAATCATCCTTTAATTCCTGCAGGATATTGTGAAGAATGGTGGGCTGAAGAGTTAGCTAGTGTAATTAACCGGAGGTTTAATGGTAGAATGGAAGAAGCATCATTGCATATTGGTATTGAAGTAGAAAAACTGACTAAATATCTCAGGAACCCATTAAGAGAAAAACCATGCGCCTCTGATGCTTTAAGAATTTCAGAATTATTAGATATTCCGTTACATCCAAGATATGTGTATGACTGGAAAAAATTAAATATCAATGAGATACTAATATTAAGGAATTGGATTCTGAAAGCCTTAGAAGATTCGCATGAAGTTGATAAAGCCCATCTTAAAATGGTGCCAGAATGTAAAAGAATTCTTGAAAAAGCATTAATACCACATGAGATAGTTGATGGCCAAATTTTCCTTGGTGAAGAAATTCTAATTCTTAAAAGGTTATTACTGGATGCTAAAATGGAGAGTTTCCCTAAATTGGAAGATCCTTTTGAAGTGCTTAGTACAATTTCAGGTATAAAGCTAAGGCCGAAATATATCTCATTTATAGGAGCACGTATTGGTAGACCTGAAAAGGCTAAAAGACGAGTTTTAAAACCACCAGCTCAGGTATTATTTCCAACTGGAAGAATAATTAGAGACCTAATAAAAATTAAGGAAAAATATCAAAAAACATTTATTGAATTATGCATCAGAAAATGTGATGCTTGCGGCTGTATTACCTATAAAAGTGTTTGCCCAAATTGTGGAAAGATGCTATATAAAAGTTTATGGAAATATTGCAACAAATGTAATGTGATATTAAACTCAAATATGGAAAGGTGTCAATTTTGCAATAGTTCCCTGATTACATATAAGGGATACGTAATTGATATTGACGCTGAAATCTCTAAAGCTATGAAAGAACTTGGAATTAATATTAGACATTTGAAAGGAGTCAAGAGATTAAGCAGTTTATATAAAGTTCCAGAGCCTATTGAAAAGGGATTATTAAGATCTTTCTATGATTTATATGTATATAAGGATGGAACTATTAGATTTGATGCTACTAATGCACCACTAACACATTTTAAACCAAGAGAAATAGGTACATCCATAAATACTCTAAAAAGGCTAGGATATGAAAAAGATTTTTTAGGGGCAGAGCTTAGAGACGAAGAACAGGTGCTAGAGCTTAAGATTCAAGATGTAATTCTTCCAAAAAATTCTTCAGAGTATTTAATCAAAATAGCTAATTTTATTGATGATCTATTAGTTAAATTTTACGGCCTTAGTCCATATTATAATGTTAAACAACCTAAGGATCTTATTGGTCATTTAATTGTTGGTATTGCACCACATACATACTCAGGAGTGATTGGACGCATTATAGGCTTCACAGATGCTAATGTCTGTTATGCTCATCCTTACTGGCATGCTGCCAAGAGGAGAAATTGTGATGGAGATGAGGACTCCATCGTTCTAGCTTTGGATGCTTTAATAAATTTTTCAACATATTATCTCCCTAGCAATAGAGGTGGACTCATGGATACTGTATACTTACTGACAACAAATCTTAATCCAGTAGAGGTTGATGACGAATCACATAATATTGAAACACATAGTAGATTTAATTTGGAGTTCTATGAAAGTAGTTTAAAATGTCCTGAACCTAAAGATGTATTAAATGTTGTCGATATAGTAAAAAATCATTTAGAAAAACAAAGTCAGTATACATGTATTAAATTTTTACATGACACTATATCAATCAATAATGGTCCCAAAATGAATATGTATAAGAGACTAAAAAACATTAAAGATAAAGTGATGCTGCAAATGGAGTTGACACATAAAATCTTAGCTGTCAATGCGGTTGAAGTAGCAGTAAGATTATTATCACATCATTTCCTACCAGATCTTATAGGTAATTTAAAATCGTTTTTAACACAGAAAGTTAGATGTATTAAATGTAATTCATTATATAGAAGAATACCGATTTCTGGTCGATGTAAGAAATGTGGAGGCAAACTATTTCCTACAGTTCATGAGGCAAACATCAAAAAACATCTTGAACTCATATACCTAATAGCTGAAAAGTATAATATTGACAAGTACACAACTCAAAGAATAAAGCTAATTAGTGATTTACTTAAATCCATGTTTAATTCTAAAAATGGAAAACAACTTAAGCTATTATAAGTTTCTTTATGAACTCATCTGAAAACTATTTAAACTTTTTTGTAAAGTTTTGGTGTAGAGTTTCATGACCTTTCTGATGGTGAGTGGGACTCATTAGGCTTCTTCCACCTAAGGCTAGAACTGGTAGATCTAGGTTGACGATAGAAAGGCGCTGAACGGTATCTTATATATGCTTGTCACTGGTTGTAGGTGGATGAGCATGATAGCAGGCGTTTCATAGAGATCATAGAGGGTATGAGGGTTAAAGGCATTGGGAAGCTTGGGAATAGTCCTAAAGGTGCTCATGTAGACTCACATACAACACAAGGGAGACAGAGAAATACCTAAAGAGGAGAAGTATAAAGGTGAGTATACCAGTTAACCCTAGGAACAGGCATAAACCGAAGCGTGGGAGACCATACAGACTCAATAAGGAAAGATACAAACGTATGAGAAGCGGCGTTGAAAAGTTCCAGCATGGTTAAAGGGGAGGTTTCAGAAAAAACTAGTCATAAGATATCAAAGGCTGGCTACAACTTCTGAGGCTTCGTCCAATTAGCCTGCATAACCATATACCTAAGAGTTTTCAGATGAATTCTATGGTTATAAAGCAGATAATAAATGCATATCCTGAATAATACCAACTAAGTTTCCATTAGCATCTGTTACAGGCATCTGATCTATATCAAATTTTTTCATTTTCTTAGCACATTCAGAAATGGTTGTTGATGTGGTTACAGTATACACCTTCTTAGACATAATGTCCGCAACTGTTCTATCGGGGAATTCAAGTTCTTCCTTTGTTATATATATTATAGAGCTTACATCCCAATCCCATTCTTGAGATTCTCCAGATGTGCTTAAGTGTGATGTCTTATCTTTTACTATTACTTGAACTGTATTCAAAATATCAGATATAGTTATGAAACCTACAAGTGCGGCGCAATCATCAATTACAGGTGCCGCTTCTGTTCCATCAAACTTCATTATCTTATAGGCTACTTTAACTGGAAGATGATGCCATAAACATAGAAATTTCCGACTCATAAATTGTTCAACAGTTTCACTAAACTGTTGAACGGCTATAAATTTCCAAACAATATCGGCAACTGAAAGTACACCCTTAAGTTCATCATCAATAACTAGCAAATATCTTTGATTACTATCAAGGATTTTTTTGGCCGCCTCAGTAATACTTGTAGTAGGAGTAACAGTCAACAAATTACGATTCATAATTAATGCTATTTGCTCTTCATCAGGATATCGAAGTAAATCATTTCTAGTTATTACACCGATAACCCTTTTTGTATTTCTCTTCACTAATGGGACAAAATTGATATTTCTCTTCTTCATAAATTCAAGAAGCTCCTTACGAGACATTGGGATTTCCATATAGATTGGTGGTGACATTAGATCTTCAACTTTCATAGATACACCCACCTAAACAATACATTTACATGGAATATTTTTACACTTTGGACATACTCCATTATACTTAGCAGTTATTACTTCTTCTAGTTTTATATCAAGTAAGTTAGCCATTGATAATAACCATGCTATACTGTCTGCAAGTTCTTCCATTATAGAAACCCTATCATTATTTCTTATCGCCCTAGCAAGCTCACCAAGCTCTTCAATATACCACATAAAAGTTTTGTCAATACCTCTAGCTTTATCTTTACTATAATATAAGCTTTTCATCAAATTCTGGGCATCCTCAATCCTCAAATAGACCACTACTTAAGCTTTATATACTCATAAGCTTCACGAACACTATCAAAACAATAATGACATTTATTGAAATTTCTTCTAAACTCTGTAACACTTTTAGAAACCTCAGTAGAAGGTTTATTTTTGATAAGTACATCAGTAATAAAATCAGCGATGATTTCCATATCGGATTCCTTCATTCCTAATCTAGTCACTTCTGCAGTACCAAGTCTAATTCCCCCAGGGTCCGTATAATGACGTTTATATTTCTTAAGATCATATGGTAGCAAATTTCTATTAACTATGATATTTGAATTTTCAAGTCTTCCTTCGGCTTCGCGTCCACCGATTCCACATGAAGCTACTGTATCTAATAAAATAACATGGCTTTCAGTAAATCCTCTTTTTTCACCAAGAACCTTAAGTCCCCGTTCATGTAAAGCTTGAGCAAGAGCTCTAGCATTCTTAATAATTTGTGCAGCATATTCTCTACCAAATTGAGCTATTTCAGATAGAGCTATACACAATGCTGCTACATTATGAAGATGATGATTACTCAATAATCCTGGAAAGGATGATTTTTTAATTAAGTCAGAATATTTGTTCCATGATATTACTATACCATGCTGGGGTCCTGGAAGAGTCTTATGAGTAGAAGCTGAAATAACATCAGCTCCCTCTCTTAGAGGATCTTGAAAAAATCCACCAGCGATTAATCCAAGTACATGAGCTGCATCATAAGCAACAACTATTCCAAGATCATGGGCAATAGGAGCGATTTCTTTAACTGGATGAGGAAATGGGAAAACTGAGGCGCCAAACATCAGAAGTTTTATAGTTTTTTTCCCATTTTTTAAAATCTTTATCGTCGCATCTACATCTATATTTAGTTCATCAACATCATAAGGAAAGTATTCAACATTAAGCCCATGAACTATACCAGCAGTGCCCCAAAGCTCCTTTTTTCCAGTACTTATATGTCCGCCACAAGGTATGGAGAGAGACATCATTACATCACCTGGCTCTGTAAAAGCTGTATAGACAACAAGATTTGCAACAACACCGGAAATAGGTCTAACATCAACAAATTCAGCATTAAAGATTTTTTTAGCCAGCTCAATCGTTAAAAGCTCCACTTGATCAATATATTTACATCCGGCATAAACACGCTCACCTGGCCAGCCTTCAGCATAACGATTATGAAAATCAGAAATCATGGCTTCTCTTACTGCAGGACTAACTATATTTTCACTTGCAATAAGATTTATAGTTTTAGACATCCAATTATGATGCTTAATCATTAATTCGAATACTTTATTATAGTAGCTGAGGTAATTTACAGAACTCAAATATAACACCTACAGAATATTTTATTATTGTGACTTTATAATTTTTTCTCTAGCAAGCCTGATATTGTTAAGATAAGGTTTTTGGTTTTGAGAGTATTTTTCTTTGAAAGTGATTTGTTTAGATGCTTTGAGCCGTAGATGTTTAAGCATAATAGGGCTTCATCCATTCAGTCATAAGGTCAGGAGTTATATTAACAGCTGGTTTAAATGTTAGGAGAATATGATCACTATGTCAGGCCTAATTCCAGCTAACCATATCTCTGTTATTATTGTGTTCAGAAGTGTGTTCTCGGTTTCTAAGCCTTGAATGATGGTATAGCGGGTACTTAAAGAAAAACTTCTACCGCATCCAATACAACTTCTTCAGAAACATGAGGAAAGAAGGCAAGAATCAAAAGAGTCACAATCGTAGAATCGGACACCCCATGAACATGGAGGAAGAACTACCATAAAACTTTATGTAAGCGACATCTCCTTATCGAGCTAAGTCATAAAACTATCCGGAAATGGCTTAGGAACTCTTTAAATTTAAAGAATTCTTGTATTTTGGTTATGCCAGAATTGCTATCGTTAATAAAGGGAGGTGAAGGTGACTAATGGGTAGGCTTGGATATGGCTTATTATGGAGCTTGAGATAGAAGACTTCTTACTATAAGATGAGCTGGAAGATTGCTGTAGTTGAAGGAGCCAATGATGTTCAGAGTCATGCTTGGAATCTAGGACATGTCACATAGGTTCAGCGCGAAGATGATCACATTTGATGGGGGGCTAGCAGAGAAATTAATTGCCACCTAAAAAGACTTTGACCTACGCTTCCTAAGGAATAGAGGCCTAAGGGACGTAGAGAGGACTTACTACAATCATGTAAAGCACTCTATGATCCCTAGGGAAACTCTATATAACCCAACCTCAGGATCAAAACTACTCAAAAATGCTCAAACTCATAATGGAGGCATTTAAGTTAATAACGCTGTAAGCTTTCGCTTGTAAACCTAAGCTATCAACTACATGTATTTTACATCCTAAATCAAGTTATAAGCAACATAGTATGTAAGCTTCTCTATTTTATGATTTTATCTGAAGAGTGCTTATATTTACTGGTAAATGTGTTGGTTCTTTTAGTGTTTCTCATTTATCTTTAAGGTACGCTTTAACCATCTAGATATGACTCAATAGCAATATGAC
>CALHIW010000024.1 GCA_938030905.1 Candidatus Methanomethylicia archaeon | reverse complement strand
TATAGAGACTTAATTTAGGTTGATGATTAATTTAAAATTAAGGTATTTCAAAATATTTAAGTTCTATTGCTTTATAGCTTTATGGAGTTTTGTGAGTTTAGTGATTGTAAATTGCAAGTGGAGTTAATTAAGTTTCTAAACGCCTGTAATGAAAATAGTTTTCCACGTTAATTTTGACTGTCAGCCTCATTATAGGAATGATCTAATTCGCATTTCTTCATGATAAATGAAGGGTCCTCACTACAAACTAATGTATGCTAAAGAAGCTTACCCTAATTATGGGCAATACAGCAATCCATAGGAGAGGAAGACTAAGTATTTCTTTGGGAGATGCAGGAAGAATATTCTTCCACTCTCCATACTACATCCCTGAGCTTAATGAGGTCAAGATTAGGGTTAATATGGACATTTACGCAAACCACACTTATTAGAGCATTGAAGATGTAACTAGATGATATATAGGAAAACCATGGTAAGTAACACCAATGCTTGAATTTAAACTCTTCTCAGTATAAGTAATTGCCAGTTAATTCTAATCTAGTTGATAGTAGCTATTATTCATTAAGAGACATGAAATATGAATTAGAGCATTCTTAATTAAGCTACAACTAATTGATGTGGAAGGATTACATCATAATAAACTTACACAAATACTACTACATCTATAAGTATTCAAAGCTCATAACACCGTACTCTATCAACAATGGAAAATAAGCCATACAAATAAAGCAAAGTAAAATTCACTAACTACTAATTCAAATAAGTGGAATCCTTAAAGATACTTAGCTTAAATTTATAACTTTCATTCAACTCCATAAAATTTAAATGGGAAAGTATACGTAGTTGACAACTTAAGTTAATAAGCAGCCCATTTTTAGCATAAGGTTTAAATATTATCTAAACAGCGTTATATTGATTAATGTTGGAAAAATATATTAATTAAATTTAATTGGTATGTATATGTTAGAAAGCTATTTGGAGAATACTATTTTAGAAGGAGTTACTTGTCCAGGATGTTCCCTATTATGTAATGACCTAGTTGTTAAAATCAGTAATGGAGAGGTAGAAGTTGTTAAGGGAGCATGCAGTCACGGCTATCAAGCAATTAAGACATATAGTATGGATAGTAGATTAAGAGGATTCACTATTGGGTTGAAAAGCGTGGATCCTGAAGAAGCTATTAGGAAATCTGCTGAGATTCTTTCATCATCTAGTAAGCCATTAATATATGGGTTTGATGAATGCTCTAATAAAGCTATAGAGCTTGGATTAAAAATTGCAGAGAAAATTAATGGAGTATTTGATACACCTCCAAGTATATGTCAGCCATCAATACCTTTAATAGCTAGTGAAGGTATTGAAATAGGCATCCTTGAAGATGTACTAGATAATGCAGATATGATAGTTTTCTGGGCTGCAAATCCAGCTGAAACTAATCTAAGACATGCAAGTAGATATTCAGTAATGCCTAGAGGAAGTAGTGTTCCACTTGGAAGGGAAAATAGGATTGTTGCTGTAGTAGATGTTAGGAATAGCTGGACTATGAAGATTGCTCAACACCAGATAAAAATCGATTTAGGTGGAGATATTGAACTTATTGAAAGTCTAGATAGAATATATGATGGAAAACCGTTAAAGACAAGTAAGTACATGGGAGCTGTTTTACCTCTAATTAATGATGTTAAAAGAGCAAGATATATTGCATTCTTCATAGGTCACGGCTTAATACTTAACGGTAATGTTAACGATACATTACTCTCAATTGTAAACATTCTAAGGAAAATAGGAGCTAGCAGAAAGATCACATTAACTCCAATAGCTGAAAGAATCAACTCAATGGGAGCATCAAAAATCCCATATAAACTCTATAAGTATAGTCATGCATTGAAGTTTAGTAATAGAAGTGTTGAGTATAATCCTATTTCCACAAGTGCTTATGGAGGGCTTTTAAGAGAGGAATTTGATGCAGCTCTCCTTGTTAAAACGGATCCTACAACACATCTACCATTAAGTGCCTCAAGAAAAATACCATTTAACAAAACAATAGTATTGGATTATAGAGAAACAATAGCTTCAAGTAGAAGTCTAGTAAGAATTCCATTATCGATTCTAGGAGTTGAAGCTAATGGAGAAGTTATACGTTCAGACGGTGTATCTACTGAGCTAAGGAAAATCATAGATGGAGGGGAAAATACAATTCATGAGGAGGAATTTCTTAGGAAGCTACTAGAATACTTGTAGGTGATTAAATGAGCAGAACCGCATGCCTAATCTGTCATTGTGGTACAAATATTAAAAGTGTTATAGATGTTGAAAAGCTTAAAAGCGATGTTAAGAGGATGTATGGAGACATCCTAGTATATGATAATGAGCATTGGTGTAGTGAGGATGGATTAAAGAAAATGGGGGAGATAATAACTAAAGACGAGGTCTCAAGAATTGTTATAGCTGCATGTACTCCAAGCCTTCATGAAGAGCTCTTCAAGAAAAATGCTGAAAAATACGGTTTAAATAGAGGATTTATTGAAATAGCAAATATTAGGGAGCAAGCCAGTTGGGTTCACTGGTATAATCCAAGTAAAGCTACATTAAAAGCTCTAGACCATATATTAATGGCTTTAGAAGCTGTTAGAGAAGCTAATCCAATTAGCATTATTAGAAGACCTATTGAAGGATCAGTTCTCATTATAGGTGGTGGTGTAGCAGGTATTAATGCAGCATTAAATCTAGCAGATACCGGTATTAAAGTGTTTCTAGTTGAAAAGTTAGGATTTCTAGGTGGGCATATGGCTAAATGGGATAAGGTATTTCCAACACTAGACTGTAGTATATGTATTTTAGGGCCATTACTCTCCAAAGCTTATAATCATCCAAACATTAAGATATATACTTTAAGCGAGGTAGTTGATGTTTCAGGAATACCTGGAGACTATGTGGTGAAGATTAGGAGGAGGGCAAGATATGTAGATGAAACAACATGTAATGGATGTAATAAGTGCCTAGAGGTTTGCCCAATAGAGCTTCCAAACGAGTATGAATATGGATTGAATACAAGGAAAGCTATGGTTAAACCAGAACCCCAAACAGTACCTATTGCACCATACATTGATATTGAAAGCTGTATTGGATGTATGAACTGTAGTGGGGTATGTGATCCTAAAGCAGTAAACTTTAAAGATACAGATAGGGAAATAACTTTAAGTGTAGGAGCAATAATTGTTGCAACAGGGTTTAAACCGTATAATCCAAGAGAAATCGAGGAGTATGGCTATGGAAGATTTCTAGATGTTATTACAGGAGCAGAATATGATAGAATGCTTAACTGTAATGGGCCTACAAAGGGTAGAATAGTTAAGCCATCAGATAATGGTGGAGTGGGAAAAATGGCATTTATACTATGTGTAGGTAGTAGAAGTGAAAGACTAGGTAGACCATATTGCAGTAAGGTATGCTGTATGTATACGATAAAGCATGCTCTTGAAACAAAAATAATCAATCCAGAAATAGACATAACAGTCTTCTATACTGATATTAGAGCTTCAGGTAAAATGCATGAGGAAACATATAAAAGAGCACTTGAAGCAGGAATAAAATTTGTAAGGGGGAGGATAAGTAGTGTAGAGAAGGATAAATCCGGAAGGTTAAGGCTTATTTATGAGGATACCTTAGAGGGAAAGGTTAAGAAGGAACTATTCGACTTGGTAGTTTTAAGTATAGGTATGGATCCAGACCCAGATAATAGGAAGCTTGCAAACATGCTAGGATTACAGCTAGATGAGTATGGCTTCTTTACAGAGTACCATCCTAAACTTAAGCCATCAGATACTTTTATAGGTGGTGTATATCTAGCTGGAGCATGCAGTGGGCCTAAAGACATTACTGAATCTACTCTTCAAGCAGGATTAGCAGCAAGTAAAGCAGCTCAATTCCTATACTCCGGTGAAGTGGAGGTAGAGGTTATTGCACCTGAAGTGGATAGAGGTAAATGTTTAAAGTGTGGATTATGTGTACAGGCATGTGACTATAAAGCTTTAAAACTAACATCTAAAGGGGTATTAGTTAATGAAATTGCATGTACTGGATGTGGTGCATGTATAGCTGCATGTCCAGTAGGAGCAGTGAAATCACCTAAAAAACCATCTGATGAACAAATATACTCAATGCTTAAAGCAGTATTTAAGGAGAGGAAAGACCATCCATTAATTATAGGATTCCTATGTAGATGGTGTGGTTATGCGGCTGCAGATAATGCAGGAGTCAATAAGATACCATATCCAACAAATATTAGAACAGTTAGAGTTGAATGTTCAGGTAGAGTTAGTCCCAAACATGTGATTTGGGCTCTTAAAATGGGAGCTGATGGTGTTCTAATTATTGGATGTATGGAGCAAGACTGCCACTACAGGACAGGTAGAGTTAAAGCAAATAGAAGAATAAAGTCATTAAAAGAGCTATTAGGGAAATATGGAGTTAATCCAGATAGAGTTGAAATAACCGGTGTAAGTGCTTCTGAGGGAGGTAAGTTAGCTAAAATCATTACGAACTTTGTAGATAGAATCAGTAAAATAGGGCCTATCGGAAGTGAATTTGTAAAGGTGACATCTTATTGAGTATTGAAAAACCACAAGTAAATGTTGAAGTAGTAAACAACACGTTAACATACACTTCAAAATATACAATGCTTGCAAAAAACCTAAAATTCAGTATGGATAGATGTGTTGGATGTGGATTATGTAGTATTGTATGTCCGGTTGAAGCAATAACACTTGGTCCAATAAAAGATATAGCAGCAAAGAAACTTGAGGCTCCACAGATAATTATTGATGAAACTAAATGTGTTGTATGTCCAGTCGGTGCATCAGTATGTATCTTCAACGCATTAAAGTTTAGTGCTGAAGAAGCATTTAAAACTACAAGAATTAGCGGATCAATAAATATAGATTCATCAAAATGTAAACCATGCCTAATATGTGAGAAAACATGTCCAAGAAAGGCTTTAGAAGTGGAGATTCAAATCCCCAAAAAGGAGAATCTTGTAAAATATGAGGGGGAAATATGGGCTAATGGAGAAATAAAAATCGACATGGATAAATGCATATACTGTGGATTATGTGAAATACTCTGTAATGCTATCAAAATAGAATGGATAGATAAACCTACACCACCAGAATTTAGAATTGCTAATGGAATATTAATTAATGAAGATAAATGTGACTACTGTGGACTCTGCAGGGAAATATGTCCTACAGAAGCAATATCAGTTAAATGCTTTAAATCAGCTCCAAGAACAATAGCTAAACTGGAAGTTAAAGGGGGAGTTAGGATAGATATTAGTAGCTGTATATGGTGTGGCTTATGTATGGATAAATGTCCGCAGAAAGCAATAAAGACTAAGAAGCCATTTACAGGAGAAATTAGAATCGTTAAACCTGAAAAATGCGATCCATCAGGCTGTAAAAACTGCTTTAACATATGTCCATTAAATCTATTCTATACTGCAAAAACACTTTCAGAATCAAGAATTAAAGTTGTTGATGAATACTGTATATATTGTGGGGCATGTACTAACGCATGTCCCTATGATGTTCTTAAAGTTGATAGATTTGGATTTAGTATTGAGGAAAATAATCCATGGAGTAAATCATATAGTGAAATATATATGAAGCTTATAGGTAGGTATAAGCCTAAAATAATTGGGTACCCAGTAAGAAAACTAGCAATACCTACCGGGAAGGTAATACCACAAGAAATAGGTGAAGTAGCTCAACCACTAGTAGAGTTTGAGGAAATTAAGGAGAGAGTAGATAGGCTGGAGGAATTAATTAGTAATAGATCTGTAAGAATACTTATTGAAAGAGGAGAATTAAAATGTTTAAATTCATTAGGAAAAATACATCAGAACAACAAATCTTAATACATCCTTTCACATTAAATATTTCAGCAGTAATTATGAAGCTTCACACACATTAATATAGCATAATCTGGAGTTCACTTAAAAATTTGGATGTTATTTTAACGCTTTAGAAATCAAAATAGTTAAAAGTAGAGAGCTATTAAGTAGATACTTGATAGTCTTAGTGAAATCAGTTTAAGAATTTAGATACTATTAAGCTTTAAATCTACTAGTTTTCAATGACTCTTCTTCCATCTCTCTAACTACTTTTATAAGCTTATCCTCCACATCTTTATCTAGAGGTTCTGGTCTATGCTCTACTAGTATCCCCATCACTTTCTCACGTGGGATTTTCCATAAATCCCTTTCCCCATCTTCACCCATTTCTCTCTTCTATCCCTATTAATTATTTTAGGGATGCAGTATCATTTTTAAGATATTTTATAGTATGCTTTCTTGAGAGGTAATGCCCCCTGAACCTACCTCATTTATAATGTCTAGAGCAAGTGTATTATCATTAACCTCAACTCCACATAAAGCGCGGTTAACCATACCGCATATTTCATTATCGATTACTGCCTGCTCATAGCTTGCTGTTAATGTAGATTCAAGAGATCCTGAAGCATCATATATGAAGTTTATTCCAGTCATAGCAGCCATAAGTAGTGTTAATGTTTTTCTCTACTCCTGCCTGTATATCAAGCATTTTTAAATCCGTTACCACTCCAGTTTCTCAACTTGGTAAATTATAGTAGCTCGTTATTTCAGCTGTTGCTGCATTTATTAATCCGAATTTCTATAGCTCCAAGAGCTATATTACCTGTTCTCATATCCAAAGGAGCTGAAACAGCTCCGTAAAGTACTGGAGTACCTGGATTTGTAAATTCAGCTATAACCAATCCACTTAAAGCCTCAGCGTTTTGCTGTACTAGTAGACCTGCGAGAGTAACTGGTGCTATAGCTCCTGCTTGAGTCTCAGAAGCTATTATAACTGGCTGCCTATGCTTAGCATAGACAATAAGCCCCTCGGTTAACTATTTAGAGTGTTGTAGAGAACCTACTGGATTGTGAAAACCTAAAAGCATAGGGCTCTTTATAAGTTCTCCCATACCATTAGCAACAATACTGGCAAGCCCTATAGTATCCATAGCAACTTTCCCCCATAAGTATTTCCATCGATTGTCTTTGTAGTATTCCTAAGCATTGTAAGCAACTCATATACATGCAGTAAGTAGCTCCACCCTAATATCTTTAGGCTCTAAAGCTATAGATATGTAATGAATATTCTCTAAGGCATCTGCAAGTCTACAAAAATTCTCTAAGTCTCTCAGAGTAGCTCTCGACGTAAACCTGTTTCTAAATCTAGAATATGAGCGCTAGCGTCATGGTATTCACCAGCAGCTATAATTACCTGATCTTGAAGCAGATCCAAACATAGTGATTAATAATTCTCCAGATTACTACGTATACATGATATACTTCAACATTAAGAAACATCCATTGGATGTAAAGAAGTTTAGAGATGCCTTAGCCTATGCTACAAATCGTGAAGAAATGGTAAAGACAGTAATAGGGGAAAAGTATGGTGAGCCACAGTACTCTCTAATAGCATCTGCATTAGAGTTCTGGATAATCCGAATCTACCAAAATATGAGTTTAACATGACGAAAGTTAAAGAGATACTTGATAAGCTAGGGTACATAGATACAAATAGGGATGGTGTTAGAGAAGATGAAAATGGAAAAACTATAGAGCTAGAAATAAGTCCTTCAAACTATGATCCGGTTAGAATAAGAGCAGCTCAGCTAATGCAGCTATGGTGGACAAAGATTGGATTAAGAGTAAGTGTTGTATCTTTAGATTTCGATACAATGATTAATAAGGCATATGTAAAACACGAATTCTGCATGGTAATGATTGAAGATGGAGATTTAGACCCAGACCACATGTTAAGTACTATGTGTAGCTGGAGTATGTAGAATATGGAATGAACTGTATGGGGTATAATAATAGCCTATGGAATCAGCTCTATAGAGAGTCATGCTGAAGTTGATCTAAATAAAAGAAGGGAAATATTTCTAAGTGTTCTCATAGGGTCTAAATCGAAAGTTAGAAATGTTGAAAATGTATGGAGAATATAGGAAATGTTTGCGATGAACTACAATGCCTCCACTATACATGCAGTACTGTACACATCCATATAGAACAGACACATTCATAGACTATGTTCCATTTCCCTCAGGAATAGTTACTGATGTGAATCCATGGAACCTGGCTGAAAGTACATAGAGTAGTTAAACCAACCTCCATAACACCACCAGTAACTACACCAGGCTCCTCCAGCAGCTCCAGAATTGGAGATGTGAATTATTGGAATTGCTGTGATTATTATTGTTATCCTAGTAGTGGTTATTGCTATGAGGAGGGGATAGGGGTAGTAGATGGAATTAAGAATATACATGGTAAAGAGAGGAGTAGGTAAAACAAAACCTTTTTATAATAATTATAATTGATTTTTTTACTACCTCGCCTAAATGCCTGGAGACCGGTTGGTAGATTGATTAGAACTAGAGTTCAAAATGAACTATGAGGAAGGATAACTCTATTTAAAACCTATGGTTTGGATAAACAACTACATGAGCAATTCATAATTTATCTAAATAATCTATTTAAAGGAGATCTAGGAGTTTCACTTTCACGCTATCCAATACTAGTAATAGAGGTGTTGATGTATGGATTACCGTGGACTATACTTCTAGTTGGATTCTCTACATTCTTAGCAGTACTGATAAGAACAGTTTTAAGTATCATCTCCGGCTGGAGAAGAGAAGGAAAAATTAATATGACTAGCTTAATTGTTGCTAATGCAACATATTCAACACCTGTATTTTGAATAGCTTCTCATATTCTTCTTTGCAGTTAAAATACATATATTCCCTATTGGAGGAGTATTTGAGCATCCTCACGGCTTCACTTAGTAAAGCGAGATATAGCCCCATCAATCCTCCTAAGCTCAAGTAGAAGGGTATAAGCCACAACAAGTAAAGACTTTTCCATAAAGAAAGTCAAAGATAATATTTAACCTAATCAGAAATAAAATTATTTAGTTTTTAGCTTTAATATTAAGCTTTGAAGCTTTTCTGAAACTTCTTTTGGAAGACTTACTGGACTGTACTCACTTAGTATCTTTAAGGCTTGTTCTCTTGCTCTCTGAGATGTATTCTTCATACCTGTTCGAATCCAGGTATCTGGGCTACTTCTATCTGAAATTCTAGGGATGTAGTGTTCTATTTTAGCGAATTTTAAGGTGTGCTTCTTAGGTAAGAAGTTTCCTCCATGGCCTACCTCTTTAATAGTATCGATAGCTAACGTATCATCATCAAGCCTAATACCATTTAATACTCTTTTAGCTATTCCTACAATTTCATTATCTATAACTAGCTGTTCAAAACTTGCAATATTCTCTGATCCCACTAACCCAATTCCACATACTAGATTTATCCTAGCTATAGCTGGAAGAATTGCTGTTAGCATTTTTTCATATCCTGCCTGTGCATCACTAGTTTTTGAATCGCAGAGTATTCCTCCACCACCTGATGGAATTTTATAGTATCTTGCTAATTGCGCTGTACAGATACGCATTAAAGCAAACTCAGGCCCTCCAAGTACAACACTTCCTGTCCTCATATCTATTGATCTACTCCAACTTCCATATATAAATGGGGATTGTAAATTAACTAGCTTAGAAATAACCAATCCAGCAAGGACTTCAGCATTGTTAAGAGCTACTGTTCCAGCTAGAGTTACTGGTGAGTTTGCTCCAGCTAGTGGTCCGGATTCAACCCATACAGGTACTCCATATTTAGATGCTACAATTAAAGCTTCAGTTAATCCTTCTCCAAATAGGAGTGGGCTATTTAAACAGATTATGAAGGTCATAATTGGATGTTTCCTTAATTCTTCCTTATCTCCAGCTATTATTGATCCCATTTCTACAGCTATTTCAGCATTTCTCTTGCTAAGTGCTTGGCAAACAATGTGTTTACGGGTGTTTTCGAAAGCTATAAGCCACTGATATAATTCAGCCATTTCTAATGGAACATCTATAGGTTGACCCATTACAAGCTGGAAATCTATATTCTCCAATGCATCAGCAACTCTCGTTAGCTTAGCTAAATCCTCTCTGTTAAGTGAGCGATATTGCCCTGTATTGATATCAATTATTCTTGTTGCAAATCCAACAGTTCCAAAGTATACATTTCCCTCTTCTAAAAGAAGTTTTAGCTTTAAATCCCTACCATAGAGTATAACTTTATGCGGAGTCTTCCTTATACACTCTTCAACTAGATACTGAGGTATTTTAACAATCCTGTTTTTTAAATCAACTTCAGCTCCAGCATCTCCACATAGTTTTAATGCCTCTTCAGATGGTATTTGAACTCCAACCTCCTCTAAAATCTCTATAGAAGCTAAATGTAGTTTGTATAGCTGACTAGTTGTAAGTATTTCATAGGGAGGATTCATCACTAACTCACCACTCTACTATCAGGAAGTATCTAATAAATCTTATATGGAAACAATAATTACTTTTAAGTGGACTCACTTCTACTCTTGAACAAATCTGTAACCTAGTAAATACTACATTACTCCTTTTATTGAATAATATTTTGTAAAACATGTTTGATAAACTTATTGAAGAAAGCTTAAAGGTAGGGTGTTATTTAGACTAACTACTTGAGATGCTGATTTCCATGAGCTTAATAAAGATTTGTAGCTTATTCTAAATTGTAAATTCAAGTTTATATAAACTTTAACTTCAGAATTAAGGGGTAAAGTTTACTGCGGTGAAGGATGCCTCATTGTGGTCCTTAATAACCTCAATAACTCTCCACAGTAAGTTAAATTCTCTGACTTTAATGTCTAAGCTTAGTCTGACTGCAGCCAATAGATACATGAAACCTCTATCCATGTAGATTATGTAAACATCATCTTCCATTCTCTTTAGAGTAGGCAGTAAGTTCACATCCGGTAGCGATGATTTCAGATGTAGGATAATCTTTCCATGAATGTTGTAGCTGCTAAACCACTATAAATCTAAACTCCATCCACAAAACCCTCCAGATTAAAGAAACTTTCCAAGAAGCTGTTAGGCTCTAAACTTAGAGCCAAAAAGCTACCTAATACCTCCTAGTGAAGGTAGATCAAGGCTCTCAAGGTCCTTCAAGTGAAAGGCCTGACAGAGATAAGTAGACACTATACAATACTATTCAGTGATATTCCTTCTTTCTACCTACAAACATAGCTTTCTAAAGAGTCTAGAAAAACAGCCCAAAACCTAACTAAACACTATCTATTTATTCATGGAAGAATTTATATAGTATTATGAAGCTAATATAGAATGATTGTCTAGCCCATTTGGTGACTATATGCCTAGTAAAATCAGTAAGTATCTTGAAGTATTATCTAGAGATCAAATTTATAGAATTCATGTAGTAACACTTAAAATACTTGAAAAGGTAGGGGTTAAGGTTAATCATGAGGATGCTCTAAAAAAACTTAATGAGCTTGGAGCTGAGGTGGATTATTCATCAATGACTGTTAAAATTCCTGAAGATTTGTTAAAGGAGGCCTTAAGGAATCTTCCATCAAGATTTACATATTATGGTAGAG
>CALHIW010000023.1 GCA_938030905.1 Candidatus Methanomethylicia archaeon | reverse complement strand
TCATCACAGTTCACCTCACCTCAAGAGGTTTTCTACAGGTTTGGATAGGGTTGAAGAAACATGTTCTCTTTAAACTACATCGTGGTATAAAATAGAGACTTGAATTAAAACAGTAGATATCTTAAAGCCAAATAATAGCTTGAAGCATAGAAATATAAGTTAGACTAAATATGTGGAATTGGTGTAAGAGTGAGTAGTTATAAGGCAATTATTGTTGAGAAGAAGGATGGGGTAATGAAGATTATTTTAAATAGACCTAAAGTTCTAAATGCAATTAATACTGAGCTTATTATGGATCTTAACCATGCCTTAAATGAGGCTAATAAAGATAGGGATGTTAGAGTTGTGGTTATAACAGGTGCTGGTGATAGAGCTTTTAGTGCTGGAGCAGATATATCCAGCTTTATGGAGTTAAAAAGTGTAGTAGAAGCTAGAGAATTTGCAAGAAAAGGCTTTGAAATGGTTATTAAGCGTATAGAATCCATTGGGAAGCCCGTAGTTGCCATGGTTAATGGTCTTGCTCTAGGTGGTGGATGTGAACTTGCAATGGCATGTGATATCATAATTGCAAGTGATAATGCTGTTTTCGGCCAGCCTGAAATCAATGTAGGTGTTTTACCAGGCTGGGGAGGA
This sequence comes from Candidatus Methanomethylicia archaeon, assembly GCA_938030905.1. GTDB lineage: Archaea > Thermoproteota > Methanomethylicia > CALHIW01 > CALHIW01 > CALHIW01. The sequence goes on along the minus strand of CALHIW010000023.1, from coordinate 13,184 downwards.
ATGTCTCGTCTTGCAAGGCTTGTGGGTATACATAAAGCTAAAGAGCTAACATTTACTGGAGACTTAATCTCTGCAAGTGAAGCTGAAAAAATAGGTTTAGTTAATAGAGTTGTTTCACCCGAAAAACTTGAGGAGGAAGTAATGAAAATAGCTAATAGACTTAAAGATAAAAGCCCAATAGCTCTACAGATCGCGAAGGAAACTATAAATCGTAGCTTTGCTCCAGACGTAGATGATATAATAATGAGGGATGTGGATGCCTTTGCGGCGATGTTTTCAACTGAAGACTCAAAGGAGGGGGTTAAAGCATTCCTAGAAAAAAGAAAGCCTGAATTCAAAGGGAAATAGCTTAATCTAAAATCAACATCTATAAATCCTATCTCCTTATAGATTAAGTCTAACCATGTCTAAACATCGCAAATCTCAAATAGCACTAAACACTACATGAATGATAATTTAAATATTGGTGGTTAAAATAGATGATATGAGTATTGAATCTATTCTAAGAGATATAGATCCTACTACTGCTTCAATTCTTGATAGGGCTTTATCAGATAAGGATATAAGTAGTGAGGAGGCTATTAAGCTATTTAATACCAGCAATAATGAGCTTTTAGCACTAATTCTAGTTGCTAATGAGCTTAGAAGAAGAAAAGTAGGGGATATCACTACATTCATTATTAATAGGAACATAAACTTCACAAATGAATGCATTATAAAGTGTAGATTCTGTGCTTATAGTGTTGATGTTAGTAGCCCTAGTGCCTACATACTGCCTATAAGTGAAGTTGTTAAGAAGGCTAAGGAAGCATACTCTATGGGAGCTACAGAAGTATGCATTCAGGGAGCTATAAACCCTAAGATTAATGGTGAATACTATATTAAGATATGTAAAGCAGTTAAAAAGGAGATTCCGGAAATACATATACATGCCTTCTCACCAATGGAGATTGCTTATGGGGCAAAAACATTGAATCTTTCTATTAAGGAGTATCTTAAAGCCTTAAAGGAGGCAGGTCTTAACAGTATGCCTGGAACAGCAGCTGAAATATTGAATGATAGGGTTAGAAGAATAATATGCCCAAGAAAAATATCCGTAGAGGAATGGGTAAACATAATTATGACAGCACATAGACTCAATATACCTACAACATCAACCATGATGTATGGCCATGTTGAAACCGTAGAGGATAAAGTTAATCATCTCTCAATAATAAGGGAGATACAGAGAAAGACAGGCGGATTTACTGAGTTTATACCATTAGGATTTATACACTACAATACTGAAATCTACAGATCTGGAGTAGCTAGGCCTGGGCCTACAGGTATTGAGGATCTAAAAGTACACGCAATATCTAGAATATATCTGAACAACTACATTAGGAATATACAGGCTTCATGGGTTAAGCTCGGCCATAAATATGCCCAGTTCCTTCTTAATGCGGGAGTAAACGATATTGGTGGAACATTAATGGAGGAAAACATTTCAAAAGCTGCAGGAGCAGTGTCGGGGCAATGTATGACTCCAAGTGAAATGATAAGAATAATAAGGGAGGCTGGAAGAATACCCGCTCAGAGAGATACTCTATACAATATTATAAGAATAATAAGTAACTAATCTTAAACCTCGAATATAATGGAGATTCTTTATGAATGCTACGTTTAATATTGGATTTCTTACCTACGGCGACGATTTAGACTTAATTAGAGAGGGACATATTACAGTTGAGGGGGAATACATAGTAGAGACTGGAAGAGGATACGTTTCAGAACCTAGTACTATAGATTTAAAATCAACAATAGCTATTCCGGGAATAATTAATGCACATATACATACTGGAGACTCAGCATTTAAAGATGTTGGATTTGGACTAAGTCTAAGAGAGCTTGTATCATATCCTAACGGATTAAAACATAAACTACTTACATCAATACATAGAAGACAAATCATAAAAGCTATAAATAAAACACTACTATTCCTAGCTTCTACAGGAACAACAATATTCTGTGATTTCAGGGAGGGAGGAGTTGAAGGGGTTAAAATACTACGTGAAGCCTTAGAAAACAGTATAGTTAAGCCAATTATTCTTGGAAGACCTATTAAGGGAATACGTGAAGTTAATGACTTGATTAAGTGTAGTGACGGATTCGGTATTGGTAGTGTGTTCAACTACTCAGTTAATGATTTGAAACTCATTAAGGAAGTAGCTAGAAAGCATAGTAAGATTATAGCTGCCCATGTACTTGAAGAGATAAACAATGAAGATGAGTTTGAACTTGCTCTTAAACATTTAGAGCCGGATATTTTAGTTCATATGACTTATGCTTCAAGAGATAATATATTAGAAGTTAAAGAAAGAGAAATATCAATTGTAATATGTCCAAGAGCTAATGCCTCCTTCAGTATTGGAACACCACCACTAAACCTAATGTTTAACGAGAATGTTAACATTGCTTTAGGAACAGATAATGTTGCATGGAATAGCCCAAACATGTTTAGAGAGATGGAGTATGTATATAAGCATTATAGAGCAATGCTTAAAAACCCAGGCTTTCCAAAAGCTGAGGAAATACTGAAAATGGCAACAGTAAATGCAGCTAAAGCATTGAGAATTAGTGATATGTATGGATCGATAAAAGAGGGGAAGAAGGCAAATATAATATTCATAGGATTAAACGATCCAAACATAGCTAAAAGTAGAAATATAATGTTAAGCATTATACATAGATGTGAAGTTGAAAACATAAAACTTACATTAGTAAATGGTAAAGTAGCATACTATAATAAGCAGATCTATAAGAGGATAAGTAAGGTTAAGAATACATGAGGAGCTAGGAGTGAATAGACTGAAATATTTAATCTCAGATCTTGATGGAACACTTACAGATTTAGATATTAACTGGAACCAGATAAGGGAAACTATTAGGCAAATATTAGGGACAAATCACCCACTAAAACCACTTGCAACAAGCATTCCCGAAGCAGCTAGAGGAGACCCTAAACTTATTAGGGAGGCGTATAGAATTATTGAGGAATACGAGTATAAAGCTGCTTTAAAAGCTAGAAGAGATAATAAACTTATAGAATTCCTAGGGAGGATTAAGAATTTAGGGTTTAAAATAGCTCTTGTAACCCTCCAAGCCCGTAGACCAGCTATCAAAGTCTTAGAAAATCTTGGAGTATTAGAATACTTTGACATTATTGTTACAAGAGATGACAGCATAATTAGAGAAGAACAGTTAAAAATAGTACTTAATGGATTTAAAGCTAAACCTGAAGAAACAATCTTTGTGGGAGATACTGTATGGGATCTTGAAGCAGGAAGAAAACTTAGGCTAAAAACATTCATAGTTGGGGGTCAAAATGAAAATTGCAATATAAACAATATAACCAAGCTAATAGATAAACTAACTAGATAAACATATCAGCTAGGCCTTCGTTATCTTATGAGTTAATTACAGATTTAAACATAGCTAGCAAATAGTAATCTTTAGAGTTAAGGCAGCAGCTATTAGGGAAATACATTTAATCAGTAAATCCTAATATATAGATTGTAATCCTACATATTAGGGATAAAGCCGCCCTTAAATATGTTGGTGAAGGCTTCACGATATCTTGAAGGCAACAATCATAAACTAACAGTAACCTAAGAGTAGAACCTAATAAAATTGGGGAAGTAATATTGTTAAGCTATGAATATAGATTTAAAGTATGGAAATGATTCTTCTTAATCATTTCTAGAGGAATATCAAGATATACTTAAAACTTGAAGATATTAGAATTAAATGATCTACTCATATGTGTAAGTGGAATGTTAGATTAGTCTAATAGCGTATATCTTATCCTTGTTACTCCTGCACCTTTACTCTCTCTTTTCAGAATCTTTACACCTTTAACTTCTCCTGTTGTTGCTGTATGTGTTCCACCACATGCATAAGCTATTAGATTGTTTATTTTCATTATTCTTACATTCACTATTCCTTCATGAAGCTCTGTAAGCTTCTCCCCGTATCTTAAAAGTATTTCATTTGCCTCCTCTCTATTAACCCATACTTGATGATGATTAAGATTTTGCCTAACAACATCATTAACTACATCCTCTATCATAGGTAAATCATCTCTTGATATTCTAGTGTTAAAGTCATCATAACTTTCACTAACATTTAGTAATCCACCAGCAAATCCAGTATTTAACCCATAAATCCTCTTTACAGCATAGCCGAGAATATGAGATGCAGTATGCATTCTCATAAGCCTATATCTACGATTCCAATCTATCCTACCTAATACTTCACCACCTATTTTAGGTATTCCCTCAAAGGGGCCTTCATGAACTATACAGTCATTAACTAAATAAACACTATGAACACGTATCTTCCACTCACTACCTGTAAGTACACCAATATCGTGAGGCTGCCCCCCTCCTCCAGGATAGAAAACAGTTCTATCAAGAACTACTTGAACCACCCCATCTTTAAACTCTAAGCCAATAATTTGAGCTCTAAAATCCCTCATGTATGAATCTTCATAATAGAGCTTAATAGTCATGAATATTATTCAGCATTGAAATATTTAAGGATAACTATTAGAATATATTCCATGAATTAAATATGGAGAGATAGTGTTGATGATTTAGGTTTATAAGGCATTATCCACAGAATATTTATATGAATAGCTTTAAAAAAGTATTGTGAATCTGAATGGCTTTAAAAGATGTTGATGTATTTTTTAAGCCTAGAGGTGTTGCAATAGTAGGAGCTGCAAGAGAATCCTTTAAGCCTGGACATGTTATACTGAGGAACTTCCTTGAAAACATGATAAACGGAGTGTTTAGTGGGGAGCTATATGCAGTTAATCCGAATGCTGATAGGGTTTTAGGATTGAAATGTTACAGGTCTGTGAAGAATATTGATGGAGTTGTTGATTTATCTGTTATTGCTATTCCAGCAAAACTTGTTCCAGGAGCTCTTGAGGAATGTGGTGAGAAAAATGTAGAGGGAGCAATAATAATTAGTAGTGGTTTTAAGGAGGTTGGTAATAGTGAGCTTGAGGAGGAGGTTAAAAGAATTTCTAGAAGATATGGTATTAGAATTATTGGTCCAAACTGTCTTGGAGTATATGATGCATATACAGGTGTTGATACAATATTTCTCCAACAGACAAGAACTATTGGGGGATCACCAGTTCTAGCAACCCCAAGACCTAAGCCAGGACCAATAGCAATCATAACACAGAGTGGAGCTATTGGAGCAGCAATACTTGACTATATGAGTGGGGTTGAAATGGGGGTTAGTAAGTTTATAAGCTATGGTAATAAGGTAGATGTTGATGAAGTGGATTTAATAGATTATTTAGGAAATGATGAAAAAACCAGAGTTATAGCTTTATATATTGAATCTATTGATAGAGGAACTGAGTTTATAGATACTGCAGGCAAGGTATCTTTAAAGAAGCCCATAGTAGCTATGAAGGCTGGTAAAAGTGAGGGGGGAGCACGTGCAGCAGCATCACATACAGGTGCTCTAGCAGGTACATATAGAATCTATGAGGCAGCATTTAAGCAGTCAGGAGTAGTTCTAGTTCAAACTCTTGAGGAGCTTATGGACTGTGCTAAGGCCTTAGCTTATCAGCCGCCAGCACCTGAAGGAAACATTACTATAGTTACCGATGGGGGAGGTGCGGGGATAATGGCTGTTGATACTCTTGAAAGCCTAGGAGTAAGAGTAAATACACTTCCAGAAGATTTACTGGAAAGGTTTGAAGAAATGAAGAGAAAAAATATTATACCTGTATTTGCAGCTATAAAAAACCCCATAGATCTTACAGGTATTGCAACAGTTGAAATGTATACTGAATCATTAAAAATCCTTATTCAAAGTAGTTGGGTTAACTGTATTCTCATCATAGCTCTACACCACATACCAACACTAGAAGGGGATTTTCCAGATAGACTCATAGAGATATGTAGGGAATCAACTAAGCCTATTATTGCCTGTGATATTGGTGAGGCGGAGATGAGTAAACGTGTTAGATCAAGACTTGAAAAAGCAGGTATACCAGCCTACCAAACTCCTGAAAGAGCAGCTGTAGCGGCCTGGAGCCTCATAGAATATGGAAGACACATTAGGAAGCTCATGGTAGAAACCATTATGAAAAGTATAAAACCAACACAAAAATCATAGATTAATACAGAAATCAAAAAGATTCTACCCCTTCAGCTTATTTACAGCTAGCTTCTAGCTATTTCCCGGGTAATCAGCTACAATCCTGAAGAAAGTTTAAAAGAGAGTGCGGAATAATACTTTTACCTCTGTGGGGAGAAAAGATGATCCTCAGAGCTGCCCCTCTGGGCTCTAAGCCCAGAGGACTAGCAGCAAGTTTAACGCTATATTTATAAGTTTTAAATATTTTTTCAAATATTGGTGTTATTGTGGAGAATATTAGGGTTATTGTTGCTCACGGAGACTGTGATGGTATTGCTTGTGCAGCAATTGCTTTAAGAAGATTTCCAGCCTCAAAAATTGTTTTTGCTGAGCCATATAATATACATGAAAGAATTCCAAGTGAGGCCCCCATATTAATTCTTGATCTACCATATAGTAGCGAGGGGGATAACATATACGTTATTGATCATCATCCTGATCTAGCTCCATCATGTAGCTACTTAATGAGAAGCTGGAGGGAAGCTGATGAATATCTTGTTAATCTAGGTTTAGCAGGTGATAAAAGCTTCATAGATAACTCAGAAATTATAGAGGAGGCAGAGCTACTTAATGATGCTATTCATCTTAAGCCTAACGATGATGCATTCAAAGAATATATTGCACAACAACTTTCAAAGGGTGTAAGGATTAGGGATATACCTGAAGCTATTAAAAGAGCTGATGAATATCGGAGAAAGCTTAGAAAAATTTTAAGTGAAGCATTTAAAAGAGTAGAGGATAGAGGAGATTACATTATTGTTGCCTATCCAAACATACCTAATGGATTTGCTGGTAAAATTGCAACAGAACTATCAAAAAAGTTTCCTGACATATTTCTTATCTGGAGGAGAGCAAATAAAACAATAGTTACCATGAGGACATCAATGTTTAACTCGCTTGACATATGCAGTAAGCTTAAACAAGTAGATCAAAAATATATTCTTGGAGGAGGACATAGAAAAGCTGCAAGCTACTCAACAAGGTTAGATCTTAAGAAAACTATAAGTCTACTCATGAAAATACTTGAAAGATCCCACAACATAAATCCTAGCAATCCCAACATGTTCAATACTTCTATTCTTAAAACTAGCATTCATCACTCGCTGGAGTACAAGAATGTAAATAAACCTCCCCACGGCTGAAGCTAGGAACCTCCACTGTTTAGCTAGATGCCCTCAGCCTCATCTATTAGTCCAGGAATTCACACTTCGTAGCCCTACAGCTATATTATGTATACATTACAAATCCATATCCAACACAGCAATTCCCATTTAAACCCTACCCATTCACCCCGGAGCTATAAGTTTCTGTGCAGGGCTCATCATAAAATATTATTTACTAAAAGCAAGAACAAACCATTGAGGCCTTGAGAAAATACTACATTTGGGTGGGATTAGATTTTAAAGCAGTAATAGATAAAATTGATGAGGAATTCTTATTCTAATTGATAAGAATCCTAAAGAATCATTCTGCAACATGGACTACTATAATTAAATCTCTAGTTATTGATTTAATCTTAGAATTAAAGTAGAGCCTACATGAAATTGAAATCTAAGTCATGTTTCAAGTCTATAGTAAAGAATTTATTTTAGAGCTATAATATTACATTAAACAGTGTTTATTATGACTCCTAGTGATGTAATTAGAAAAGCTTTAGTAAATATTGATGGTAAGATAATTGTTGGTGCAACTCAAGTAGCTATTACCTGTTTAAATACTATAGCTGATGCCTTAATGATCTCTACAGCAAAGACTCCTGAAGATTTTCTAATGGAGCTTTCAAACAGTTTTACAGAAGTTTTAAAGAATAGTACCTGCGTACGTACATATGCTCCGGTTTTACTACTAAATGGTTTTAGATCTCTTATGTATGAGGTTAAAACTGGAGTTGAAAATGGTTTAAGTGTTAATGAATTGAAGAAGTTAGTATCATCAACCGTAAATAACTTCCTAAAGGCATTAAAGTCATCAATAGATAAGATAGGAGAATTAGGCTCAAGATATGTTTTAGAGGGGGATGTTATACTAACACATGAAAGCAGCACTACGGTACTTTCAATACTTGCAAGAGCCTACCAATTAGGTAGGAAATTTGAAACTATAGTGGTGGAAACCAGACCTGAATTTTACGGTAGAGTACTTGCAATGGCGCTAGCAGACCTTAACATACCGGTAACATTAATCATTGATTCAGCACACTATAAGGTGATGAATAAAGTCTCAAAGGTGTTTCTGGGAGCTATTGCAATATCACCTGGAGGTGAAGCATTAAGTAAAATCGGTTCTGCACCTATAGCTCATATAGCTCATGAAAACGGTGTTAAAGTCTACATAGCAGCAAGCACTCATAAATTCACAGCAGACTCTACAATTCTTGAAGAACTAAGTAATAGGGAGGGGGATGCTTCACTTGTCTTCTCAGAGGAAGAGAGTAAAAGATTAGGAATAAGGGTTTTAAACCCATTATATGATGTAATACCACCAGAAAACATAGACTATATAATAACTGAGAAGGGGGCTATACCGCCACAAGGATCTCTCCTAATAGCTAGAGAAAACTATGGCTGGCCACTTGCAGGACTTAGATTAGAGGATCTAATATAGTATGATTACAATTAAAAAAACCGATCAGAAAGAGCTGGAAAAATTAAGAATTGCAGATGGATTTACAAGATGGGTGCTATCACCTGGAGATAAGGGGAAAAATGAGCTTAAAGAAATTTTGATAGAGAGGTTAAATGAGGGGGCTGAAGTTTGGATTGCTGTTAAAAATGGGGAAATTATAGGATTCGTAATTATAGCTGACTGGCCAGCTTTACCTGAAGGTAAGGCTATTGAGGCTATGGAGGTAGCTAAACCTTATAGGGGTAAAGGTATAGGATATAGCTTACTTGATAGAATACTTAAAGAGGCTGAAGCAATATTTGTCTTAACACCCTACCCCGAAGCAGGTTATGAAAAAGCACTTGAAGAATTCTATAAAGGATTTGGCTTCAAATATTTATCTAATAATAAAGAGTTTATGGTTAGAATTCCCGAAAACCCTGAAAAACTTGAGAAATGGATTAAACATATAGATAGACTTATAGATGTTTATGAGATGCTTATTAGAGAGATGAAAAGAATATATGATGAAAGATATCATGCACTACTAAAACTAGTTAAAAAAGCCTCTGGGGAGAAATGATAATATAAAGAATCGGTTTTGGCTCAAAATTTGTAGCTTCCTCTGATTGTCTATATGGGGTTGTAGTAGACGATTTTTGCCCATATTTCCGTTTTTATGGTTTTTATTGTTTTATTTCTGATTAAATTGCCTACAATGCTTTTTAGTGAATGCCATCCTGCTTCTATACATTGGTTTAGCATGTGGAGACGGTTGAATGTTTTTGGATGTCTCCTGTAGGGTTATCATGTTTTTCCATGGCAGCCTTTAGCCTTCATTAGGCTGTTCTTTTTGGGTTTTATGTATGGTGTTCCTCCCTCTTCGGCCACTAACTAGCAGTTTCTTCGGGGGGGCGCTGGATTAGCCACGACGCATTCGATATCATCCAAACATGTTAGGAGACCTGGCAAGCATTTACATTCGTGTTCAGCTCCACTGTTGCCTTGAAAGCCTTAACTGTTCCTGTTTCAAGGTTGAATATGCTGTGGATCTTAGTATATTTCCTTCTACCATTTAGCTGGCTGAAGACCATGCGTAATCCCGCTTTGTATGTGTATTCCCGTAACATCTGCACCAACCTTCCTAGCAGGCTTAAGCCTTTCAAGAATCCTCCGATTCAGCTTCTCCATATACTCTTCAGAAAACCTCTTCCTTATCCGATGTAGAGCTGTCCTGTGGGGAGTATTCTTCAAACCCAACATTTGCAGGCGCTCCTTGCCCCTTTCAAGGTCAGCAATGTAGGTCCTTTCAGACTTACCCTCAACCTCCTGCTGAACTGTAAGCACAGTTAAGGCCTAACATCATAAGGCTTACGTCCAATCCCCTTCCACCCACAGTCTCAAGGCGGTGGAAGCGAGTCCACAGCCCACTTCAACAATCGAAAAGCCTCATCTCCCCAATTCTATAAAGATTCCCATATAAAGCCCAATTAAAATGTTCCCTACACCTCCCCATATCCAAAACAACCACAACCCACAAAAATAAGCCTTTCCAAAATTTTACGCCAAAACCAAAGAATCCTAAGATGTTTAAATCTCTAATCTAGTCTTTACTAGATTTCATAAACATTCATGTAATCTACATAAATATAAGGTAATTTTAGAGGATTGATAAGTAATGAGGCTTTAATCATAGAATTAAAGTTTTAAATTTATAATGGTTAACAAAGTTTAAGCTCACAAAATATACTAAACATTGTAACTTAGTATACCAAATTCTACATCTTAGATTATCATATCCTTCACAAAGATGCTGTTAGGATAGGGTTTATGTGGTGGTCTTTAGGGTTTAGCAGGCTTCTAAGTTGTTGTACTAGTATGTAAATGTTTCTAGGATGAATTTACGTATCTTATGCTTGCTGGAAAATTGTTGTAGAACTGTTATTCTCCTAGCGCTCCAAACCATCTTCCATATGGTTTCCTAACCTATGCGCGATATGCACTTACTCTAGCTATAAGCCCCTAGATGTTATATACTATGGATCCTTATCAACCAGGATTAACAGCTCCTTCAGCATAACTCCAAAATCTTTCCAACAAATACTCCACATTCATTATTAAACATTGCTAGCTCATATCTATGTCTATTCTCTAAATCTACACCTATGACTATCAAACAAATAGATGTTAGTCTTCCATGCTTAGTTTCATCAACAATCCTTATCTAGATATAGGATGATGAAAACCCGGTTTCTAAGCTCAATAATAGCAATACATGACTGGAGTCGGACCTGATGTAACTTTCACGCCTCCAATACTCAAACCAGCCATTGATGCATTCATAACCTTACGACTGAGCGGAAACCTATATGCTTGAATATTCTAGATTTCCTAATGGTTTTGAGGAGAAGATCAAAGTACCTACAACAAACCATCAAAGGAAAATATTCCTCGAAGCCAAAACCTTATCTTAACGATATCCTTCATTAAATGCGTCAAAAATATAAGCAGGTGCTGCAGCTATTTATGGGTGATACCATGTCTTACAGAGCAAAACTTGTTATTAAGGCTCCATTTGAAGGCGATAAGGGTATAGCCAGATTGGATAAGAAAACAATGGAATATTTAGGAGTAAAACCTGGAGATAAAATTGAGATTACTGCTAGCTTCTGGTCTATTAGAGGAACCTATACTATAGCAACTGTAGCTGAGCTTCCTCCTGAGGATGAGGGGCAAGGAATTATTAGACTTGCTAAAGATAGGTTGGAAGATGGTAATTTTAGAATAGGTGATAAAGTTATTGTAAGTAGAGCCTAACCATTTTTAACACTATTATTTACAATATTTTAAACAGTAGTAGAATGAGGAATAGAATAATCATTATGATTGATTAATAGTTTGTATTTTTATTTCATGTATAGGAAGTTCTAGTCCTTTCTTACTCATTCTACTGCAGCTCTTATAGATAATGGCTTCTTTAATTCTACTACTTTACTCTTTAATAAGATTTTGTGATGGATTTTTAGTTTTTATGAATGTTCTTGATCCTCTTTCGAATAGGGATGCTTCCTCTAGCTTATTTAGAGGATTAAATGAGTTAAGCACATAGGTATTTTGGGTTGATTAATAGCTTCTGAACATATAGATATTCTGTAGAAAATATTAAGATGCTATATGGTAGGCTGAATAGATATATCTAAAGAGATTCAAGCTATATGAAGCTTGATGTGGCTTCCAATATCCCTCCTTTACTGCTAGTGGTAAAGCCTGGAGACTGGAGGAGAAAAAATGAGCATCTATGAATCCTACAATGGTAATTCTATCAAGCTAAGTCTTAGCTTGACATACTTTAACGATATATTTGTTAAAGCCATTCAATACCATAATAGTAATCTTATAAATACTAGTAAATACTAGAATTTATAATATAGAGATAGAGTATATTAGAGTTAAGTTTTAAATATTATTAATGATCTCGGAAAATCTTAAAAGAATTGTAGCAGAAGTTACTGAGGATGTTAATAACTACCTTTCATTTCTTGTAGGGCAAAAGCTTATAAGTAGTAAGAGTGAAGCTTTAAATATTGCTCTTGAAATGTTTAAAGCATTATCAATGCATGAATGGCATTCAGCAATATATAAGATGAATGGTAATAGAATTATTTTAATCGAAACTTTAATGCTAAACGATATCATGCAGAGGCTAAGTAGTAAAGATCTTAAAAGAATTGCTAGATTAGCTGCTATTAGGAAGAGGTTAATGAATCCGGATTTTAAAGACTATGATCCATCAAATCCTGAAAATTGGGATCTTGTACTTAATGAACTTAAAGCTATGGGATGGGGATTTTTTAGGCGTTTAAATAATGAAGTAAGAATAGAGCTCTGTGCAGTTCCATTAGTATATATTGTGGAGTATCTTGAGTCGATGTTTGATGTGGTATTTAAAGTATTTAAAACAAAAACAGGAGACATAATTATTCTAAGGGTTAAAAAAAGGAGAAAAATGATTAGAGTATAATTATAAGCCAATCTACTATAAACCTGTCCAGGGACACCGTTTATATGGACCTATAACTATAGTCACCATAGTTCCAAGAATACCTTCGAGCTTAAGTTCATTTTCAAGAAAGTCATTTAGTTCATCCATTTTCTCAAATATTACCTCCATCAATATATCAGTATCACCACTAGTTCTATAAAGTACCTGTACATCAGGATGTTTCGATAAATGATCAACAATATCCCTTAATTTTGCTGGCTGAACTCTTAAACCTATAAATGCTTTAATTGCACGTCCAAGCTCATGATAATCAAGAATGACAGTAAATCGTTGAATTATTCCACCTTCAATAAGCTTATCAATACGTTTACGA
>CALHIW010000022.1 GCA_938030905.1 Candidatus Methanomethylicia archaeon | reverse complement strand
TCAGCATATGATACTGAAGCTGTAGGAGATGGATTATCATCAATGAATATGGAGGTAAACATATCTATAAACCATAGAAATGGGATCCTAAACCATACAATATTGAGATTTACAGGAAGAGAATATGCTATTGAAAGAATCTATGAGTAACTTAAAAGCTTAGAAGAATACTATAAGATATAAAAGAATAGCAACAATCTACAAACCCCACACAACCACAACATACATAACAACACATTAAAATACAGAGTTTAAAGATGAGTTCAGAGGCAAGCATTCTTAGATGTTAATATACTTGGTGCAGCAACCACATTTAAGCATTTTCAGTAAGAAGAACTACTAAGATTCTATTTGAGATCTACCAGTATTTAGACATCTGTTGGAACTGGATGAAGAGTTTTGAGGGGAATTATTGATTGCAAGGCGGGGAAGAGACCTGGAAGAGTAGATGAGACTGTTGTTAAGATAAGAGAAAAGCATTATGTTATTCTACTATGGATGTTGAGAGAAATGAATTAATCCTGATGAGAATTTACACAATTAGAAATTACTTAATTGTAAACTCCTTCATTAAAGAAGCCCCAAATACTCCAATGACAAGTTCAAAATCATTATAGACAGGACTCCTGGTCTATGGGCTCTAAGAGCTTAAATAAATTTAAGCATCAATTCCTTCAAAAGGAGGATTCTAATGAATCATTCTTTCCCCACTAAATAGAGGATTAAGATTCCTTCCACCCCTACTGTTTATGAAAATTCAAAGGAATTAAAACTTGTTCTGTAATCTGTTTATATTCTATCATAATTGCATGAAGTGATATTTATATTAGCAATATGTCTGTTAAGCTATGGTGTTTATGTTGTATGTAATTAGCCTAATATCATGGTTTTATATTGCTATATGCTATAATCCGCATTTAAAGGATCTACAGAGGTTACAGTTAAGTTTTCTTACTGTTAAGTCGTATTGCTTATGTATTTCACACATAAGCCCCTTGGTCCTAATAATATTGCAGAGTTTACAGTAATGAGTTATCTGTTCATCTCTACTAATATTCTCTGTTACGACTTTATTGATGAAGTTGACGATTTCACTATGTATTTCAGGAATACTATCAATACTTATAGCTGTCCCTCTTACTCCTCTAATATATTGGCTTACAGCAGCCTGAGTTATGTTTAGGGATTCTGCTATGCTTATTTGTTTAAATCTAAATTCATTATACATTACTTTCACAATTGTGGATCTAATAGCTGGAATTACTGCTTTTACAGCTACTTCACATGGTAAAAACATATAAATCAATGTTATATTGAAGAGAACTTAATAAACTTTTATGCTTCTCTATCGAGTGCTGTTAACTTAAGCCATTAACTACATGTGCTTCTATATCTAAAGTTGGTCCGCATTCCTCTATTTCTGGTGAATAATGGTTACTGTTCTAGTCTATATGATTTATGAGAGTGCTTAAGTTAGCTAATTAGTTTGGTCCTGTCCACTTATAACAGGTATCACCTCAACCAACTATAATAAAGCATAAAGAAATTGTAAAATAAAATCCAGTTTCTGATAGGATTATTAGCTTTATGATAAAATGTTTAAACCATAATATGAATAGAAATCTATTATTCACTAGATGAGTAAAGAGAGTTTTTATACTCTACTAGCTTTCCAACAATTTCCTTAGCTTTATCAAATCTGATTTTTCCCTCTTTAATCATGACCTCAACAACTCTATCTATCATTTCACCTTTAGCACCAGCCATAATTGCAAGATTCCTAGCATGAAGTTTCATATGTCCCTTCTGAATTCCCTCTGTTACAAGTGCTCTTAATGCTGCAAGATTCTGGATTAGCCCTACGGCCCCCATAATTTCCCCAAGCTCTCTTGCAGTTTTAACTTTAAGTATTTTTAGAGCTATTCTTGCAATTGGATGTGTTTTAATAGCTCCACCAACAATTCCAACAGGAATAGGTACTTCAAGAACACCTACAAGATCACCGTTCTCATTCTTCTCCCATGTGGTTAGTGTAGTGTATTTTCCGTTTCTAGCAGCATATGCATGTGCTCCCGCCTCAATAGCTCTATGGTCCTGAGCTGTAGCAAGAGCTACAGCTATTATTCCATTCATAATTCCCTTATTATGTGTTGCCGCTCTATAAGGATCTGCGGCTGCGAAAGCCCATGCTGAAACTATTCTATCAACAATATCCTCTCCGCCAAGCTCCATTTTATCAACAACAACTCTAGCTCTAACAATTCGTTTATCAGCAAGATTTGATATTATTCGAAGATATACTTTCCCGTTAGTAAGTTCCTCTATGTATGGTGCTATTGCCTCAACCATAGTATTAACAGTATTTGCACCCATAGCATCCCTAACATCAACAATGAGATGGATAATAACCATCGGCCCCCTCAAAGTATCCAATACTCTAACCTCAAGATCTTTAGCTCCACCACCAAGACCTACAAGTATTGGATCTTGCTCATTAGCGATTTTTAGTAGTTCATACTTATGTTCAAGTATTAATGCTCTTTTACTCCAAGGATCTTTAATGTTAACTAGCTGAATCTGCCCAATCATTAATGGATCCGTACTACTTGTCTGCACTCCTCCTCTACTTCTCGTAATTCTAGCAGCATTACTTGCAGCAGCAACAACTGAAGGCTCCTCTATAACCATTGGAACTATATAATCACGATTATTAATAAGAAAGTTTACAGCAACTGCGAATGGATACGTTATTCCTCCAATAACGTTTTCAATCATTCTATCAGCTACTTCAACATCTAAATTCCCAAAGTTACTAAGAGCCTCAACCTCTTCATTAGTTAATGATGCATACTCAGCAATAATTTTTAATCTCTCTACAACTGAAAGCTTATAGAAACCTGGTATTCTAGATGTTTCCATAGTATACTTGAAATTTAACATTTAAAAACTTCACGCTAAATAATGATCTATATTAACTTCAGAAGATAGACCTGTTAAATAATTTAAAATAGTAGTAATCCCAATTATACATAACAACTCAACATATAGCTCGGAGTTATTTCAAAGCTTTTAAGTCCTAGCTGGTTAAACTTAAACGCTCTCTTAAACTGTAATACTAGCCTACTTAGCCGTGCTTAGTTAAGGACATTAAATATTACTCCTTGATGAAGTTTTTGAATCTATTCTATTCCTTCTCTTATTAGTAATGGTTTTCTCCTAGGGTATACGTGTCTGATATGGTGTAGTAGGACTTATTAGGTTAGAAAGTTTCTTAATGACTACTCTGAAGCATCACTGGAAGTAAACATCAAAGACCTGAGGTGGATCCTAATGGTCTCAATGATCCTTAATCACGCATTACTTCCTAGACTTACACTACATGCTAAGCTAGCTTACAGCCTATGATATCATGAGTTACATTCATGTAAGTTACATGAACACTATTCCCAGCTCCTAAACAAGAAGGCTGAACATTTGGTAGTCGTGTCCTCAAGTGTGGGATAGCCTTCCCATATTGTAGACTACTCGAAGCCACCAAGCCACACTATGAACCCCATAATCCTCATCCACAACACTTCCAAATGAAAAAGCTTTCCAGAAGCCTACCTAGATCCTAAATCCAAATCTCTGATAAAGAGGATTAGGCTACTAAATCCTCCTGGGTGGAAGGTCTGTAGGTATAGTGACACTATATAATACCACCTGGCAATCCAATAAATCTGATCCTCCGTATCTGAGAAGGCTAGGAAATGATAGCTAAATCTTAACTAATATGACTGGCCTACCTGATGATGCCAAGTTAGTATATGTGGACATGTATAGGTAATGACTTAATTTGACAATATTGCTTACTTTATGGAAAGATTTATAGGTTTTCCCCATTATAGCCTATTGACGGTTATATGGAGGTTATAAGTCATGATATTGTAATAGTTGGTGCTGGTATTGCTGGTTTAAGAGCTGCTATAGCAGCTGCTGAGTATGATCCTAAGCTTAGTATTGGTGTGATAAGTAAGGTTTATCCTACTAGATCTCACTCTGTATGTGCACAGGGTGGTACTGCTGCAGTATTAAGAGAGGGTGATTCATTAGAGCTTCATGCATGGGATACTGTTAAAGGATCTGATTTTCTTGCTGATCAGGATGTTGTAGAGCTTTTTGTTAATAGAATACCTATAGAAATAGTTAAGCTTGACCACTGGGGTTGTCCATGGAGTAGAGATGAAGATGGAAAGATATCTCAAAGACCATTTGGAGGACATAGCTTCCCAAGAGCATGTTTTGCTGCTGACTATACTGGTCTTCATGAAATGCATACATTGTATGGTCGTTCACTACTCTACGATAATATTAACTTTTACTATGAATGGTTTGTTACATCTCTTATAGTTGATGATGGTATTGCTAAGGGTGTTACAGCTATTGAAATAAAGACTGGTAAAATGAGTGTATTCAAGGCTAAATCAATAATAATGGCTACTGGAGGCTATATGAGAATATATAACTTCACAACATATTCTCATTCAGCTACAGGTGATGGTGTAGCCATAGCTTACCGTGCAGGCACTCCGTTAAAGGATATGGAGATGGTACAGTTCCATCCAACAGGTCTTGTTCCATCAGGTATCCTTATTACTGAGGGAGCTCGTGGTGAAGGTGGATACTTGATAAATGCTAATGGTGAACGTTTTATGAGGCATTATGCTCCTAAATACATGGAGACAGCTCCTAGAGATGTTGTTTCAAGAGCTGAATACACTGAAATCCTTGAGGGTAGAGGATTTAAAGGTCCTTTCGGCCCATATATTGCTTTAGATCTTAGACATCTTGGTGAGGGGAAAATAAATGAGAGATTACCATTAATAAGGGATGTATGTATTAAGCTTGCTGGTATTGATCCTGTAGATGAGCTAATACCAATAAGGCCAGCGGCACATTACTCTATGGGTGGTATACATGCAAACATTAAAACTGAAACTCCGATACCTAGACTTTATGCTGCTGGTGAATGTTCATGTCTAAGTCTCCACGGTGCAAATAGGCTTGGAACAAATTCAACAGCTGAATGTTTAGTTTTCGGAGCTATTGCAGGTGTTGAAGCTGCCAAACACGCTCAATCATCCTCCCTACCAGATATACCTCAAAATCCCCTACTAATGGAGGAGAAAAGAGTTTATGATTGTATTCTTAAACATGAAGGTAGTGAGAGAATTCCAGAAATTAGAAATGAGATGAGATATATAATGGATGATTGTGCGTGGATTTTCAGACATGGCGATAAGCTTCTAGAGGGGCTTAAAAAGATTAGGAATTTAAAGGAAAGATTTAGGAATGCTAGAGTTGAGGATAGGGGGAGAGTCTTTAATACAGGCTTTATAGCTGCGTTAGAGCTTGACTTTATGCTTGATCTTGCAGAAGTAACCCTACTGTCCGCCCTAAATAGAAAAGAGTCCCGTGGAGCTCATTCAAGAATTGACTATCCAAATAGAGATGATGAAAACTGGCTTGTACATACATTAGCCTACCATACTGTTGATGGCCCCCGTCTAGAATATATTCCTGTAACTATTACGAAGTGGACCCCACAAGTACGTGCATACTAGGTGGTGTTATGGCTGAGTTTGTTAAAAACATTGAAATAAAAGTTAAAAGATACAATCCCGAATCTGGTAAAGTATTAATCTCAACATATACTGTCCCAGTCTATAAAGGTATGACTCTTCTCGACGCTCTCCTATACATTAAGGATAATGTTGATGCTTCTCTTAATTTTAGATATTCCTGCCGTATGGGTATATGTGGAAGTTGCAGTGTACTTGTAAATGGGAAACCCATGCTTGCATGCTATACTCAAATACTTCATCTAAACGTGGACTCCATTCTTATCGAACCCCTTCCAAATATACCTACCATTAAAGATCTTGTAGCTGATGTTAGCAGCTTCTTCAGTAAGTATAGGTATATTAAGCCATACCTTATTAGATCTACATACCCGCAAAATGAAATACTTCAAAATCCTGAAGATCAACAGAAGTATTGGAGCTATACTTTATGTATTAAGTGTGCAATATGCTATGCTGCTTGTCCAGCATCTATTGATGAGAAATTCCTCGGTCCAACAGCTCTATCTACAATGTATAGGTTTAATATAGATTCAAGAGATGAAGGTGTTAAAGAGAGAATTAAGATATCTGAAGATAATATATGGCTATGTACTGCATGTTACTCATGTACTTTACACTGTCCTAAAGAAATAAACTCCTCACATTCAGTTACTGAGCTAAGAAGAATTATTGTTGAGGAGGGATTTGTCCCTAAAACTGTTAGGGATGTTTTATCAAATACGTTCCTAACATATAATCCGTGGGGTATGCCTTCTGAGAGGAGAACCGACTGGATTAAGGATTTAAATGTTAAATTGTTAAAACCTAATGAACAGTGTGAAAACCTATACTTTGTATGTTGTGGTCCAGCATACGATACTAGATGTCATGAAATAGCAAGATCAACAGCCTATATTTTAAATTTAATAAGATTAAACTACGGTGTTCTTGGAGTTAATGAATGGTGCTGTGGTGACCATATGTTAAGACTTGGTGAAAGAGGATTATTTGAATTTCTTGCTGAACATAATGTTCAAGTATTTCGTGATCATAGCGTTAAAAACATAATAACAAACTCCCCCCACTGCCTCAATGTATTCAAAAATGAACAGCCATATAGTAGCTTAACTGTTAATGTTAAACATTATACTCAAGTATTTGCTGAAGCTTTAAAGAATGGTTTAATTAAATCCTTAAGGGAAATTAATGCTAGAGTAACTTACCATGATCCATGTTTTCTAGGTAAGAGAAACAACATATTTGAAGAGCCTAGAGAAATACTTCAATCTATACCTGGGGTTAAGCTTGTTGAGATGAGTAGAAATAGGGAAAATAGCTTCTGCTGTGGTGGAGGTGGTGGAAGAGTTTGGACTGAGGAAGCACCCTATGAGAGGAGGCCATCAGTTGAGAGAATTAAAGAGGCATTAGGGCTTAATGTAGATATTATAGCTACAGCCTGTCCATTCTGTGTTATTATGCTTACAGATGCTGTGAAGGCTTTGGGTTTAGAGGATAAGATTAGGGTAAAGGATGTGAGTGAATTACTAAAATCATCCCTAACATAATTCAAAATATTTAAATATCCTTGATAATACTATGATTTTATGAGGCTTTGGATTAACTATATATTAAGCATTATAGCTATGTTCGTATTTGCATATATATCCTCATATGCCCCACCGGAATATACTGGCTATGTATTTTTAGGCTACTTCATATTTATTATGGTTATTATGGCTATTATTAGTGGACGTGGTTTTAAGAAGACTTCAATGAGTATTAGAGATGTTTTAAGTGGGAAAATTATTGTTAAGGCTGATGATGACGATGTAAAGCCTTTAATGTCTAAAGATCCTCTTTTAAACATTGATTTAAAAGCTCAAGGATTAACAATGCTTATGATGTTTACACTTCCATTTCTAGTATTAGTTTTATTCTACTTATTAAATAGTTTTGGATTTCAATCCATAGTTGCCAGTAGGGTTTTAGAGCTTGGCTATGGTGATGAACACTTCGGGAGATTTCTTGGATGGCTTATGCTTTATGCTTTACTATTTTCAATATCCTTTCTAAACCAGGTAATAAATAGGATATCAGCATCTAAGAGAGGCTATGCTACATTTATGATTGCTAAGCGATATAAAGTTACTGATAAGGGTATAGTAATTAATGATATGACTGTTCTTCCAGCTCCCATTGAGGCTAAGAGCATAAGTTATGATGAGAAGAGGAAATTTGTAGATATTATAGCAAGGGTTGCCTCAAATCCTATAGGAGTCACAAAGCTAAGACTATATTTTAAAAAGCCTAAAGACCTTTACAACATTATTCTTAAACTTACTAAGTGAAACTATAATGTTGAAAATACTTATTCAACCATTAGGTGTTGTTGAAGGGAGTATTGTAAAAACTGTTAGAGACTTTTTAGATGATGTTTTTAAGCTAAGTATTGAGATTAGTGCTAAGAATATATCAATACCAAATAGTTTCTATAATACTAAAAGAAAACAGTATGATAGTGATGGCATTATTAGGTGGTTAAGGAGTGAGCTTAATTTTAAAAATGGATTTGTTGTAGGGCTTGCTGATATTGATGCCTATGTTAAAGGTTTAAACTTTATTTTTGGTGAAGCTATACCTGTTCTCAGAACATGTATTGTATATCTTGCAAGGCTAAAACAAAGCTTCTACGGCTTAATCAACAACTTTGAAATTTTTACTGAAAGAGTTAAGAAGGAGGTTCTACATGAAGTATGTCATCTATTTCTTCTTCAACACTGTAGTAATCCAAGATGTGTAATGAGGTTCAGTAATAACATATATGACACTGACTTTAAGAAGGCTATGCTATGTCCTAAATGCGGTGAACAGCTTCTACATTATGGAGTTTCAGCATCTCCACAATACATACTATCTCCATAGAGAAATATAGTATTAATTAGCTGGTAGTTCATTTCCTTCATATAGGAGCTAAACTATTCTAGCTATCATTACTGCTAAATACATTGTTCATAATATAACTAAGAATAGCTCTTATTTATTGTATACAATTTTAGAGTAGAACTATGAATTGCAGCTATTACAACCTTCTCATCAATAGTTAAGAGGTTTTAGCCACAATGCTTATTAATTAGAATATTAAGTATGTTTGGTGGATTTATGAGCCAATTTCTGTAGCTTTTCAGGGTGAGCGTGGAGCATATAGTGAAATTGCTGCTGAGGAATTTTTTAACTGTAATATTAACTTTATATCCTGCAGAGATCTTGAAGATGTATTTAAAATTGTTGAAGACTCTTATGTAGACTATGGAATTATTCCCGTTGAAAACTCAATTGAGGGTAGTGTTACAAGATCCTATGATTTAATGAGAGAATCAAACCTTAAAATTATTGGTGAAGTTATTATTAGGATCTCACATTGCTTAATATCATATCATGACTATGAGGTTAAAGATATTAGAAGAGTTTACTCTCATCCACAAGCTCTTGGGCAATGTAGAAACTTCATTAGAAAACAGAAACTAACCACCTACCCAACATATGATACTGCTGGAAGTGTTAAGATGCTTAGTAGAAGAAGAATTAAGCATGCTGCTGCAATTGCTAGTAGAAAAGCTGCTGAAATTTACGGGTTAAAGGTTCTTGCAGAAGGAATTGAGGATGATAAAAACAATTATACAAGATTCCTAATAATATCTAGAAACATAATTAAGCCAGTAGGTAAGGTTAAAACATCAATTGTATTTACGGTTAAACATGTACCCGGCTCTCTTTATAAAGCTCTTAAAGCATTTGCTAGTAGAGGAATTAATCTAACTAAGATTGAATCAAGACCTATTATTGGAAGACCATGGGAGTACTATTTCTACCTAGATTTTGAGGGGAATGTAGAAGATAACATAGTAAGAGATGCTTTAAAAGAACTCTCCAGAAAAGTAACATATATTAAGGTTTTAGGATCATACAAGCAGTCATCCAATAACTACGCATTAAACTACCTATAATGAGGTAACATAACCCTAATCTATATAGCCCTATGATCTGGGGTCTCTTAACCACTAAGCTTCATGTAACTCAATAATATTCCTACTAAACCTTAACTTTAAACTATCCTATCTCATATAGAAATAACTTTGAGCATTTCAACCTTATACTGTCAAGTTAAGCCATTAACTATACATGCTAACTATACTAGCTTGATAATATCCTTCAACTTTATCGAAAACCTTAAGTTTAATAGGTTATTTGGTAATGGATGTCTAGAGTAAATACATCAATCCGTAGCGTAGCCATGTATTTAATAGTAATCCTCATAATTGCTACACTACTTCTACCTATAAATATTCCATGCATACTTTATCCATTAATTCCTAGTTTAAATCCATATGTAGATATAAAGTCGTATAGTTTATCAGCCCCTTCACTATTTGTATCAGATCTACATTTATCAGAAAATATAGAAGCTAGAACTTACAGTAGAATTGGTAAATTCATCAGGGAAAACAATATTCTAAACATAATTATAGTTGGCGATTTATTCAACTCCCCTAATGCCTACAGGTATGCAAGCTATAGTGAACTTATAGTTAAAGCTATCAATGCATTAAATATATCCAACGTAAATGTATATTATGTTTTAGGCTCTCCAATACATGATCCAAAAATACCTATTGAAGAGTTCAATTTTAAAGATGTTAAGGTATATGTTACTGGATACATAGCAAGGTTTAATATGGATAATGTAACTATTGTAGCTTACCATGGAGATGACTTCTCAAGAATTGGAGCAGTATCCTTTATCCTATCCTACATCATTAGGAAGCCATTTCTAGAAGAAATTTGGAGGAAAGCAGCTGGAATTGAAGATAATGTTTGGCTTATATGTGGTCATACACACATACCAAAAATAGATTATAAAAGCAAAATTGCTAATTGTGGTGGATGGAGGACTTTACCGATAATTAAAACACCAATAGGCTATGGAGTAATTGTAGACAGCAATGTCTCCCTCATAAAGATACTTGAAAACTAATACCTATGGTTTGATTATATCCTTACTTACAAACTGAGAATTATTAATTAAAGACTACTCCACATAATCAAATATTTTACAATAATGATGCCAAAAACTAACTTTAAATGTGAGATGAATAAGATTTATTTCCCTCCTTTAGGCTGTTGATACAGAATCTGTACCTCTTGAGCTGCTGATAGCTACTCATCCATAGCAGTTGAGTGGCTAAAGGGTAGTAGTGCATTCTTTACTCCAAAGATATGGGCCTGAATGACGAGGCAGTACTAATAAGTTACTAAGCTATGGACTATCACCAGGTAGAGGAATCCTCTGAGTTCAGCTATGAGTGTATCAACAATTTGGAAAATATGCTAAACTAAGTATGCAAGGATTAGGAAAATATAGGGGGTAGTTTAAAACACTTAGGCTTTTCATACTTCGTATCTCAATTATTATACATATGAAATGTTACCATCTTCAGTCTTCACCAAAATTGAAATTATTGACAGTTAAACGCTAATTAATGGAAACCAGGTTTAAATATATCAAACCTCATAGTTAGACAATATTTATAGACTATTATATGTTTAAGCGTGAAGTGAAGAGATGAACTCAAAGAGTTATGAAGAAACATTACATCAGACCTGCAACTATAAAGCAGGATCATAATAATGTTTAATTAAACTGAAAGCTCTACTTAACATCTAAAGTTGACAGAACATCATTAGAATAAAATATATAAGTCTAGCTTTAACTAATTTTAGGGGCTGAAGAGGGGGTGGGGTACAGTTAAACTGTACACTAAGCCGTAGTTCAGCCTGGTTTAGAATGTGCGGCTTGAATTTATATTGGCTAGGGCCCGCATGGTCCGGGGTTCAAATCCCCGCGGCCCCACTAAACTTCACAGCTGAATTGTTTAGCTTTAGTTATAACCTACTCCTATCTATCTCAATTTAATATACTTAACTAGATTTTTATCTAACATTTTTACCTATTTTAATTAGTGTAATCATTAGGTTCATCATTAGTGAATAAGCTATTCCAATTGTTAGAGCTAAAGAGACTACAATAGTTATAAATGTTGGTAAACTTATGACTACATAGAGGCTTAATGGTAGTGATAGAATTGAAGTATCTAGCTGCTATAATGTATACTTTATGAATGAATTCATGTAGTATCTGAAGCCTACCATGTAGCTTACAGATCCTAAAGCAGCTATAATTGATGAACC
>CALHIW010000021.1 GCA_938030905.1 Candidatus Methanomethylicia archaeon | reverse complement strand
GTTATAGCTGAAGAAGTTGTTGAAAAGCCAAAGAAAAGAACTTCTAGAAAGAAAGCTGCACCAAAGAAAGCTACTACTAAAAAAACGGCAGCTAAGAAATAGTTACTCTAGGTGATCTCTTAGATTACTTCCTAAATTTTCATATTTACCATTTTTATATTCTAATATATAGAGTCCAGTGTTTGAGTGGACATATTTATCCATTTTAGTTAAGTCATTATCAATGATTTTTGATAGTAATATTCTTAGAGCTCTTCCATGAATACATAAGAGGACTGTATCGTGATCATCATCTAATACTTTATTAAATCCTTTTACAAGCCTTACAGACATTTCATTTGGAGATTCTCCCTCCTCAAACTTATTATCTAAATTACCAGCTAACCATGTATCAATAAGTTTAGAATAATCTTCTAAATCATCACTTTTACCCTGGTTAACCCCCCAGCTTATCTCGTTAAACTCTTTAAGTTTTTCATATGATGAACCATTTTCAGTAAACCTTCTTATCGTCTGGAAGGTTCTCTTAAGATCTGAGACATAAATTTTATCAAAATTTATATTCTTATAATACTCATAGAATGAATTAGCTTGACTTTCACCTACATCATTAATGTCACTATCAACCTCAGAACCTTGAATTATACCCTTTCTATTATATTCAGTCTCAGCGTGACGAATGATATATAGCTTCATTAAATGAAGAATAAGTTAAGAGAGATAATATAGAACACACAGAACAATGTTTGTAGTATAATAGTTTGGATGTTAGCATTAACTAATTCTCTCTTCTGATAATTCTTCAATAGTTTCATGAAAATTGATAATCCAAATAAATACAATACTGCATTTCCTACGAGGAATACATTTGAATTGAAATTTTCGTGAACATTTAATAAATCATTAAGGTAGACAGAAGAATAGAATGCAAGTGATAATATCACTAAATAACCCCATCTAGCTGCTTTTTTGCCTAAAGTTACAACTAAGTGATTCTTACCAGTCTTTGCATCACTTTCAGCATCTGGAAACTGATTAATATATAAGATATTTGTAGTTAAAAATCCAAAGGGAACACCTAATGATAGTAACATATAAAATTCACTAGATAGAAAACCAATAGTTTCTGCTGAAATGGCATATCCCGTTCCTAACGTAAGAAGTGGACCAAAAGCAAGAAAAATTGCTAACTCCCCTAGTCCTCGTCTCGCAACAAGTCTAAGAGGTCTAGCAGTATAAAAATATCCTAAAAATAACCCTGATAATCCAACAGCTAGAGCACCTTCTACATTTGAGGTTGCACCCGTTACCTGATAAATATTATAAAATAAAAAACCTGCTACTAGCAGAGAAGCAAGTAAAAGAGAGGTAGCAACAGTTTTAGTCTTATTTAAAGTAATAATTCCAAGTTCTATTGCCCTACTACCACCGGTGATTGCAGCACCACCAGGTTGGAAATATTCATTATTAGCTTCGTCAGTCCCATCACTGACATCGAAGTAGTCGTTAAAAACATTTGATGATAGATGTAACAACAATACACCAAAAACAGCTAATAATAAACTTGTAACACTAAATAAACCATCACCTAATCCTGCATAGTAAGCAGCAATAGCTAATATCGGAAATATTGACGCAGATGTAAATGGAACTCTAGTTATTGCAACACCCTTTATAATCTTCGTTGAAAGGTTAATTGGAACAGTAACATCTTCATCAATAACTTCTGTGACACCACAGTAACCTGTTTGGGCATTGCTTTTACCGTCAGCAAAAGTAGGCCTGATACTTATCTTAGCATTAATTTTTGTACCGTCTTTCTTAAGGAAATATGTTTTTCCAACAAATTCACCAAGTTTATCTGCGGTTGCCAACCAGTTTCCTACATTTTGAATAACGATTTCTCCTGGTGAGAAAATTGATACTCTTTTTTTCCCAATAATTTCTTCTTTCTTATATCCAAAGATCTTTACAGCGTCGTCGTTCATAGTTAAAACTCTACCCTCCATATCACAAGTAATAACACTTTTCATAACATTAGTTTATTTAGTTTAATTGATGTCTATATTTTATACTGAAATAAAAGATTTTAGTTCAAATATTTCCGCAATTTATTATATTTTTTTGTTGTTTTTATCTAAAATCTTAATCATTCCATCTAATGTTAGAGTAGGTAAAATATCATTAAAATAACCCTTGAGAGGTTTAGCAAACTTAGAAAGCCCACCAGTTGCAATTACTTTAGTTTTTCCAGTTAATTCGGATTTAATTTTATCTAACATTTCCTTTACTAACCCAACATATCCAAACATAATTCCACTTTGTATTGAATGGACTGTATTTTTTCCAATTACCTTGTCTGGCAATTCAATTTCAATGGTAGGTAATTTTGCTGTATTCTTATAAAGTGAGCTTATTGCTGTCTGAAGTCCCGGAACAATATTAACTCCAAGAATTTCATTTGATTTTGAAACTGTAGTAAAAGTAAGCGCAGTTCCAAAGTCAACAACTATCACATTTTCATCATACATACTTGAAGCCTCTACTGCATTGCAAACTAAATCTGTACCTATTTCATTAATATCATCGATTTTAATTTTTACAAGTTTTACTTCTTTAGATTTTATAATGGTGATATTTTCAGATAACATATCACTACAAGACATTCTAACTACATCTGTCAAAGTTGGTACAACACTACTTATTATAACAGATTCGACATTGGAAGGATTAAAGTCATTAAGAGAAATAATTTTCTTCAGTTTATTCTTGAAAGACCAGTAGGTAATATTCTTCCTAGAACTTAGTCTGTATACTTTCTCCCACTTATTTTCTATAAATAGACCAATAACAACATTAGAGTTGCCAATATCAACCGCAACCTTAATCTTTTTCATCAAATAAATTTAATTGATCTGTATCCAAATCTAGCTCTAAAGTTTCTCCAACGTCAAAATTATCTTCCTCTTGTGTTTTTGTTGTTTTATTCTTTGGTTTGTCTTCAGAGGTCATAACTTTCTCCTCTACTTTTATGTCTTCCTTCTCTTCTACCTCTTTCCTTTCATGTAGTGAAAATGTTCCTGACCTTACCTTGTCAATAGTAATTTTATTTCCTACAGATTTCCAACCTTTAACATCAATGAATGAATCTAAATCTATCTCAGTTGGTTTTAACTTCTTATTTGAGAAATATTTAAACGA
>CALHIW010000020.1 GCA_938030905.1 Candidatus Methanomethylicia archaeon | reverse complement strand
GTCATGGAAAGAATTGTTTCCATACGAGCTGTTAACTCATCAATATTCCCGGGAGAAAACATCATTTTTTCAGCAAAAGTGTTTTCGACAAGTTCAGGAACACCACCAACCTTAGAAGCTATTGGTACTGTTCCCATTAACATTGACTCCATCACTGCATAGGGTAATGGTTCTTCAGATAATGATGGAAACACGAGAGCATAGACTGCAGAATGAAGCTTTAAGAGTTCGTTATGGTTAATGCGATCTAACAAAACGTAACTCCCGTTAAATCTTTTATTTAATTCAGTAATTAAAAACCTATTCTTTTTATCAACATTTCCCGCAATAAAAAACCTAACAAAACCGCTCCTCTTAAGAAATTTTTGAGACCCCTTTAAAAATATGTAAAAACCCTTAACATAGCTACTGCCACCCACATATAAGAAAGTCGGGTTATCTTTGAGCTGCTTCTCTATAGTATGAATTTCTGGTGTAGGATTAGGTATAATTATAATTCTGTTAGATAATTCTGGAACAATTTCGGTTATGATTTTAAATTGTCTTTTTGAAACACATATTAATAGGTCTGCAAGCATATCTAGCTCGTTATAATGTTTACCTATAACTTCATTCATAAAACATGAAACTCCAATAGACAGAGGATCTTGCCCCTTTTCGATATATTCATGAAGTATGAAAGATTTAAGAGAACATGCACTTATTCCTTGACTAGTGAGGTTGAACATTAAGGATGTTGGACATACAATCGAGTAGTTGTGCAAATGGGCTACTACGGGCTTCTTGTAAATTTTGGCAACGGGTATCACGCTATGCCAACCGCATGGAACATAAACGATATCACTTCCTTTGATCAGCCTTCTTATGAAGCTGTTAGCTAAAATCCATGAATTAACCAGCGTATCGTATCTGCTTCCTAATGTCATCTTCATAGGAACTCTGAATATCCTTATCTTATCGCTGAGGAGTTCCGTTGACGGCTCACTTGGAAACTGTCTAGTAACAACTGCTATCTCAAATCCTTCTTCAGCGAGTAGCCTCGAGTAAAGCCATGTCGCCAGCTCCGCTCCTCCACCATGGGGGTGGAACAATTCAGAGAACACTACTATTCTCATTTTTTACATACGAATATGAAAGTTGGAGTGATAATTCTCAAAATTCTCGAAATACATTTGCCACTTCCTCTGCAAAGGCTATTGATATCCCTCCCTTGCCACACCAAACATCCAATATCCTTATGTTATTTAAGGATGTGAACTTTGATAATATCCTCTTTAATAGTCTCCCCTTCTTGATGGCATTTAATGCATACTGCCTCCACATAACATACATTTTATGCTTTGGTGGCGGGAGCTCCTCTTCCAGCAGTTCAATATACTTTTTAGCCATCTAAAAATTGCTTATTTAGGCTTAAGTAGCTCAGTATGATTTCATGGACATTCTTAATTGAAGTTGTAGTTGTGCATATCCGCGCTACAGCTAGACCATACCTTTTTAGTTGTTTTATAATGTCCTCATACGCTTGTCTATAATATTCAATAAGTTGCGTCGTCAGCAGCTCATTCTCTTTCCTCTTGAGTATGACCCCTGTCTCCGCATTCATGTAGAAAAGGAGAGAGCCATTCGGTATTAGCTTAGCCATCAGTTTGGCGAACATGCCTGATATAAGCTTTGGATCCTTAAGAAAATATGAGAGAGATACTAAGGTATCCAACACGTACCTATCACAAATAATTATGTAGCCTAACAATGACAGCAGGATTATACGATAAAGTATCGCGGGAAATAAACTCATTATTTCGAGGATTTTCCAGGGCGTCCTTATTCTATGAGTTAATACATCATTAAAGCCACAGTAGTTTATGACTTTTCCCCTAGGGTTCCTACGACTCAGCATCCTCAAAAGCAGATATGAAAGGGTATGATGTTGTTTCACGCTCGTACGCCAAACCCTAAGACCCATTTGCCTCAAGTGGGTTGCAACAAGATCTGCATGGGTGCTCTTGCCAGTCCCATCAGGACCGAAAAAGTATATTAGCTTATACATTAGCCAACTACACCTCGCTTTATAAAGTTCTGCTTAGCATATTTATAATCATTTTAGACCGATTAACTTTTTCACTCCCTTTGCATGGGGAAAAGCTAATAGATCCTTAACAGGCTTGATGCCGCTGAATTTCATCCTATATCTTATGTTTTCAATGTATGCAAGTATAGTGAAGTATATGGGGATTCTATAGGGTAAAACCATGACCTTTTTTCTCAGAATATTTTCTACTAAAAACTGGGAGACCCTCCAATAGGCGTGAACAGCGTTTTTCAAACCTACATTTTCGGCAATTTCCAATATTTCCACTGCTTCCATGAATGAAGACAGATGAAGAAAAGTCAAAATATCTGCTAGAGTTAGCTCAAACTCTTTCATGATGGCGTGTGCAGCACATATGATTAACTCAATTTCTCTACTTACTACTGGTATATTTACATCTTCCAGTTTTATATTAGCGGAATTTTTGAAAACAAGTCTCGTGTCGAGGTATATGTAAGAGCCGGCTCCTAAAGCCGAATGTATATCGAAGCCGACGTATGCCCCATCAACAACCTTTTGGAGAGTCATTTCGGTAGTGCCCTTGCTTCTAAGAAAGTATCCATGTTCATTGATGAATGTGGATACAAGCTTCCAGATTAAATGTTGTGAATCCGGATGGATCAGAACATCGATATCGTCAGGTACATATCCTGGAAACCTAAAGGTTTTAACGACGACGTACCGTACCCCCATATCACTGGCAACCTCATTAAACATCTTCAACTCTTCCT
>CALHIW010000019.1 GCA_938030905.1 Candidatus Methanomethylicia archaeon | reverse complement strand
CAAGCCTACTAGACTCTAAATCTAGAGTTAAACAGTATCAATCTTAGTGAAGAGAGTTAAAAAATACTGAAACCATCCTGGTAAGGATCTAATAAGTATAGTAATACAGTACTATCCAGCAAGCCCCTTGCAACATAACCCCCAAGAAGTCTAAAGAACACTCTAAACCCTAATTAAACACGACCATCTAGCTACTAGATTTATTAATAATACTTTGTAGTTTAGTATTTATTTCTCGCGTCCCATAAGTAATACAATTATAGATTACTAAGGTTTCTCGTATTCTATATGAAATTGAATTACGAATTTCAGAATTAAGCCACAAAGCAATGATTAACACTTAGAATCTAGATCGTTAATTACAGTTTTAGTTTCTCAATAGATGATATGCACTGTAAAAGATCGTCAACAGCATAAAGTAAGCTACCAAGTTCTTTCCATGACCTAATTTTAAACACTAGACTATTATTCTTAATTGCTGATCGTATTTCTATATATGGGGGAAGATTAATATTATCAGGCTGAGTTGAATCAAGTATTAGCTTAGCCAATTTAGTATTCGAATATGTAATTTTAACAACAGCTTTAACAGAGCTGCAAATCATAATTTTTTACTACCTAATTGTTTCTCAATTAGTCCATCTAATATTTGAAGAAAGCGTTCTTCAGCGCCTATTGGTATAAATGCACCAGCAGCTACATCATGTCCTCCACCCTTCCCACCCACTTTTTCCGCTGCCTCCTGTAGAGCTGATCCTATATTCACCCCAATAATTTGAGGGGGAGAACGGGCAGATACCTTTATTTGACCATCACTATTAGCAAAGGCAATTATAATTTTGTTCTGAGAAAATAAACATGAATTCATAGTAACTGATATTACTGTTCCAATCATGGAGTCCTCTATAAATGATCCGCCGTGAAAGCTTTGAATATATCTGCTCTTTCTAATTCTTTCAGGATTTTCAAATAGCCATGCTATATAGCTTGATATTTTTCTACGATATTCAACTACTAATTGATTTGCTTCCTCTATTGCTTTATCATGCTTTATACATACTGCGATTCCGAGGCCTCCTTTACCCATTCTGCCACAAGCATTTAATAGTGATGAAAACTCACGAATATCTCTTAGTGGAGAGAAAGGGGGTTCATTATTTGCAATGTATGTATAGCCTATAATTGACTCCGCTTCCTTGGGCTCCATTCCTTTATTTATCATGTACTTTATGAGGTTCGATGTTAAATTTGATTTTTCAATATCATTAAGATCATTAAGGGTTTTCCATTTTCCATCAGGCTTCTTAGGTTCGATGCCTATGCTTCTAAGAAACTTATAACATGCACCCTCATCACCACTAAGGCCAGGTATAAATGGATCTGTTGTGTATTCTAATGATTTAATTAATGGACGTATTTCAGCTCCGAAAAGTCTTAAACTTAACTTACATTTTATTAATCCAGCATCTTCTGCTTTTTGGACAATCACGCTATTTACACCAGTTAAACTTCGCATTTCACCTCTATCTTGTCTATCGCCTATAGCTCCAACAATAGCAAGTAGTGATAGGTTTAGACTACCCTCAGGAATCACTTTTTCGGCAATTAAAAATGCTAATCCAGCACTACTTATTTCATAAGAGCCATTTATATTGAATAGATGAGGATTTAACTCAATCAATTTTTCATCTCCTTTAAAAGATTTCAATACTTCATGATGATCAATGATTATAATATCATTTTCTGGAGCTGCATTTTTAATTACATCTTTGTATCCGCTTCCAAAATCAAGAAATATTAAAACATCAGATTTAGAAGAAAGCATATTTAGTATATTTTTCTCATTAAGTTGCATTATGACCCTTACATGAAACTTGGTTTTAAAGTGAGCTAGTATGGAGACAAAAATACTAGCTGATGATATCCCATCAGCATCATGATGTGCTAAAACTTTAAAATTCTTGCCCTCATTCATAAAATCCTTTATAACTTTAGCTACCTGATCTGCCTTTTTTAATAGCAGGCTTCTGTTAGAGTTCATATCATTTGTGAATTTAATTACAAACTGAGGCTTTATACTTATTCATTTTCTATATTTATTAACTATTTTAAAGAGGCTATTTTGGAGTAAATAGAGTTGCCGAATACTTCCAATCAGCAGGTAGTATACCTTCACGTTTATAGTACTTTACGAGCCTGTATATTCTAGATTCTAGTAGCATTAGCCCCCTCTTAGAGAACACATCTTTAGGATGAGCTTCTAGATGATTACGAATCTTTTGAGCACGTTGCATCATATTTTGAAGATCTTCAGGAAGAGTGGGAAGAAGATTTTTTTCTTTCAGTATATAGGAGATGCTTTTGCCGGTAAGCTCTTTAACCGATGGAATACCATATTGATCTCTTAATCTTATTCCAATCATAGATGGCCCTAAACCTTTACGTGCTAGTTCAACTACTAGACTCTCAATCTCATTTGGTGAATATTTAACCCATTTATCAGCCTCCGTTTTAACTGGTCTGGTACTGTGTGATTTTCCTTTCTTTTTACTTTTCCTCAAGTAAGCTTCACCTAAGTACGCAGTAAAATGCTGGGCTATTAATAAACTTTATCCTAAAAGTTTATTAAACCATATACAAAACTTTGTGATAGATTTAGCTCTATGTGAGTACATGCATTTTTCCTTTAAGCTCATTTCAGCAAACGTTTTTCGTGTAGAACCTTCAGGTTTAAATATAGGATCAAAACCAAATCCATAGTATCCTCTAGCATCATTTATGATTTCTCCATAAACTGTGCCGATGAATATTTTATATATATTTCCATCATAAAAGGCAACAACTGATTTAAAATGAGCCCCTCTATCTGTTACATCTTCCATGAGTTTTAGGATTCCAAAGTAACCAATTGTTTTATAAACATATGATGAATATGGACCCGGAAATCCATTAAGAGCCCTAATGTAAAGTCCTGAATCCTCAACCACTAATGGCTTTCTTAACTTTTTCCAAGCAATTTTAGCACTAAAATACGCAATTTTAGCTAAGTTGTCCGACTGAACCTCGATTTTTTCAATAGCAATCGGTTTAAATTCAACACTATATTTACTTGCAATTTCATTTGCTTCATTAACTTTATTTAAATTTTTAGTTATAAAAAATATTTGTTTCTTAAAATTATTAATATTTCACCGCCTTTTTCTAATATATCGACCTCTGCTTCTTATTTCATTTACTTTTAATAGCACTAATTTACTTATGTTTACACCAGAAATCCTACTATATCCTTCAAGTATATAGTTAAAGCAGTCTTTAGCTATGTTATAATGTGTACTTTCTAAAGCCCGCATCATTAAGTGTAGGTCAACACCTCTAGCTTCAATATCATATGCGAATTCGCCAAGTCCAAAGTCTATTAAAAATATGTGTCCTGATCCATGTAGAATCATATTGGATGTTGTTAAATCACCATGTATAATTCCATTTTCATGAAGTAAAGCTATCAACTCACCTATTTTTAAGCATATTTCTTTCTGAACTAAGCTATTAAGACTTAAAAAAAGCTCTTTTAATCTTTGTCCCTTAATGTATTCCATTATAATTGTTGAATCATCAGTATCCACATAGTATACTGTAGGTGTTGGAACTCCAATGGATCTTGCAGCTGTTAATAGTTTTGCTTCACGTATTGTCCTAGAAGTTCTTATAAATAGATCTAATTTTGAATCTCTATATTTTTTAGGGACCCTAACTTTTTTGATAGCTTCAGCATCAAACCACTTAATAAGATACAAGTAGGCTTCAGCTCCTACTCCTAGTAACTTCTCAAAGTTCATAGTCTCCAAGGTATATCTACCTCGTCAAGACGCCATTTAGGTTTAATTGTTGATTTCTCAACTGGAGTAATTATACCATGTTTATATGCTAGTACCCCTGTCCATGCTATCATGGCCCCATTATCTCCAGCATATTCTGATGGAACCACATAAAACTTAACTTTACGTTCTTCACAAACTAACTGTAACATTGATTGAAGAAGTCTACTTCTAGCATTACCTCCAGTAAGTAGAACCTCTCTCTTCCCAGTATGTGCTAATGCACGTTCAGCAACCTCAATGAGCATTGCTGATGCTGTTACATAAAAGCTGTAAGCAACATCTCTCCAGAAAAATCCTTCTTGGATTTTTTTGAGAGCAGCTGTTAGAAGACCACTATAACTTATATCTTGTCCTTTAACAATATAAGGAAGCTCTATAAAATTCCCCCCCTCAGTTGATATATGATCAAGAGGATGAAGCTCGTTAGGTTTAGGATATGGAAAATTAAGATTTCTTGAAAATGTATCTATACAGTTCCCATAAGCTATGTCTAGTGTTTCACCGAAAATCCTATATCTACCAGCATCAAAAGCGCTAATTATAGTGTTACCTCCAGAAACATAAATTACGAGTGGATCATAACACTTGGATATTAAACGACCAATTTCTATATGAGCGACACAGTGATTTACAGGTATGTATGGCTTTTTGAGTATTAATGCTATAGCTCTAGCGATTGTTGCTCCAGATCTTAAACATGGACCTAGCCCAGGTCCTTGAGAAAAAGCAATAGCATTGATATCCTCTTTTTTAATTTTTGCCTTCCTTAAAGCTGAGGCCACGACTTTATATGCTACGGTGCTATGGTGCCTTGATGCTTCTCTTGGATGTATTCCTCCCTCCTTTGGTATATATACTGAGTTTTCATTAGCTAAGATTCTTCCATCATTTGAAGCAATACCACAACCAAACGTATGTGCTGTGGATTCGATGCCAAGAACAATGCACTTTTGAGAGCGCATTCCTACATACCTTAAAATTATAGGAATTCAGTATAGCTACATTTACCGCAAGCAAAACGTTTTACTGGAGTTACATGTCCAGCCATAATTGCTCCACAACGTGGACATATTTTATTTTTTAACTTAACATTACCCTTTAAGTAATCTATATTATATCTCTTATGTGCGGTAGCCATTTGATATCCCTATCCCCTTTAAGATTTCTTTTCCTTAAAACTTTTCCTTTTAACTTCTTTAGTATGCTTTTCACGATCATCAGGCTTGAGGTTTCTCATCTTAATATGAATTGGCACTATTTTTGCAGCATCATTAGTATCATATATATGTACAATTCCTTCTGATACACCACATCCAAACTTAGTACTTATACTATAGACATATATCTGCTCTAAGGATGTATTAAAATTTGATGAGAAATATTCTCTTATAGAGTACCTTGATGGAGTACCTGTATTCTTATGATATATTATGAATGCTATTTCTCTTCTTTTTAGTAGTGGATTAACACGTTCACTTATTACTTGGCATTTAAATGCTGACATATAGAGTCACTGCTATAGGTGAAAGTTAAAAAGATTTTAGATTTAAAAATTTAACGATAAATAAATGTATCTGAATTTCTGCTAGTTTAGCAGAGAATGAACTTATATTATAGTTTATCAGGCTTAAAAGCAGTATTACCTATTCTATTTCCTCCTCCATTTCCATTCCATTTTAAACTTATTTTGAGCTTCAAGTAAGCTTCCTACACTTCTAGGCCTTCTTCATGATCTTTAAACTCATATTTAAGCTTAATGGGTTAATCTCTAAATTCCGTATCTTAAATGTATTATGTATGCTATAGTTATGAGAGTTTCTATATGTTACTACAACCTTTTATACCCCATAACTACTTTTCTAAGCTTTAAGCCATCTAATAGCCTTCACAGCTAACCTCGTTTTCTATAAATTTCGATATTATATGGTATGGGCTCCCTCCATTCTAGAGATATGTTGCTTCAATGCTCTTGATAATTGTTATCCTTACTACTCAGTACCATACCACTCAAGATTGGAAGAGTGTTAAATTCAGTCTAAGTTTAGGCTACCAGCCTAATTATAATTAATAGATAGAAACCAAGTGTAAGTCTATTAAAGCTTTTGTAGACCCTTAAGCTACATTAAACTAGAGGAAAAACATAAACAGTATGCTCAGTACTCAAAAACCTAGCATATATCAGTAACCTGAGTAGGCTACTACCTTCCTATATTCTAACCCCTAAGCTTATCATCATAACTATCAACAAATTAAGATCCTAATAAAATCTTATACGCCTAATAAGTCTTCAATTCAACTCTACCTCAATCCATAACTAAAATAAGCAAGATAAGGCTAAAAGAATTAAACCATGAAGCTATTAAAATCAGAAATTGAAACTTATAATGTTAAATTTATTTAGTAGAGTG
This sequence comes from Candidatus Methanomethylicia archaeon, assembly GCA_938030905.1. Classification (GTDB taxonomy): domain Archaea; phylum Thermoproteota; class Methanomethylicia; order CALHIW01; family CALHIW01; genus CALHIW01. The sequence goes on along the minus strand of CALHIW010000019.1, from coordinate 1,095 downwards.
ATACTACTATTAGATGATGAATTTAGAGCCGGATGATAGATGATTAGACACTGAGCACTGATAACACTCTATTATTACATAACAAAATTAGCGAAATCTAATTTAGAATATTGGAAATCGTTATATTCTCTTAGTGAAAAATAAGGGGAAATGGGGCTGACAGGATGGGCTTACTATTCTAGTGACGAAAACCCAAGTTTTGATTAACTCTTAGATAACCATATCCACGCTGGATTTAGGCTATGAATTCACAGCCATCATTTCTTAAACTTGGATTCAGATTACTCTATAAGCTTTTTAGATGCTCTTAAAGATCCTAAGGTAATGCTTCATTGCATTTCAATTGCTGAAGTTACATGGATTCATTTCAAGCTTGGACTGTTAAAGCCCATGAATACCAGCCTCAATTTCTCAGGATCATAGCTACTCTTACAGTTCTCAATATTAGAGTCTAAAGTATTTAAGCTTAACTAATATTAAGAACATAAATGCCAAACTTCTAGAGCCCACATTTATTCTTATCCGTAAATAAGAAGAGCTTTCTTTGGAGCTTTACCTCATCTATAGCTACAAGCCTTGGAGCTAGGAAGTGATAATAGACCAGCTTAAGCTATGAATCTATAGTTTTACGACCTTTTTACTAGGCTTTAACAAGCTCATAATGCTCATTCATTTCCCTGTATTCATCCAGATAGAGGATTAATACTATTTTTCTTTCCTTAATGAAAACCTTATTTATGAGAAGCCTATTGAGTTTCACATTTTAAAAAGCTTCTCAATTCAACTCTACCTCAATCCATAACTAAAATTCAATGAATTTTAGTTATAGCTAAAATTCATAGCATTAAAGGTGTAAGAAGAACATTAACAGCTATTGCCATGCATTGAACATTTAGTTATAAGATTATCTGAATAATCATTAACTAACTAGGTTGTATAACTAGATAGAGTTGTTTTGTAGTTTAATTCTTGTTGCTGGCTTCTGTTGTTTCTGTGTTTTTGATTATGTTATGTGTATGCTGGTTGTTGGTTTCTTTATGTTGTGGTTGTTATGTGTTTGAGTGGTGTTTTTCAGTAATTGTGTTTACATGTTAT
>CALHIW010000018.1 GCA_938030905.1 Candidatus Methanomethylicia archaeon | reverse complement strand
CTGCAACTGCATATACAAATACTGTAATTATAGCATCTATTCTTTTAGCATCTTCATAGCTTATAATATGCTTATGTGAGAGTCTTGAGAGAATAAATCCTAAAAATTTAACCACCAAATAAGCAAATACAATTGTAATAAGTATTCTCGAAATCACTATAAGTGATATCTGATCAATTATCCACTGCCAAGCCTCAACCATTCCATTTTCACCTTAATACTTCCTCCAGCTTTCTAACATCATCTACATGGACTAATGCTATAATCATGTCTCCATATTTCAAAGTATAATCTGGATCTGGTTCAATAAACTCTTCACCATTAAATACTGATACTATTTTTGTTCGTAAAGGTATACTAAGTTCCCCTAATGCTTTACCTACTATATGCTCACCAATTTCTACTACTACTATTTTGAAGTCTCCCTTTTCTGCTTCAAAAATTTCTACCATTCTCCTCCCCCCCTCAATAATGCTGCTTAATGTATTTGCAACCAGCTTAGGTTTACATAATGGTTTTTCAACACCTAATCCACTCATAAACTCAGCTATTTTCTCGTCTTCTACAAGACTTATAATTCTCGGTACTCCATAATTTTTAGCAACCATACATACAAAAAGATTAACTTCATCTCTATTTGTTAATGCAAGTACAATATCAAACTTATTTGCCTCTATTTCTTCATATACGTTCAAATCTGTAGCCTCCCTATTTAACACTAACGCATCAGTTTCACTAGCAACAATATCACATGCTCTCTTATCTCTATCGATAACTACTACTTCATTACCACTCTTAGTTAATGTCCTTGCAAGTCTTCTTCCAACATCTCCAGCACCAATAATTAAGACCCTCATTAAAATTGATAATCTCCAATTCTAATTAAACTTTACTATTTAAAAGAATATACCCAATAATTAGCTAACTTGAGGCTATCCTATACATTCCTAATAAGTTTATAAACTTATTATATTCTTCATCCTTTCCTTCTATAACTCTAGAATTACAGTTTTAAATTAGGCTGTATTTTTTAATGAGTCTGTAAGTTAGTAGTAGGTACGGTAGAATCTCTAATCTTCCTAGAAGCATATATATCATCAAAATCAATTTAATCCATGTGGGAGCTAGATGTGAGGTTATGTTTACCGTTAATCCTACATTGCCTATAGCAGAAGCAGCTTCAAATATTGAGTCTGTTAATGAGTACCCCTCAATACTAATTGCTACCCCACCTATAAATACTAGGAATACATATATTATCATGAATAAAGCCGTTCTTATTAATACCTCATCGGTAACTTCCCTATCACCAATCTTTCTAGCTATTCTAGTCCCCTTTGGCGATAATGCTAGTTTAAGCTCCCACGTTAAGGCTTTTAGCATCATTATTGTTCTTAAAGTTTTAATACCCCCAGCTGTTGAATCTGTACATCCCCCAAGAATCATGGAAATTATGATTAATGCTTTTGAGGACTCATCAAGTATATTTAAGTTTCCAATTTGAAATCCGCATCCACCAATAGCTGAAACTATATGGAAGACCCCGAACATAATAGGATTTTCAATATTACTTTTTGAAATGAGTATAGAGATTAGAAGTATAGATATTGAAAATGCTAACACTAGAAACACTTCATTTTCCTCATACTTTATGAAATCCCTAATTCTTCCCTTCATAAGTTTCACATAGGATGGAAAGTTTAAAGCTCCAAGTATAATTACTATAATTGCAGCAATATATACTTGAATTAACTTGTAGTATCCAATGCTTTCAGTTCTTGTACTAAATCCACCGGTTGCTATTGCTGTTAATGCATGGTTTAACGCATCAAAAGGATTCATACCTACAATTAAGAATAGAATAATACCCAAACCTGTTAGTAACAGGTATACTCTAATTATTTTATGAGCTGTTTCAACAGCGCTCGCTTCAACTTTTTCTAAATGTCCCTCTGCAGTAAATATTCTCATTGTTAGTAGGCTTGGAGGTGCAATTACTAGAATCGATATGTAGATTATCCCAAGTCCTCCAACCCATTGAGAAATACTTCTCCAAAACAGTAGAGTTAATGGTTGATTCTCAATAGGTGGTTTTAAAACTGTCAATCCTGTTGTTGTAAAGCCACTTATAGATTCAAACAAGGCATCTATAGGACTCATTAACCCTGAAATGCTTACTGCTACTCCATTAATTATCGGTATAAGAATCCATGAAATAACTGCTATTTGAATAGCCTCCCCATAGCTTAATCTTACACTACCAATTCTAAACTTTCTAAAGGTAAAAAATCCCAAGGCAAAGGATACGAGTCCAATGTATAGAAGTGCAGTTGTAATATTTGCCTCATCATATTTCCCACTCAATATGAAAGCTAATCCTAGGATGCCTGGAACAATGAGTGTAAATGATACAATCATAAAAATCACTCCAAGAATGGGTATAAGTGCATGATGTAGTAAAATATCCCTAACCATAGACTCACCAGTTAACTATCTAGTAGTCAATACTTCTAATGCTGACCACTCTAACTTTATAAAGCTATACTGCTTATTTAACATTACTCTAAAACCGCATGTAGGTAGGACTTCGATAATATTCTTCATAATCTCCATTAATATATATTTATGGCTCCGCCTTAAATCATATGTTATTTAATTTTTGCCATGAGATAAGTTTAAATCTCTTAGTTTAAACTAGTTAATGATAGCTTTGGAAAGATCTGGAATAGCCTATCTTCCTCTCCATAGTGGGAAAGCGCCAAGCTGGCTTGTTAGAAGAATGATTAGACTTGCAGATGCTATTGTTAAAATCATTGTAGATGAGTATGGAGTACATGAGTTTCTAAAAAGAGTTTCAAATCCATTCTGGTTTCAAGGTTTTGGCTGTATATTAGGATACGATTGGCATTCCTCAGGTGTTACAACAGTAGTTTCTGGTGTTTTAAGAACTGCTTTAAAACATGAGAAGCATGGTCTTGCTGTTTGTGGTGGTAAAGGTAAGCGCTCAATTCAAACTCTGAATGATATTGAGATTATGGGTGCCTTGTTTAATTTATCAACATCTAAAATTGAAAGCTTAAAATATGCTAGTAGAATTACAGCTAAAATTGATAATGCTGCTATTCAGGCAGGTTATCCTCTTTATCATCATGTTATCATAATTTCTGAAGATGGAGATTGGGCTGTTATACAGCAAGGTATGAATGTTCATGATAAAACAGCTCGTAGATATCATTGGTTATCTACAGCTTTTAAAGACTATGTTAATGAACCTCATACAGCCATAATTGGCGATGTTGTAAGAAAAAGAGTTTTAGATATGACCTCAGGTAGTAGTGAAAATTGTAGAAAAATATGTGTAGATGTGGTTAAAGATGGTCCACGTAAGATTTTAAATGCATTAAGATCTATAAGACCGATATGCCAAGAGAGCCTAGATAAATGGCTTTCTATTTCAAGTACAAGCTATATCGTAGATGCGCTATATATGCCTCGTAATATTAATTGGGATGCTTTAAGAAATGCATATGAAATTCAGCCTAAGAATTTTGAGGAGCTTTTAACCATTAAAGGTATAGGACCAACTACAATACGTGGACTTGCCCTAATTTCAGAAATTATCTACGGTACTCCTCCAAGCTGGAAGGATCCTGTAAAGTACTCATTTGCTTTTGGAGGTAAAGACGGTGTTCCATTTCCAGCAAATAAGAAGGCGATGGATGAAGCTATAAAGTTTCTAGTAGAAGTTATTGAGAAAACCGAAGTAGACAATGGTGAAAGAACATATTCTCTTAAAAGACTTAGAAGCTACTATAATATTACTTAAATAATGTTATTATTCAAGTGCTTCGTCGATGGTTAGACACCATTCATACTTGTAGGATTAATCTACTTTAGGTGTATCTTTGTAGAAGTGGGATTTAGCTATTGATTGTATTATGAGTATTAGGTGGATTCATAGATTTAGTTATACTTAATCATGCTGATATTTTGATGAATAGCTATAATCACTTACTATATAGATTGTATTTAAGAGTATGGAGTAGTATAATACACTAACATAAAATTTGACATCTACATATCTACAAGATTCTAGAAGTCTAGCATTAAATGTTATACTAAATGCTATATGCAAACAAAATATTAAGTTGATAAATATAAATTGGAAAGCAATAAACACTTAAATATGAAGCATAATCAATCAACAATAAACATAGAAACATTAGAATAAACAAAAGAATATACAGTATACCACAATCAACAAACATACAACCACTAACAGTAAGCACCATGTAAAATGATTAAGACATAGATAAATGAAGATCCAATAAAGAAGGAAATAAAATGGTATAAGGAGTACAACTACATTAGGATTATTAAAAATAGATTGTCAACAATCAATAACTCATACTAAAGTGTATTCTAGTAGGTCCATTAACTTACTTACTACACTAAAATCATAATTTAGAAATTCCAAATAAGCTTAAATCGGCAGGGCAATATAAGTTGTTAGTAAAAATTTTTATTTAGTAAGTTAATTAAAATACTGTGATTACTATGGTTGGAAGGTTTAAGGCTGCTTTTATAGCTCATGTTCCGGATGCTGACTCAATGAGGCATAGATGTGTTATTCAAACATCTTTGTATGAGCTTATAAGCGTACTGGTTAAGGACGATGATGAAGCAGTTAAAGTATGTAGAGAGCTTGCACATAGAGAGGGGGTTAAAGCATTTATTTTATGTCCAGGATTTACACATAAAGCAGTAGCTCGAATAGCAGATGTTGTAGGAAATGAGGTTTCAATAAATGTTGCAAGAGGCGATGGTCCGAGTAATGAGGTAGCCTTAAAAATCATGCATGAAGTGGGCTGGTTTAAAAAACATTAGAAATCATATTCATACTATATACCTCATTGTAGCTGCATTATTTAATACCATTAAATATATTAATTTATTAATTAAAGCAGGTTAATCTAGTTAAGAATTCATCTTTAAACTCTGTATCTTAGTGTATTGTTATGTATGCTATGGTTGTGAGGGCTTTATAGATTATTGCTATTCTTTCATATCTTATAGTTATTCTTCTAGAGCTTTTAAGTTATCTATAAATTCTTTAGAAGCAGAC
>CALHIW010000017.1 GCA_938030905.1 Candidatus Methanomethylicia archaeon | reverse complement strand
ATATTGATGGTGCAATAACAGCTTTAATAAGCTTAAAAAAGTGTACAAACTCTTCGCCTCTTAACTTTGGGTATCTAATGACACCTATTTTTTCGCTATTTTGAGGCAAATCTGCAGACATAGCCATCCTAAGCCTGGCGTTTTGAAACTTTCTGTATATTCTTATCCATGCTCCTAGAAGTATGTGGAAACCCTTTATGGGATCTAAACCGCCTAAAAAGCCTATGTCATCGTCATTTACAAATAGAGGCTCTGAATCTGGTAAAGGATTATATATAACAAAATTCCTAGGCGCACCACCGAGTAAGTAACTAATATGATTATTAAATAGCTCTCGTTGCTTTCTAGAGACAAAAATTACGGCATTAGCTCTAAGAACATAGTTAAGGAATAATTTCGTGAGAGAGCTGTTCAGAGTATGTGACGCAACAGCTTGAGCAAGAGGCCTGCGAATAAGCTCGTAAGCTAGTATGCACCTAGCGCAGGATCTACTACGTGGCTGGCAGATGCTCCCTTCAGCAAAGTTATATAAATGGCCTACAGGACAGACTGGAAAATATGAATGGATATGGATAACGACTGGTTTTCCTTTTCGCTTAACAAATGGTATAAGGTCGAAAAAGCTTGTTGCAAAGTAAACAATATTAGCCCAGGAGACGAGTCTCTCAAAGACCTTTTTAAAGTTGGGAGTTAAAGTGAAATATTTGCCGTAGCCCGCTCCATAAACTCTGTATACTTCCAGTCCAGCCCATTCCTTAGACCAGGAGCCGCTTTTAATTAACACCTTAGTCTTAATATCGTAGCTAGATAGTAACTTTGCGTATAGATAGGTAGCTAGCTCGCCGCCGCCTCCTTCGGGCCAAAGAGATTCTGATAGTATTAAAATATTCATTGTTTACTTCGTTTATTTCCTATGCGCTTAACAAAGGTTTCAACATACTCGCTAACTGTGAGATTTTGTATTTGTTTACTTAATGAAGCCAACAAGCATAGAAGGTCTTCAAAAGTGTCCCATTCATTTCTATTTTCAAGAAAGTCTGCCTGTATTAAAAGGTGAAATACTCCCCCGCTTATAAGTAGTTTATTAAGAACAAGTTCCGCAAGATGCCCCCACTTTTGAGAATATACGGTTTTACTAAAAATTCAGGCAGATGAAAATGCGTTGCGGCCTTTATGATATCCCTATACACATGGGGATAAGCCGATAACGTGACCGAAAGCCTATACGGATCCGGATCCAACATAGTGTTAAAATGAGTAGTAGTTCTTGCAGAACTATAACCTGCTTTAACAACCTCTTGTATAATATTCTTATTGTACCCTCCATAAGGATAGGCAAACGATAGGCATTCTTTATTAAGGAGTCTTTCTAATTCCTGCTTCGAAGCATAAAGCTCGTAAGTGACTTCTTCTAAGGGTATCTGAAGGAGATTTCTGTGAGTCATAGTATGGGAGCCTACTTCATTCCATTCAGAAATATGTTTAACATCCTCAATAAGTTTAGCCTTATACATCCTGGCTACATCTATATAGAATGTACCTTTAAAGCCATACTTGTCTAATAAATTGGCGCATTTAATGTTATATTTAGGAAGCGTCATCAAAAGTAAACAGTAAAACGGTCTTAACTTTCATCATTATTTCCTAAAAGTCTTATAACGTGCGAATTATCACACCCTTTGAGTGCTACGAGAAAACTCCAGGTCTGAGGATTCTCCCTTAGCATTTAGTGCTTTCATTCTTCACTGCAACGAAGAACGGCCAGCTCCAAGCTTCTTCCTCATACTGAGGAATTTGTTAAGCATTCTTACTAGGAGGTTACCGGATACATAACCCATCGTATAATCGGTCTCATAGATTACTTTAAAGCCGTAGACCTCAAGGTGCTTCCTTAAAGTCTTAAATATATAAAGCCTTACGTGCCCTGAGAAACCGAGCTCAAATTGTAGAGGCCGCTTTTCAAGACTATGCTTTAAAGAGCATTCGTAGCAATACTGAAGGTAACCAAAAAGAAGCAGTAACCTGTTAACACAACTGGCTATGTTTAGAATAGTAATTAAAAGGGAACCGTCGCCTTAAGGACTCTAAAAGCCTTACTCGTAAAATTAATAGTGCTCCACAAGTGCTCAATAACCTCAAGGGGAGCAATAAAATCAAATTCTTCATTATGAAACGATAATTATCCTCGTGCAAGTCAACCACATAAGCTTTAATACTTTTTGCTTAGCCTTCTTAGTCGTGTTTTCTATAATATCACCACCATATATTTCGTGAGCTTTAAGAAGCTCGATAACTTTAAGTGTAAAAGAGCAGTGTTACCGCTCACGAGGTCAAGGTATTTTAGACTTAATAACCTTGCCCTTTAAGAACTTTTAGGAGTCTCTAGAGTTTCTTTCTGCCTAATATTAAAGCTCATTAATTACCCGCTTCATCCTATTGTAAACTAGATCCATGCTATGATTCCTCTCTGCCCATTTTTTGGCTCTCATACAATATTCTTTAAACACTTCATGATTACTGTCTAAAAACTTTAATGCCTCATATATATTATATTCTAAGTCTCGCTGATCTATAACAATTCCTCTACCTTCCTTTAGTAAATATGAAATACTCTGGACAGAGGTCGCTATAACACATTTACCCATGAACATAGCTTCTAAAATTACGAGTGGAGGGTCTATAGCCGCACTCACTAAGGAGGGAAATAATAATATACTGTTCTCAGAAATTATCTGCCATTTCTTATACTCAGAGAGGTTTTCAAGGTGAATCTTTATCAAAGTCTCTAGGCTAAGTTTTTCAATTATTCTCCTCAAGTCTCTTACAAATTTCATATAATTCACATAACCAAGCTTAGATATATAAATGTTAAACTTAACATCATAACCCTCCTTTTTAAGTTTAAAGATAGCTTTAAGAATCTTATCATAGGGAAACCTTAGGTAAGAGCCGTGACCCAAATAGAGAACTTTGAGCCCATTATAAGCGCAATCGGCACTCATTAATTCCCTGCTGTAAGTTGGTAAATCAATCGGCGCAGGAACATAATAGTAATGCCTTTTAAAGAGCCTTCGAAGATTATTATATGGGGCGAGAGCTGTTGTTATAATCCTCACTTTACTAATGTAAGTTAATGGCAACGCTCCAATGGAGTGTATAATTATTTTAGGATCGTTGAAGACGTTGTAAGCAAACTGATATAAAAATATCCTTCTTGCCATTCTTATAATGTTGTGAAAGCTCTTAAGTGAAGCATTTATGAAGTGAATATCCGCTTGGAGATGAGCGCTTAAATTTCTTAATAAGTTAGACCTCAGCTCCTCCTCATTATGATAGTACTTGACTGGAAGCTGAAGTCCGTCTTCAGACGACTCTAAGGGGCCTCTCTCATCATCTACCGTCGAATGTACATCGATGTCGTCGTAAAGTTTCATTAAAATATTCACGAAGTTTCGCGATAAAACAACCTCGCCCATGTTCCAGGGTGGGTGGAGGCCTTTTAATATGACTATCGCTTTATCATTCATTATTTAATAAACAAGATTCCTTATCCTTGTCAAAAGTCTTCTTGTAAATCTCTTAGTTGGAAAGGTGAGTACTTGAAGACATAGACTTCTCCTAAATATGTCATCCCGCAATTTCTCTTTAAAAATACTAACTAAGGTTATAGGGTCACACTTGTATGGCGGATTTGATTTAGATACCTGGCTCTGAACTTTGCTTAATGGGCCTCCAAGCCTAAACAATAAATGGACAATTTTCTCGGGTATAAAACCATGAGCAAGCTTATGAAGAACTGCTGTTATTGTTAGATGCCATCTAAACGCGTTCATAAGCCTGTTTTCCCTTATCAAGTTAGTAAGTCTTTCTATTGAATTTTGATCCATTTGAGCTAGATAGTGTAATGTTGCATAGTACTCTGCTAGAGTGTACATATTCTCCTTGATGGTTGAGTGAGCTATAATAGTTATCAATTCTGCTTCGGGTGCGAAAACTTTAACCTTACCTCCGTTCTGCAATTCCTTCTCCACTATATAATCCCTTAACTTGCGTTTATCAAGATAAATTAGATAGCCGACGCTTATTTGATCATAAACATCTATCATAATTTCTGTCTTAAAGCGCGTTTTGTGACCTCGAAAAGTAGTGCAGTAACCTCCCCTTTCCCTTTCCATAAGTACATAGCCCCTACATCTTAGAATCTCGATCATTTTTTCATAGTCTTTATGTGGGCCCAAATTGAGTATATCGATATCGGCTACATATTCAGGGTAAGGCCTTAACGTCTTAAAGACTATATAGTCTAAACCTTCCTCTTCAAAAAGCTTGGAAATATCGACCGTAATCTCCATTAACCTATAGAAGCGGGATAAATGATAATTGAACTCTGGAAGCTTCTGCCTTTCCTCAGAAGCAACGGTGTTCAAATAAGCCAGCGGTATCTTATTAGCCTCAGCTATAGAGAATAGCCTTTGATCGTAACTGCCCCTTAATTCTTTACTAACCCTAGCCTCATTCGACACTAGTGGTGAGCCTATAATCTTCAAAAGTCTTAATAAATAGTTATTATGTGCTTTCATAGCTTTTTATTCAACTTCATAGGATAAACGTTTAATTACCTTAAATGCCGAGCGTAAAATAGGCCAATACTTCTCACGCGTGCTTATTTTGGAGAAGTTCTCATAGTCT
>CALHIW010000016.1 GCA_938030905.1 Candidatus Methanomethylicia archaeon | reverse complement strand
AATATTTTAGGGGGGAATATATACCCATTGTTGTTGATGTATTTAGATGTAGTACAACAATTATTACAGCAATTGAAAACGGTGCTGAGGGAATTATACCTGTGGCTACTATTAGGGAAGCTAGAGTATTAAGGAAAATATATGTAGATGCTATTTTAGCTGGTGAACGAGATGGTATACCGCCAAGAGGATTTAAGCTAGGTAACTCACCACTTGAGTTTAAGCCTGAAGCTATTAATGGTAAAATAGTAATTTTAACAACAACCAATGGTACAAAAGCAATAAGAAGTGCTAGTAAATTAGGTTCTACACTCATAGGTGGAGTTATCAATATAAAAGCTGTTAGTGAAGCTGCATATAAGCTTGCAGTTGAAACGGGAAGAAATATAATTATAGTTATGGCTGGAGGGGGGCTATTCTTCCTTGAAGATTTCATAGGGGCTGGCTTAATAGCTAACGAATTAGAGAGATGTGGTGCTGTACTAGATGATGTGGCTATAGCAGCTTTAAATCTAGTTAAAAATAGTAATTGGAGAAGTTTAGCTGAAAAATCTGAACACGCTAAATATCTTGCTAGTATAGGTTTTGAAAGAGATGTAGTATATGCTTTAACACTTAACGCCTCAGATACAGTACCAATACTAATTAATAATATTATTACCAAACTTAAAAAATAGCTAAAAGCAGCCACTTTCATTAGCTGCGACTTATAAAGTTTTTGTGTAAAAATTTTTATATAGCAATGCTTTACATTAAGCGGTGTTTTAATGTTTGAGTTACGCCTCCATGGTAGAGGAGGGCAAGGTATTGTTACTGCTGCTGAGCTTCTTGTTAAAGCTGCATCTATAGAGGGAAGGTGGGGCCAAAGTATTCCTATGTTCGGAGCTGAACGTAGAGGAGCACCTGTCGTTGCCTATGCTAGAGTATCTGATAAGCCTATTAGAGTTCATAGTCAAATTTATGAGCCTGATGCTGTCGCAGTCTTCGACCCTAAAATCATTGAAATTGTTAATGTTATAAGCGGATTGAAAAATGGTGGAGTTATAATTCTTAATACAAGTAAGAGTATGAGGAAATTAAAGTTGGATAGTTATAAAGTTGTTACTGTTGATGCTACCAAAATTGCTGTTAACCTTAAACTTGTTATTGCTGGTTTTCCTATTGTTAATACAGCTATGACTGGAGCTATAGTTAAAGCTACAGGTTTAGTGAAGCTTGAATCAGTAATTACAGCTATTAGAAATACATGGAGTAGAGAGATTGCTGATGAGAATGTTAAGGCTGTAGAAACAGCCTATGAGGAAGCTATAGGGATTAATTATGGAAATGCTTGAAACACCATTATCAAAGCCTTCAGAAGGATCAGCTGGAATTACAGGCTACTGGAGAACATTCAAGCCTGTAATTAATAAGTCTAAGTGTGTAAAATGCTTGCTATGCTGGATCTATTGTCCTGAGGGAACTGTAATTAGAATAAATGATAGTGTAGATATTAATTACATGTATTGTAAAGGATGCGGTATATGCGCGAATGAATGCCCCACTAAAGCAATAGATATGGTTTTAGAGGAGGAGATATGAGAGTTGTTTTAACTGGTAATCATGCAGCTGCTTACGCTGCATTACTATCAAGAGTTGAAGTCGTAGCAGCATATCCTATAACACCGCAAACCCAAATTGTTGAGAAGCTAGCTGAGTTTATTGAGGAGGGAAGACTTAAAGCTAAATATATAAGAGTTGAATCTGAACATAGTGCAATGGCTGCTATAATTGGTGCTAGCGCTGCTGGTGCAAGAACATTTACGGCTACAGCCTCACATGGGCTCATATACATGAATGAAATGGTTTTCTGGGCTGGAAATGCAAGACTACCTATAGTTATGGCTGTAGTATGTAGAGCATTAGCTCCACCATGGAATATCTGGACTGAACATACAGATATACTTGCTCAGAGAGATACTGGATGGATTCAGTTTTTCTGCGAAGATAATCAGGAAGTTTTAGATACTATTATTCAAGCCTTTAAAGTAGCTGAAGATGATAGGGTTTTACTTCCAGTAATGGTCGGTCTTGATGCATTCATACTCTCACATACAGCTACCCCTATAAATGTTCCAGAACAAGAAGATATCGATAGATTTCTACCTCCAAGAAAGCCTTTACCCTTTATACTTGATGTTGATAATCCATTAACTCATTCAAACATGACATATCCTGATCAAACAATGGAATTCAGATATAGACTTCAAAAGGCGATGGAGAGAGCTAAAAGAGTTATAGTGGAGGTAGATGAAGAATATGGAAGGCTAACTGGTAGGAGGTATAGTGGGCTACTGGACTGTTATAGATGTGAGGATGCTGATTTAGGGGTTATAGTCATGGGGTCTTCTGCCGGTGATGCTAAGGAGGCTATAGATAAACTACGTGATGAAGGATATAAACCTGGAGTTGTTAGAATTAGAGTTTTCAGACCATTTCCAAGAGAGGAACTTAGAGAAATATGTAGAGGATTTAAGGCTATAGCTATTATTGATAGAGACCTATCCCCAGGTTTAGGTGGAATACTCTATACCGAAACACTTACAAGCCTATATGATCTAGGAAGTAGACCAATAGTTCAAAACTATATAGCTGGATTAGGTGGAAGAGATATTAGTGTAAGCGATTTTAAGCTAATTGTTAGAGAACTATATAGAAGTATTGAGGAGGGGGTTGAAACAATTCCTATAAGATGGATTGGGGTAGAAGGGGTTAAGCTATGAGTTTAAAAATTAAAGATCTCCCTATTGAGGATTATTGGCTTTCTGGTAATCCATCGTGTCCTGGATGTCCAGCTTCACTTGGATTAAGATTGCTTATGAAGACACTTGGACCTAAAACAATAGTTGTTATACCTGCATGCTGTTCAACAATAATTCAGGGAGCATATCCTAAAACCTCAGCAAACTTCCCAATACTTAATATAGCGTTTGCAGCTTCAGCAGCCGCTGCTTCAGGTATTGTTGAGGCATTAGAGCTTAAGGGTAGAAGTAACGTTAATGTTGTTGTCTGGGCAGGTGATGGTGGAACTGTAGATATAGGACTGCAAGCACTTAGTGGTGCTGCAGAGAGAAATGAAAATATTGTTTATGTATGCTACGATAATGAAGCATACATGAATACAGGAATACAACGTTCAGGTGCAACTCCTTACGGTGCATGGACAACAACAACCATTACAGGTAAAAAGGAGCATAAGAAGAATCTACCGCTAATAATGGCTGCTCATGGAATACCATACGTAGCAACAGCATCGATATCTTACCCTATAGACTTCATAACTAAACTGAAAAAAGCATCTAAAATTTATGGAATGAAGTATATACACCTACATTCTCCATGTCCAACAGGATGGAGGTTCCCATCAAGCAAAACAATAGAAATCGGTAGATTAGCTGTTCTTACAGGTACATGGGTACTATATGAAGTTGAAAATGGAATATTTAAACTAAATCCCCCAAGCAATGTCTTAATAGATAGAAATAAAAGAAAGCCAGTAAGAAGCTACATAAAGATTCAAGGAAGATTCTCTCATTTAACTGAGAAAAATATAGATGAACTGCAAAGATACATAGATAGACAATGGGAAACCTACTTGAAGCTTCTATCTATAGGTAAAATTTACTAGACTATCATTCAAAGAGCAGCTAAATAGCATAATAGGTTCCAGTTAAGCATAAGGTTAGAAACTGCATCGATGCCTAGCTTAGGTTATAGGGTGTGGCGATTATGTTAGACCTGACTCCAGCTATGTTGCTGTTATTATTGGGTTTAGAAGCTGAGTAAGCTTATCAGCCTATGCCTAGGTGAGAAAAGCTGTAGTGGTTGATGAGGCTAAGCTGAAGGTGGAAAGTCTAGTATCCATTTGTTTAGTAGCAGTAGGTGTGGATATTAGCTGTATTCAATAATGAATGTGAGGTATGCGTTAAGAAGGCTTTGAAATCATGTCTGAATAAGTTTGTTGATAAAGGTTCCTAGTACATGAATGCCTAGGAGCTTAAGGCTAAGGCAGTACATATCATGTATGGATTAAGAAATCATATGGAAGACAGCTTGGAGCACTGAGAGAACAACAGTTCTACAACAACTTTCCAGCAAGCATAAGATATGTAAACTCCCCTAGAAACATTCACATACTCCAACAATCTAATAACCCACTAAACCTTAAAAGACCACTACACAAACCCTATTTTGACAGTATCTCATAAAAAATAACTTAACATTTAAATATTATTATTCTATTTATTAAATGGTGCTTATATGATTGAAGAAAAGCCTTGGTTTAAATTCTATCCTGCAGGTATTCCAAAAGAGGCTAAAATTCCTGATGTAAGATTAGATGTGCTTTTAAAGCAGGTTGCTCAGGAGCTTCCTAATAGAGTTTTTTTAAGCTTTATGGGAGCTAAATTTACATTTAAGTATATTGATGAGCTAGTAGATAGATTTGCAACTGCTTTAGCCGATCTTGGTGTTAAAAAGGGAAGCGTTGTTGCTATAATGCTTCCAAATTGTCCTCAATTTGCTATAGCATACTATGGAGCCTTAAGAGCGGGAGCAATAGTTACAACTTTAAACCCACTATATACTGCTAGAGAAGTAGAATTTCAGTTGAATGATAGTAAGTCAGAGATACTTATAGTTCTAGATATACTTTATGCCAACATCAGGGATGTTAAAAGTAAGACTTTTATTAAAAAAGCTGTCATTACAAATATTGCTGATCTCCTACCACCATTAAAAAGAATGCTAGGCAAGTTTTTAAAGAAAATTCCTCAAGCTAAAGTTGAAGTAGCTCCAAATATATATCTACTAATGGATTTAATTAAAAAATATAAGCCAAATCCGCCTAAGGTGGATGTCAATGTAAAGGATGATATTGCAGTACTTCTATATACAGGTGGAACAACAGGTACTCCAAAAGGAGCTATGCTAACACATTATAATATGGTCGCAAATGCCATACAATGTAATTTATGGACTGGAAGTAGGATTGGAACAGAAGTTATTATTGGTGTTCTCCCATGGTATCATGTTTATGGCCAAACAGTAACATTAAATAGTGCCGTGGCCATGGGTGGAACAGTAATAGTGTATCCAAGATTTGATGTTGAGGAGATAATGAAGGGTATACAGGAAAACAAAGCTACACTATTCCCGGCTGTTGCAACAATATATAATGCTATTAATAACCATCCAAATGTTAAGAAGTATAGTTTAAGTAGTTTAAGAGCAGGTATAAGTGGAGCAGGTCCACTACCACTCTCAATACAGGAAACATTTGAAAGACTTACAGGAGCTTTAATATGTGAAGGATATGGATTAACAGAGGCAGCACCAGTAACTCACTGCAATCCTATTAACTCAGAACTTAGAAAGGTGGGAAGTATAGGTGTTCCACTGCCAAGTACAGATGCTGGTATTATGCATATTGAAAAAAATGAGTTTCTAAAACCTGGAGAAGAAGGGGAAATTGTGGTTTCAGGACCACAAGTTATGAAGGGATATTTTGGAAAGCCTGAAGAAACCAGAGAGACACTAATTGTTATGAATGGAAAGACATGGCTACGTACAGGGGATATTGGAAAGATGGATAAAGATGGATTCTTCTATGTTGTTGATCGGAAGAAGGAGTTAATAAAGTATAAGGGGTGGTCCATTTATCCAAGGGAAATAGAGGAAGTATTATTTAGACATGAAGCTATAAAAGATGTAGCAGCAGTAGGAATACCTGATCCTTCAGTTGGTGAGTGGATTAAAGTGTACGTTGCGTTAAAGGATGAATATAAAGGTAGGGTGTCAGTAGATGATTTAATAGAGTGGTGTAGGAAAAATCTTGCTCCATACAAGATACCTAAGGAAATAGAGTTTAGGGATCAACTACCAAGAACAATTGTTGGAAAACTGTTAAGAAGATTATTAAGAGATGAAGAAATAGCAAAACGTAAAACTACATAACAATTATAGAGTATACTCAAATATATTAGCCTTATAAGATCTTTTAAAGATGCTAACTACTTAAAGTAAATGGAAAAAGTCCAGTTAAAACTTGAGAAGTAAAGCATCACATGTCATTCTTACCATATCCCTCTAGTTTAACGATAAGTTTATATATTATCACTAAATACCCTTTTTGGTGTTCTATATGTCTTGGAATGAGGATTTCCCATCATGGTGGCGTAGAAGAAGAAAAAGTATATTTCCATCATTTGAAGATATATTTGAAGAATTTGACAGAATGTTTGAAGAAATGCTACGTGGAATAGGCGGGGAAATTCCTAGAGGCTTAATTAGAGAGAAAAGGCTTCCAGATGGTAAGATAGTCCGTGAAACTGGACCAATAATATGGGGCTACTCAGTAACTATAGGTCCTGATGGGAAACCACAAATAAGAGAATTTGGTAATGTTAAACCTAGAATTAAGGAGACACCCTTTGGCGCTAAACCGTCAGTAGAGGTTTTGGAAGAAAGGGAGCCGCTAGTTGATGTTATTGAGACAGAAGATCAAGTTAAAATTATAGCGGAGCTGCCAGGTGTAGAGAAAGACGATATAAAGCTTAATGCAACAGAAAAAACACTTACAATATCTGTTGAGACTGAGAGAAGAAGATACTATAAGGAGCTACAACTACCAGTAGAGGTTGATCCTGAAAGTGCTAAGGCATCATATAAAAATGGGGTATTAGAAGTACAGCTAATAAAGAAAGTTAAAAGTAAACCAGGGAAACATATTAGAATAGAATAGTATCTAAACTAATTTCAGTAACTATCTTTATTTCATATTAACCATTACTAGGATAATGATATCCGGATTTACAGCTAAGTTTCCTACTTAATTAAAATATTCTAAATAAACTTAAGCGATGTATATTTAGAGTTTGTTGATTGAGTTATTAAGAGGCTGTTGTAGAAGTGTTTGTTTGAGGCTTTAGGGCTGAATTAATGCCTTATGTAGTTATGCATTTTGAAGGTTATGTGTCTTACTTGGGGTTTGAATTACTAGGCTTCCTAGTGCATGGATTCTTATCTATAGAGATTAGGCTTGTTGTTAGTTTTACTTCCGGATGACTGTCAAGTATGGAGGATGCTTCTCACTAGAAGTGGTAGCTGAATCTCTCTTGCTTTCACCTCTACTCTACTGGATGAAAGATGTAGCTCTTCAGCTTAGCCTCATCCATAACTACAACTAGCCCTCCATTTCCGAGGCTTCCTTAAGCCTATGGAATTACATCCTCATGAATGAGGCTACTAAACCCCCACATGACTACAATTCTATATGAGGAGTCGGAGTAGTAGAGTAATATAGATAAGACCCTACCTTGAGGCTAACTCCAACGAAAACCTGAGTCCAAATTCCTACCCAAAACACCGAAGGGAGTTCAATATAACACCACAACAAGCTAACTGAAACTAACATAAAACTCAACAATATTTAAACTTATTAGATCCAGCAAAAATAAACGTTAAATCATGTAACAGATGTAAAAAGGGTTCGTAAGTTAATAGCTTTATATTTGAGGACGTTATTTAGTGCTTGTGAACTTAAATTATTGACTACACATATCTTTATATTTAAAGTTTACAAAGTCATATTTAAAATGGAAACATTTAAGTGTATATAATAAGTTAATACATGGTGGGTTATGAAACTTATTGAAATTAGATGGCATGGTAGAGGCGGTATGGGGATAGTTACTGTTGCAAGAATACTTGTAGAAGCAGCGCTCCTAGAAGGTAAGTATTCACAGGCATTTCCTCATTTCGGCCCAGAATGTAGTATTTAGGTTTATAGGCCTAAATACTACCTGGAGCGTTCAGGAGCTCCCGTAGATGGATTCACTAGAATTGCCGATTTTCCTATTGAAGTTCATAGTCAAATTTACAATCCTGACGTTGTTGTAGTAGTAGATCCAACATTAATTGGAGTTATTGATGTTACACACGGACTTAAAAAAGATGGAAAATTAGTGATTAACTTTAGGGGGAAGCCTATCGATGTTAGGAGTAAACTTAACATTGATAGAGGTGTCAAGGTTTTTGTCGTTGATGCTAAAAGAATAGCTTTAGATATTTTAGGTAGACCTATTTATAATACGCCCATGCTTGGTGCTACTATTAGAGCTGTTGAAGGACTTGTTTCATTAAAATCAGTAATTGAAGTCACTATGAGTAGGTTTAAAGGAGAGTTAGGATTTAAAAATGTTGAAGCTATTAAAAGAGCTTATGAAGAGGTGATTTTTGATGAGTAAAACTGGATGGCGTAACTTACCAATTGCAGGTATTATTCCTAAAGCTGGCTCTAGCTTAGAATATAAGACAGGTACATGGAGAGCTTTTAAACCAGTAGTTGATGAAAGTAAATGTACGTTTTGCTTATTATGTTGGATCTACTGTCCTGATGGAGCTGTTAAACGTTTCAATAGTAATAAAAAGATATCTATTGATTATGATTACTGTAAGGGATGCGGTATATGTGCTTCAGAGTGTCCTGTTAAGGCTATAAGTATGGTGGAGGAGTAAGTATTATGAGAGTTATTGGTTTAACAGGTGATGAGGCTGTAGCATATGCTGTTAAGCAGTGCGATGTTGATGTTATTGCTGCATATCCTATTACACCACAAACAATTATTGTTGAGAGAATTAGTGATTTTGTTGCTAATGGCGAAATAAATGCTGAATATGTATGTGTTGAATCAGAACATTCAGCTCTCTCTGCATGTATTGGTGCAAGTGCGATGGGCGCTAGAGTATTTACTGCTACAGCTAGTCAGGGTCTAGCCTTAATGCATGAAATACTTTATATAGCCTCCTCTCTTAGACTACCCATTGTTATGGCTGTTGTAAATAGAGCCTTATCTGCACCTATTAATATTCATGGGGACCATTCTGACATGATGGGATCTAGAGATTGTGGATGGATTCAAATTTATACTGAAAATGCTCAGGAGGCATATGATATTACTATTCAAGCATTTAAAATTGCTGAAAACCCTACTACATCTCTACCTGTAACTGTTAATCTTGACGGCTTTATAATTTCACATTCAATGGAAAGAGTGGAAATCCTAGATGATGATGATGTTAAAAGGTTTCTTCCACATAGAAGTCCTCTATATAGACTTGATGTAGAAAACCCAATAACTATTGGGCCACTATGTTTTACTGATTACTACTTTGAGTTTAAAAGACAACAAGCTGAAGCTATAGAGGGATCCTACAAGACAATAATGAATGTTATGAATGAATACAGTAAAGTATCAGGTAGGAACTATAAGTTTATAGATACATACGGTATTGAAGACGCTGAAATATTGATTATTTGTATGGGAAGTACATGTGGAACTGCTAGATTTACAGCTAAAAGACTAAGAGAAAGAGGGGAGAAAGTAGGAATTATTAAGGTATCACTATATAGACCGTTTCCATGTGAAGAAGTAATTGAGGCTATTAAGAATGCTGAGGTCTTAGTTGTTATGGATAGAGCTGTAAGCTTTGGAGCCCCCTCAGGACCCCTATGCTCAGATATTAAAAATGTACTATATGATTTTGGATTAAAAATAAAAATTTTAAATATAATCTATGGTCTTGGAGGAAGAGATGTTTCACAAAATGATATAGAGCAAGCATTTAAACTAGGCTTCAAACTAAAATTAGGAGATATAAAGGATAAGGTCTTATGGTTGGGGGTGAGAGAATAATGGTTACCCTTAAAGAATTACCACTTGAGGACTATATCGTATCTGGACATAGAATGTGTGCTGGATGTGGATCAGCTATTGCTGCAAGAATGGCTTTAAAAGCTGCAGGGCCAAATACAATTGTTGTAAATGCTACTGGATGCCTTGAGGTAGCAACTACAATCTATCCATACACTTCCTGGAGGGTTCCATGGATACATGTAGCTTTTGAAAACGCAGCTGCCGTTGCAAGCGGTATTGAAGTAGCTATAAAGGTATTAACTAGGAAAAACTTGATGAAACAACAGCCTAACATCATAGCTTTTGGAGGAGATGGGGGGACTTTTGACATAGGAATTCAAGCATTATCTGGAGCGTTAGAGAGAGGACATAGATTCCTATATATATGCTATGATAATGAAGCCTACATGAATACTGGGATACAACGTAGTAGCGCAACTCCACTTGGTGCTGCTACAACTACAAGTCCTTCAGGTAGGGTTATACCTGGTAAGAAGGAGTGGAAAAAGGACTTAATAGGCATTGCTGTTGCACATAGCATTCCATACGCAGCTACAGCATGCATATCATATTGGAGTGACTATATTAATAAGGTTAAAAAAGCCTTAAATTTTAATGGACCAACAGTTATTCATGTTCTTTCACCGTGTCAGCTTGGATGGCGTTTTGATCCTAGTGAAACAATAAAAATAGGTAGGTTAGCAGTACAAACTAGAATATTCCCAATATATGAAGTAGAGTATGGTAAATACAAATTAAATATTAATGTAACAAAGCCTCTACCAGTTATAGAGTATATAAAGGTACAGGGTAGATTTAGGCATTTACTTGAGCCACAAAACAGCCATATTATTAAGGACATACAGGAAAACGTTAATTTGCAATGGAGCCGCCTACTTAAACTTTGTAGTATAGGATAATTAGATTTAAACTCAATAATTTATTTTTGCTCGTAAATAAAATTTAATATTATACTCTTAAGTTAATGATGATATGTTTGAAAGACTTTCATGTAACATTTTAGCTGGAGGAGACTCAAGCAGGTTTGGATCCTATAAGGCCCTAGCACTAATTAATAGCAAATTTTTAATAACGTATATTATAGCTAAGCTTACACCCCTAATACCAGACATAGTGATTACTGTAAGTGATGACAAGCAGGAGAGAATGTTAAGAGATGCTATTAAAGAATTTAACGTTAGAATAGTTATTGATAAGCCTTTAGGGATTAAAGCTGCTATTGTTGGTTTCTATACAGGACTTATTGAATCAAAAAATGACTATGTTCTACAAATTGCCTGTGATATGCCAAACATATCAGTAAAATGTGTTGAGTACATGTATGGGGAAATAATCAATCATAAATATGATGCAGTCATACCAAAATGGAATAACCATATTGAGCCATTACATGCTATATATGATAGGGGAAAAACCATTAAAGCAGTTGAGGAGGTATTATATTTAGATAAAAGACTAGATTTTAGAGCGGTAATAGATAAAATTAATAAGAAAATATTCATTCCAATTGGTGGAAAATGTCCTGAAGAATCGTTCTATAATATTAACTACAAACATGAACTACTAAATCTAAATCTTCGTCATGACAATTACTAGTAATAATTTTAGAGTTCTTAAACTTAGATATTCTTAATCATCCATCATCATGAAAGGATTTTTCATAAACGGTTATTTCTAATCATTATTCATAATATTAAATCACCAACCCTAGAAATATTAAACAACATGGATGAGGATGCAGTAAAATAATAATATTACATGTTCTATTTTATGTTGGAGTAATTCTTCAATAGGAGGCTCTCTATTCATATTCAAAACCATTTAATTTCAAAAGTCCATTACTGGCTTCAAGATAATTCTCAATAAAACTGTATTGTAGGATAGATAGAGCCATGCCTTAGTATTGTTAGCTAAAAAAGAGGTTAAAAATGGAAAGAATGAAGAACATTTACAATTAATAGGTGTTTCAAAATATTTAAGCTATTTACACTCATATCTAGTGTATATTATTTTCAGGTGAAGCATCATCATTTTCAGCTCCATTAATAATTGAGTTTATTGACTACTTGAACACTAATTCAATAAGAACTAGAATTTAAATATTTTGAAACTACTTCTGATACTGTCAAGTTAAGCTATTAACTATATATGTCCACATATACTAACTTGACAGTATCCTACTTCTTAAGTAAAAATGCAAGGGTGAGAAGCACTCTACACCTTAGAGGGAATTTGGATAAATATATGGCTTTATAAGTTTACCT
>CALHIW010000015.1 GCA_938030905.1 Candidatus Methanomethylicia archaeon | reverse complement strand
ACAAAATGGAAAACATAAAAGAAACCAACAGCTAAAACATACATATACAACATACCAATAAACCTATAAACAACAGACAAAAAGAAACCACAAAATCAAAGAAAACCCAAACAATAAAAAATTAAGCCACAAAGCTAAATTAATTTAAATGAGGAGTACGACTTAATATCTTTTTCTTATACATTTTCCATGATAGGGCGTACGTTGCTGGATGATTTGCTTTAACATCATCAAGTCTTTTAACAGAAGTGTTTTGTGGAAGACTTGAGAATTTATTTGGTTCTTTGATTGCAAGTTCAATAGCTTCAAGCAATGCTCTCGCGTACTTTTCTATATTTTCCTTTGACTCACATTCTGTAAATTCTATCATTAATGCTTCTTTCACGATTAATGGAAAATAAATTGTAGGAGCATGCATACCCCTATCTAACAGCCATTTTGCAACATCAAGAGCTTTAACCTTAGTTTTATCATATAGAGGAGCTAAGGACAATACGCATTCATGTTTTCTTGGAATTGATGGATTAAATGGTAACCTTATGTAGGAATTGTCTTTTATTAATTTGAGAAAGTAATTTGTATTTAGAACAGAATATTCAGATACTTTCTTTAGGCCCTCATAACCCATATGCAGTATGTAAGCTGCAGCTTTTAGTAGAACATTTATATTACCGTAGAACCCCTTAACTTTACCTATACTTTTTGGTTTATTATAGTTTAGATAGTATTTATGTTTATCATACTCTACTGTTGGAACTGGAAGGTATTCATCAAGCGGTTTTTTAACACCTATGGGCCCAGCTCCTGGCCCCCCTCCCCCATGTGGTGCTGAAAATGTTTTATGAACATTTATGTGAACTATATCAAAGCCCATATCTCCTGGTCGTACTTTGCCCAATATTCCATTTAAGTTAGCTCCATCATAATAAAGAAGTCCCCCAACTTCATGAATGATTTTCGATACTTCAAGAATATTTTTCTCAAATATTCCTAATGTATTAGGATTTGTTAGCATTAAACCTGCTGTCCTTGCACTTACAGCTGATTTTAACGCTTCGACATCAATACACCCATCATCATCACTAGGTATTGTAACTACCTTAAATCCAGCTTGAGCTGCACTAGCAGGATTCGTACCGTGAGCTGAATCAGGAATTAGAATTTCTGTACGGTTTTCCTCATTATTGTCCTTATGATAAGCCCTCATTATTAGACAACCTGTAAACTCAGCTTGGGCTCCAGCTGCTGGTTGTAGCGAAACTTTATCTACACCAACTATTTCAGCAAGCCATAAAGATAGATCGTAAAGAATTTTTAAAATACCTTGAATTGTTTCCTCATCTTGATATGGATGGATCCAGAGTATTTTATCATTATTGGCTATTTCTTCATTAATCTTTGGATTATACTTCATTGTACAGGATCCTAAGGGATAGACTCCAAGATCCACTCCATACGACATTTGTGAAAGACGAGTGAAATGCCTTACAGCTTCAATTTCACTTAGTTGAGGTATATTTGGTGGGTTTTCTCTTCGAATTTTTCCTGGAATAGAATTCATGATATAAATTCTTTCATTTTCCGGTAGATCTTCAAAGAAAAGTTTATATGTGTTCGACTCATCATATTCAAATATTAATTTTTCATTCCATTTTGCTTGTTTAAACATAATTATCATCTCAAAATTTCTTCAAGAAGATTAACAAGTAGATCTATATCGTCATTTGAATGAAGCTCTGTAAAGCAAAATATTGCAGACTCTCCAAACTCAGGGTACTCATTCGTTATTATCTTCCCTCCATGTACTTTTTTTCTTAATAATTGTTTATGTACCCATGTAATACTCTTGCCGGTGTTATCAACATTTATTACGAACTCCTTAAAATGAGGGGTATTCTTAAATAATGGAGCCTTAACGTTAGTTAAACTATTAAATTTCTTAATAGCATATGATGTTTTATATAGTATAGTTTCACCAAGTTTTTTGAGGCCGTATCCTCCAAGTACTGATAAATAGCAGACCGCGGCGATAGCACATAATGCCTCATTAGTGCATATGTTAGATGTTGCTCTTTCCCGTCTTACATGTTGTTCACGCGTTTGAAGAACTAATGTAAAACCTCTATCAGAATCGTTCTTTGTTGTAGTTATACCTATAAGTCTTCCTGGCATATTTCGAATTAATTTAGGTTCATCTCTGCATGCAAATATACCAATTAATGGTCCTCCAAAATTTAGGGGGTTACCCAACGGTTGAGCCTCGCCAACTACTATATCTGCACCATAATCTCCAGGAGCTTTTAATATTCCAAGCGATATTGGATCTACACCTACAATAAATAAAGCATTTTTACTATGTGCCATATCACTTACATCATAGACTTGGTCATCAATAAAACCAAAATATGAAGGAAGCTCTACATAAACAGCTGAAACATCATCATTTAATTTAGATTTTAAATCATCTAGATCTAAAACGCCTCTTTCCTTATCATACGCTACCTCAACGCATCTAATACCATGAGGCTCAGTATATGTTTTTAAAACAGATTTCCTATCAGGATGAATTATGTATGGAATTATAAATGTTTTTTTATTAGTTACTCTGTAACTCATAAGAGCAGCCTCAGCTAGCGCTGTTGGCCAATCATACATTGATGCGTTTGCCACCTCCATGCCTGTTAATTCACAGAGTATAGATTGATACTCGAAAAGAGCTTGTAGTATGCCCTGAGCTATCTCAGGTTGGTATGGAGTGTAAGCTGTAAGAAATTCAGCTCTACTAACTATGCTTTTAACTATAGGTGGAATATAATGTGGCCAGCAACCAGCTCCTAAGAAGATGCACATATCATGAAAACACAAATTACTGGAAAGCACAGATTTAAAATACTTTATTAATTCAATTTCTGATTCAATATGGGGAATATTAAGTGGTCTTTTAAGAATGCACTCCTGCGGAATATCTGCGAACAAATCATCTATGGAAGATATATTCATCTTTTGTATCATCATCTCTGTTATTTTTTTGGATGAATTAGGTATATAGGGATGCCCATACATAGGAATCATCAATGCTCTTTAGATATAGATTAATACTTTGTCTACTTATTATTTTTTACTTTTTATTTCTTACCTTAGGTATTTATATGTGCCTTGTGAACTTTGGCTTTATTTAGACTCTCTCCCTAACAAACCTAATAACTTAGCCATTGTTTCACCATAGATAAGGGGGAAGAAGGATTTATTCCTATTATTATGGTGCTTACATATATACTTCTTTTTATCTAATATGGCTTCAAATATTTTAAGCTTATACTATAGAAGTTATGCCCTATACTATAGTTTAGATCTTGAGCTTCCTATTTGAACTTAGTAGAGGAATGTTAAGGTTACATGGTTGATGATACTATTATAGGTACTAGGTTCTAGAAATAGGATTCATGTTGTTTGAACTTCTATTAAAAAGACATCTTATATTATGGATTTGTAATACTGCCAATTTATATAAATATAGTATCCATTAAAAAGATTACGGGGTATGTACAGCCCTAAGATAACTGTATTAACTGATGATATTTATCAATGTAGAGCAACATATAGAATGCTAATTAAGTATGAAGTATATAGTTTAGGTATTAGAAACTTAGTGAAGAAAATATACATTAAGGATGAACTAAACTATTCAATAATCATATGTCATATACGAGGAGAAATGAAAGTACGTCATGTATTCATGTTATGAAGGCAGTAGTATATGTGCTAAATAACATGGATTAATGAGGAATAAATGCTAAAAATTCATAGAAACAACGTCAAAATGGAGATTATAGGACAAGCATTCATGATACACTTATAATACATAAAAAATAAATAGGAGCATAAATATTGCTTTTTCATGGTAGGTGTAAAGGATGTTCCATCAGAAAAATTAATAAAGGAATTAGCAATTTATCTTAAGGATAATTGTAGAACTGTATCTCCACCATCATGGAGTAAATTTGTTAAAACAGGAGTGCATAGGGAAAGACTACCACAAAATGATGATTGGTGGTGGATCAGAGCAGCCTCTATTTTAAGAAAGATTTACCTAAATCATCATATTGGTATTGAAAAATTGAGAAAAATGTATGGAGGAGTAAGAAATGCAGGGTTAAGACCAAGACATTTTAGAAAAGCTGGAGGAAAGATAATAAGATTAATTCTGCAACAACTTGAAAAAGCAGAACTTGTAAGAACTGTCAAAGGAGAAGGAAGGATTTTAACACCAAACGGCTATGCTTTACTTGATAGAATTTCTATGAAGATTTTTAGGGAAATTACAAGGGAGAATCCAAGTTTAAGGAAATATGCTTTTCAGTAATGGTGATGTAGTTGAGTGAGTATAATGACGTAGATTTAATGGAGATAAAAAGAAGAAAGATGCTAGAACTACAGAAAAAAGTGTTAGAAAATCAACAGGAGGAGGAGAGGAGAAGAGAAATTGAGGCTAAAAAACAAGCAATGCTGAGAGTAATATTAACCCCAGAGGCAAGGGCAAGACTAAATAATCTTAGACTTATAAAACCTGAGTTAACAGAGCAGATTGAAATGCAATTAATACGTTTAGTTCAAAGTGGAAGATTAAAGCCGCCAATAACAGATGACTTCCTAAAGCAGATGTTAATAAAGCTTAGTGAAGAAGGAAAACGAGAAATAAGAATTAGACGAATATAAGCGGTCGTGATTACTTTGGGTAGAAATAAAACACTAAGCAAGAAACTTAAACTGGCTAAATTTTTAAAGCAAAATGCTCCAGTACCAATTTGGGTTATAGCCAAAACAGCAAGAAAGTTTAGGAGACATCCCAAATTAAGACATTGGCGAAGAAGTAGTCTTAAAGTTTAGTCTAGGGAAAGGTAAATGTCAAGTGGTGAAGAGAAAATAACTAGAGAGAAATTCATTACGTTACCATTAAGAAAAGCTTTTAAGTGGTCACGAACAAATAGAGTGCCAAGTGCTATAAAAAGCATTAAAAAGTATATTAAGCGACATTTTAAAGCAGAAAATCATCAAATAATTATTTCTAAAGAACTAAATGAGCTGTTATGGCATAGAGGTAAAAAGAAAACCCTTAGAAAGGTTAAAATACTAATTCAAGAGATAGATAAACAAATTATTAAAATACTTCCTGCAAAGTAGGGGGACTAGTGTTTGGGGTTATATCTTACTGACTTTCATGGAAATCCTAATATAGGCGTTTATGTTTTCGCTAATGACAAGTTTGCAATAGTACCCAAAGATACAGATAAGAAGTTTATAAATTTATTAAAAGAAAACCTAAGGATAAAGGAAATAGTATTCACAAATATTGCAGGGGTAACTGTAATTGGTGTAATGATAAGCGGTAATGAGGACCTTTTAATACTTCCCCATAATGTACTTGAGAATGAAATTCAGACTATAAAAGAGACACTTAACGTAGACATCATAATTTTGCCCTCAAAAAAGACAGCTATCGGAAACATTGTACTAATTAGTGAAAAAAGGGCTTTAGTTCATTTTTCACTAGAGGATGAGGCCATAAGGATGATTGAAGATAGCATGGGTATAGAGGTATTTAAAGGAAGTGTAGCTATGTCACCATTGATCGGCTCATCAATTGTAATGAATAAACACGGCATACTAGCAAATCCTAATATTATACCCAATGAAAGAAGAAATATTGAAGATGTTTTTAAGAAAACGGTAAACACTGGAACTGTAAATCACGGAT
>CALHIW010000014.1 GCA_938030905.1 Candidatus Methanomethylicia archaeon | reverse complement strand
AATCCAAGCTTATCATATGAGCATGTTAGAGTTGCATCTAAGGTAGCAGATGGGGAAACAGTTATAGATATGTTTACTGGGGTTGGCTCCTTCGCTCTCCATATAGCTTTAAGAGCTAAAGCTAGAATATATGCTATAGATATAAATCCTGAAGCAATCAAATATCTTAATGAAAACCTAAAACTCAATAGACTTAAAGGTGAAGTAATACCGATTTACGGTGATGCTAGGGAAATTATAAATTCTAAGCTACAAAATACTGCTAACAGGGTCATAATGAATCTCCCCCATAATGCTATAGAGTTTATAGATGTAGCTATTAAGGCATTAAGAGGTATGGAGGGTATTATACACTACTATACTCGTATAGTAGGCCGTGAAGGAATAGCTGTAGAAAGAGATAAACTCTTAATGGAGCTTATGAGGAATAATGTTAAGGCTGAAATCATAGAGGCTAGAAGAGTTCTAGAGGTTGCACCTTATGAGTTAATAGCTGTTTTCGACGTTAAGATATGTAGAGGATAAGCTTACAACAATCTAACATGAAGCTAAGCCTTAACTCTATCCTTAAGTTTAGCTCTTTACCATCTGAATTGATATTTCCAACCTGGTCTTCTAGAGGTAGTATTCAGAATCGTAGAGCCCCCAACTTCCTCAAGCAACCCTACAACATAATATACACTGCTTCACTCCTATAAGTGTAATCCACTATTTTAGAAGACTTCATTCCAATACTTCCACTTAACAGCTCCAGTAGGTTTATAGTGGAAGCTTAATTCAGCCTCAACTTCATACCTCTTAATTACGCCTTAACTCTTCTATTCTATCTGAAGATATATGCTATTTCCTACTCTAGATTAAAGTCAACTTAATAGCAGCCATTGGAGGGGATACTTATAAATAAATACTTAAATAAATAATCTAGCAATAATCAATACCATTAAGATTAACATCTACTCAGCTTCATCATGTCTTAATTTACATGTATAGTTTAATTTAGGATAGCTTAACTGCTTATAGCTGGGAATGAGACTTCTAAAGAAAGTATGGTGTAAGTCAAAATAGAAAATATAATTAATAGCTAAGGATCAAATAGCAAATATTTAAAGTATCTGAATAGGCTTATAATCTATAGAATACACTAACATGCATCTTCAACGTTTAATACTACTAGAATTCTGGGAATATAGTATTTAGATCTTGGTTTATATGCTTATGATTTAGTGGAGTTATCATAATCTATGAGGCTCCTAGAGTTAACAGCATCATTACTTGATGGATTGGAGTATGGTGTAGCTATTTAGTTGTTACAACTACGTTTCCATTAGATATTACGACTGTATGTTCAGCCTGGGCTATAGGCATTTTTGATTTCTCTATAAGTATTGGATATGATAATACATGTTTTGATCCAATTAGGGATTTAAAAGCTTCATTAAAATCCCTATTACTGAGTGCTTTTATAAACCATCTTGGAGTGAATGGTAGAGTGTAGCATTTAGATTTTATGAGTTCGAATAGATTCCTAGCTAAGCTGCTTCTAGGTGGTTTAAGCTTTAGGAGGCGATAAATGTTTCCAGGAGGACCATCTACAACCTCACCATCTGCATTTTGAACTGTTGTAAATGGCTCAATAGCATATACTCCATCAACTCCAAATCTTCCAAGATTAATGGAGTGGATATTAGGTATACTTACACCAGCATGTATCTGATATCTATCCATTGAGTGCCCGCAAAGATTCCTAATAGGTTTACATCCATACCTCCTAACAGTATTCTCAACAATAGATCCAATATCTGAATACTTTACTCCAGGCTTAATAGATTCAATAGCTCTCTCTAAAGCCTCCTCAACAGCCTCAACTAGAAAGTTAAGCTCAGGATTAAAATTAATAGTTATAGCAGTATCTGCAATACATCCATTAACATGTACTCCAAAATCTACCTTAACAATAGAGTTTGGAGGTATAATGCTTTCATCATTTATAGGGGAGGTATAATGAGCAGCTACATAATTTACCCCTACATTACATGGAAAGGCAGGTTCACCACCAAGACTTCGAATAGTATTCTCTATATCCTCACATAGCTTAAGAATAGATCCCCCCTCCCTAACAATACCCCTAATACTCTTCCTAACAGTTGAAGCTATACGGCCAGCCTTAACATAGCTTTCAAGCTCTTCAAGCATAAATCATAGTAACCTAAACCCTCAAAAACCTTTCTACATATCCAATGGCAACATAATGTTTAAACATGAAGATTAGATAATTCACTAAATGTTTTATATCAATGTGCTATTAATATCCTCCTACAGTAACTAGCTTACTACTGTATTAGATATAGGGCTAAGTATAGCTTAATGTAAACTGTATAGAGTCCATATTCCCGTTAAGCAGTATTTATAGAGACTCAGCAACGAAATACTGTTGAGTATTTAAATGATACCTAAGTAAACAATAGATACTTAACAGTATTATTCAGTATTGAGTAGGGTAATGGATAGATTACAAAATATATATTGAAGTAGAGTATTTAAATGGATTAATAGTAGTAAATAGGGATGGAGTAAAGGTTATGGGGGGTATTTATTGAGGGTTAAGATTGAGCTACTATACACTAAGAACTGCCCATATTGGAGGGAGGCATTAAAAACACTAATTGAAATAATAAACGAGTACAAAATAGATGCTGAGCTGAAGGCCATTACTATAGGGGGAATGAGGAAAGCTGAAAAATATAGTTTTCCAGGTTCACCAACAATTAGAATTAACGGGGTTGATGTAGATCCGAAGCATAAAGGAGGTATTGTGTTAGGATGTAGAATATATTTCTATAAGGGGAAGCCTTACGGATACCCTCCAAGAAAAATGATTATAACAGCTCTGAAAAACCTTAAAGTAATACCATAGTATCCACTATGAAACCCATAGTTAGACTGCTTAAGTTAAACATGCATTCCACAGTTAGTAAAAGCTCAAACTACTTATTCTCTAGAAGCTAAACAATTACAATACTGTATGCTTAATCAGTATTAAGAGGCAATAAAGAGTAAAATCATCTAGAATATTATGTATAGCCAATTAGAGGAGAATATTGGAAGAGCTACTATACCATTTAATAGTAGCCAAACCCTACTCCAACCAATACTTAACCTATCAACAGCTTTACGGCTCGGTATATCTGAAATCAAATGGGTAGATATACCTAGACTAAATGCAGTATACAACTGGAAATAGCTAATATAAATGGTTATTACTGGGCTGAGAGCTAAAGGTATTAGAGCTGAGTGAGTTATGGGATTTCTATGACTAACTACTTTAACAATTCTTTTAAGGTAGATATCGATATCAGGAGTTAAAGCTCCAAAAACATTTACAATTAAGTATATTGGAAGTAGATAATCACTAAACAGATTAGAGTAGCAGTACTGAATTATGGCTATGTATACAAGTAGTGATGTAATTATATGTCCAGACCTATACATAATACAACTAGTAAACTATACTATTAATATTTAGCATGAGTTAAATCTCTCCATCAAAATACTATGAAACCTTAATGAGTAGAATTAAAAGTTTGAGAAGTTAACCCCCTCTAAGCTAACAAAGCATGTAAATGTATGATGTAGACCCTTAATTGAAGGGTTAAGGCTATTAAACCTCAACAAACTACTGATAAATTAAAAATCCAAAGAGCCAAACTATAGGGTATAAGTAGTATGAATGTAAACCTTACTAATAAGCTGCTCCAAATCCTCAATAAATAAAGGGTAATGACTTACAGCTCATAGAAGAGCTAAAGTTAACAGCTAGCGTGAACACATAGGAATTACAAGTAAACCCAGCTATAGCTTGTAAACAACTTAAAAAAGCACCTATGAAATTCTATGAAGATACTTTACCTAATTTATCTAGGGATACTAATCATTATAGTGGTCATCTTTATGCCTCAAGGAGTTCTCGGCCTCTTGAAGATAAGTGAAGAAGAAAATCATTTCAAGACCCAGGTTAACTTTACGACCTAAATCTGAACAGCACTTAAGCTTAGTGTTCTTATTAGTTTTCGGGCTCTGGGCTAAGTGTTGATATGTACGGTATCTACACTTAATTAGGTGAGAGTACTTTCTAAGAAATGATGTAATATGACTTAGAAAAAAAGAGAGAAGTGCATAATAACTCAGGTTTTTCGGAAAAAGATTAGGTATACACTACGTATCCTCTAGCGTCTTTAACCGTCTCACCGACTTCCTGCCTAATTCCCTTAAAAGCTTAACAACTGAGCTTTTATTTCATCAAGATTGCCGACAGCAGATCCTTTGATCTAGCGGTTAACACGCTCAGGCCTCAGCAGAATATTGCCCAGCAAGCACAGTAACATGGGTATATGGAAAGTATAACATGCTAAAAAGCATGCCAATGATGATGCAAAATGTGACTAAATACTGAGGGATCAACGTCATTTCTCTTTGTACTAGTATTAAGCCGAACTGAAATTTCATAAGCATTCCAAAAATCCTTCTTTGCCCTTAAAAGGATAACTTTCCAACTCACAAACCCACTTCATTTAAAATTTACTCTTAGATTATAAATAGCTTGGATATTTTAAAAGGCTAGATCCATTCGCTGGAATCTTTAGCTTTACTTCCCTTTTTTCCTCTAGCTCTTCCAACATTCTTAAGTTCAACTAATTTTTTACCTTACAAGGCTATTTAAGGTAATAATCTAAGCTTCTTTCACTTATCGCCAGACATCTTCTTCTTACCCCCTCCTTAATTAAATCCATGTAAACAGCTTACTTGCTCTGGAGTTCTGCAATTATCTTAAAACCTGATACATTCTCGGGCATGGCTTTTAATTTCATTCAATCTGCTTCTTACAATAACCTATTTCTCTTTATTTATAACCCCTTCGATGGTTACCGGTTCTATGCTGCTCTACCCATTTTGTAAGATGATATTGATTGGAGACATTATACCAGACAGAATCATAGAGTCTCAAAGCCCTACGAAGCCCAGACCTAGAAACTGATGCCTGTAACGGAGAAATCTAAACTCAATTCTAGAATCATCATGCCTACCCAAGCAATAACCTATTGGAAACATCATTAACATATCCAAAAGATCATCCAAAACCCCAATCCTCAACAGACAAGCTATGCTTATTCATAAGAAAGCTGCAAGCCTCAAACCTCAAAGGATGCTTAAACCTAGACGATGGTTTGAATTTTGCAGTGTTAACTGCATTCATCAAGCCAAGTTTGCTTAAGCAATAAACGCATTCTTGGTTTATGGATTGGATGGCTGTTGATGGGTGCTTGATTGGGTGTGGTGGGTTTCTGCTTAGCCTACTTGATGGCTATGGATGTGGGTTTATGGTTTTGAATCGTGGTTGACTGCTGTTCGGGCTTACTTGCAATATGTTGAGTTTCTTAGTGTTGTGTGTTATCTTTTCCTCCATTGCAAAGGAGTAGATAGAGGATAGAGCGATAAATTTAAATATATCGATTCAAACCAGCCCTAGGAGGTGAATAATGTATGAGTGGGAAGAATCTTCCTAGATTCATAATGTGTTTCTGTACGGGTGAATGCCCAGGATTTGCAAAGTTGGAGTTGTGGAAGTTGATAAACTTTGTTAGGAACGAACTTGACGTAGAATATGCTATAGTTCATCCACAACTATGCGTTGATGATGGTGATAGGTTCTTAAAGGAGTATTTGAGAGATGGGGAAACAAACATTATTTACATTATTGGTGGATGTGACCCTAGAATGCAAAAGAAGATGTTTAAGGATGTATTTAAAGAAAAGGGGCTTGATATGGATAAACAACTAATTCCACTTGACCTTAGGAATATGTCGACAGAGGAGGCTATGAAAAGGGTGCAAGAGGCAGTTGAACAAGTCTTAAAGAAATAGAAGACTTGAATAGATGGTTGAAAATGAATATACAAACATGCTTAGGGATGCCTCGAAGCGGAATGACATGGTTTCCTATGATAGACCTCAGCCAATGCAATGGTTATGGCATTCACCACTATAAACATGATGTTTTCGCAGTTGTTAATGGGGGGCCATTGGTAGTAAAACCTGAAAACTACGTAATAAGATGCAAAGCTTACGGGTGGGTTTGTCCTATTGGGGTAATAACGTATTCTTCCAAGGATGAACTAAGAGAAATGTTGAAGAAAGCTAGGAAAATATGGGTTTACTCTGATTTAACTGGAAGAACAACAACTATGAAGAGACCTTAGGAAAAGTTATGAGTGAGTAAAATGGGAAGATTATACATGGGGATTCCACGTGAAGAAATACCATGGTTTCCAAAAATCAATAAAGATAAATGTAGCGGATGCCTCACTTGTGTAAACTTTTGTAGAAATGGTGTATACATTGTTGAGGAGAACCCCAATCCTGATAGCACCTCTACCAGTAAATGGAATAAACTGAAGAAAAGACCAAAAGTTGAAAATCCATTCAACTGTGTTGTTGGATGCTCTGCATGTGCTCAACTTTGCCCCATGGAAGCCATCGAATTTCCTGAAAGAAAGGAAATTGTGAAAATCATTTACAAACTAAGATTGAAATACCAAGGAAAGTAAGACAAAAACATGTAATGAAAACCATAATTTAAGGCTTAGTGTTTCGATTCCCTTATGGAGATGCTATTTGGAGAGTAGGCTTCCCCCTAGCGGCTTGCATCTATCACAAAAAGCTTAATGTATGAGGGCCTGGAGCACATTTGGAGGACATTGCTCGCTATGGCAGTAGGCCTTAGTAGCAATAAACTACATACAAGAGGAGAAGCTACTGGGGCATGCTGAAAAAATGGGAGACGAATGCTGAAACAATTAAAAGACCTGATAGGAAGCCAAATACATAGGGGAGGTTAGATGGAAAGGATTAATGATTGGAGTGGAATTTGCGAAAAACAAGGGAACCATAAAAGGAAATAGTAGAAAACATCCAGATGAAGTGTTTCAAGAAGGGCTACTAATCTAGAAGACAGGACACTACACCAACGTTATAGTTTTTACTGCCACTCATAATCACAGAGAAACTAGTCGGCAAAGAAATCGAAATATTTGTAGAGGCCATAAAAGCAGTGGAAAGAGAGGTTTAAATCCCCAAGTTTAATCTTCCATTTCCTAACTTATTTTTAACATTTACTTAAAATGTAGATGATGCGCCGTTTTAAACATAACATCTAAAGCTATTACTAATCTCATGAATTTTAAATGTATTTCTTAATTGCAATTTCTCAATCTTAAAATGCTTCTATTTTCATCAAATCATGAGGCCCAGCTAATTATTTCTCTACTCTGAGCCAAGTCTTAAGGCTGCAGTTATGTTTGAAAAGTTAATATTAAAGGCTTAATCTTTCCAGGTCTTCTACAGTTTATGGGTAAGAATTGAAGATATATAAGTAGAGGATTTTAGAGTTAAATTTTTATTCAATTCTGTAATACTAATTGGTGAATAGATGTGGAGGGTACCTGGGGGATTATTACTAATTATTTTATTGTTGAGGAGTTTGAAGTACATGGAGACACAACTATATTTTATGTTCAGCCTTTAGGGGATGTTAAGAATTCGTTTCTTAAAGTATATGAATATCTTAAACAGTATGGACTTACAGTTTATCTTAGAAGTTTTAAGGATAGACTTAGGCTTATCATAATGCCTAAACCTAGAGTGAAGCCGAGTAAAACATATATAAATATAGCTTTACTTATCTTAACGATAGCAACAACAACCTTTGTAGGCTACAATCTCTCCATACCCCTCTTTGAAGTAGGATTGATGAGTAATCCCTTCATAGGCGCCTTATCATTTTCAATAGCTATAATGATGATAATAGGACTGCATGAGCTTGGGCATAAATTAGCTGCGGGGAGGTGGAATATACAGACATCACCACCATACTTTATACCAGTACCATTCTTTCTGGGAACACTTGGAGCAGTAATAGTTAATAAGGAAACACCACCTAATCGTGATGCACTCTACGATCTTGGGGCTGCAGGACCAATTCTCGGATTCATAGTTTCAATATTGTTTGCATTTATAGGGATATCAATGTCATATCTCATACCTAGAGCTGAAGCACCAATGGAGAGAATTGTATTTTATCCAACACCAATACTATTTGAGCTTATTACAGGTATTATGCTGAAAATCCCTAAGGACCATATATTAATAATGCATCCTGTAGCTTTCGCATCATGGGTTGGAATGATTATAACAATGCTTAACCTAATGCCGGCAGGCTCACTTGATGGGGGACATGTTGCAAGAGCATTATTTGGAGGTAGAAAACATCAAATAATATCCATAATTATTGCATGGATAACATTCCTTATAGGGTATCCGCTAATGGCCATGATAATGCTTCTGTTTTCACTATATCCTCATCCAGGACCACTAGACGATTTCTCCAAACTAACAACCTCAAGAAAACTACTTGCACTACCACTCTTCGCAATCCTATATCTATGCGGAGTACCTGGATGGATTAGATAATAAGTTAAAAGCTACATTAAGCTATCACATACTATTACTTAATAAGGCAATCCTAACCATGGATTCACCATAAGTAAGCTAGCAGGACAATAGGACTTCAAGCATTGAAAACGTTAGAGAGTAAAGGGAATCTAGGCTTATAGATAATAAACTCAATATGTAAGCTTATTTTAAACTTTAAAAACAATAGAACAACTTATCTATATGGGTAGACTTACTGCTTTAGCTGGTGGTGTTGGAGCTGCTCGATTCCTAGACGGATTTATAAGAGTTACTGATCCAAGCAGTATTACTGTTATTGTTAATATTGGGGATGATGATGAAATCTATGGACTCTACATCTCACCAGATATTGACACTATCATTTATACTTTAGCAGGTATTGCTGATGATGTTAGGGGATGGGGTATTAGAGGGGATACCTTCAACTGTCTTGAAATGCTTTCAAGATATGGTGTTGAAACATGGTTTAGAATTGGTGATAGAGATGCTGCAACACATATCTTTAGAACTATGCTACTGAGAAGAGGGTTAAAACTCCAAGAGGTTACAGACATTATTAGGAGGAGGCTGAACATTAAAGTAAGAGTAATACCTGTAACTAATGATAGAGTTGAAACAATGGTTTTAACAGATAGGGGGTTAATGTCCTTCCAAGACTATTTTGTTAAGAGGGGATTTCAAGATGAGGTTAGAGGTATAATCTATAGGGGGGTGGATAAGGCAGAACCTGCTGAGGGGGTTATTGAAGCCATAATGAATACTGATGGAGTTATAATATGCCCAAGCAATCCTATTGTAAGTATTGGTACAATAATATCTATTAAGGGGGTTAGAGAGGCCTTAAGGGAAACAAAGGCTAAAATCATTGGAATAAGCCCAATAATAGGTGGAGCTACTGTTAAGGGGCCTGCTGATAAAATGCTTAAGGGACTTGGACTTGAGCCATCAGCCTATAGTGTTGCAGAACTATATAGAGATTTCCTTGATATATTTGTAATAGATGAAGTAGATGTAGGTCTAAAGGATAAAATAGAGAAGTTAGGTATTAAAGTGTATGTAACAAATACCCTCATGAAGAGCATTGAAGATAGAGTAAGAATAGCTAGAGAGGTTTTAAACTTAATATTTAACAATATTAATGTCAAGTAAATAGATGCTCTACATGATAAAATGCTTAAGATGTTGAGTGTTGAACTCGTCTGAAGACTCTTAATGAATTTGGGATGAAGGGGTAATAGGATGATTTATGTACTATCCTATTACTCCTATGCTTTTAAGCTCTTTTATCTGCTCTTCCGTGTAGCCTATCTCCCTCATTACCTCATCTGTATGCTCTCCCGGTAGGGATGGAGGGATTTTTACCTCTACATTAAACTTTGAGGTTTTAAATGGGGATTTTACTACTTTTATTTCACCTAGCTTTCTATGTATGGTTTTAGCTATTATTTTCCTACTTAATGTTTGTGGATGATTAAGTACTTCAGCTACGTTATTTATAATACCTGATGGTATTCCATCATCTGTTAATAGTTTAATCCATTCATCTGAAGCTCTCCCAGCAATCACCCTCCCTATTTTCTCCTCCATTTCACTATGTTTATTCTTCTTCATCTGAATATCTACTATTGTAGGATACTCCTTTAGAAGATCTACTAACCCATACTTCTCACAAAACCTCCTCCAGTGTGGTGTTGTTGCTATTCCCAGTATTATCCATTTACCGTCCTTAGCCTTATATGGCTGGTATGCTGGACCGAAAATGTGCTTCATCCCCATTCTTTCAGGAATTCTACCCTCCACCCAGTATATGGATGCTAAGGCGAGGAGTGATGTTAGTTGGCAGTCACACATCGACATATCTATCTCCACACCCTCCCCATACTTATCTCTATATATTAATGCTGAAAGTATAGCTGAGAGAGCGTATAGGGATGTTATGAAGTCTGTTATTGGTATTCCTATTCTACATGGGGTTTCAAGGGTTCCAGTAAAACTCATCCATCCAGCCTCCCCCTGCATTATGTAGTCGAAGACAGCTTCTATTCCTATATGGGCTATCCCATCCAAAACCTGAAATATGGCAGTAGATTATTTTAAGGTTTATAATTACGTTTCTCTTATTCCTATTCAGGATTGCATAGTAGTAGCTGAATCCTTCCTTTACTGGTGGCCATGATCTTGAGGCATCGCCTTCAGGGCCCTCTATCTTTATTACGTTAGCTCTTAGATCTCCAAGTAGGGATGATGTGTATGGAGCTGTTAAACCTGTACCACACTCCAATACAGTTATGTTACTTAGAGGCTTCATGATGTTATTCCCTTTTCCTTCATCAATTCAGATATGTATCTTAGCTTTAGAATCTCCAATGCCCCCCAACCAATACCTCCAAACATTCCCCCTCTTACAAGCTTTTCAGTAAATAGTTCTGCTGAGTATCCGTACCCACCTTGAAGCTGCATTGAATCTATACATATCTTCCTAACCATTTCGTTTGCAAATAGTTTAGCTAGCTGAACCTCCTTTACATATGGTTTCCCGCTCTGAATCAAGTATGCACAATGCCATACGTTAAGTCTTGATGATCTGATTAGAGAGGCCATTTCAGCTATCTTAAACTGTAGGCCTTGATAACTTTCCAGGAGGGATTTACCTGTTCTAGGATCCCTCCTTCCTACTAGAAATTCTAGAGCCTCATCAAATGCTCTTTGAGCAATACCGTTACAGATTGATGGATTTCCTATTCTCTCAGTATTAAACATATCCATAGCCAGTGAGAATGCTTTTGGTGGGCTTACAATTAGGTTTTCTCTCGGAACCTCACAGTCCTCTAGAGTTATTGTACCCCATGATAATGCTCTAACCCCCAAGCCAGGTATTTCACCATCAAAGTGGAACCCTGGAAAATCCCTCTCAACTATAAACATACCTATACCTCTAGCCCCCTCCATAAGATTTAGCCTAGCAAATACGATAAATATATCAGCAACACCAGCATTCGTAATGAATGTCTTCCTACCATTAAGGAGATATTTATCCCCTTTAATCTCAGCTTTAGTCTTCATATATGAGGACCAACTTCCAGGAACTTCATCCTCAGTCATAGCGAATGCTAAAATTCTCTCCCCACTAGCTATTGATGGAAGATATTTTTCTCTTAAGGTTCTCGGAGGCAAAGTGGATAATACATTGTGAAGCAGCACCTGTATGTATAAGCATCATACCTGCAACATTAGGATCAAAATATCCAAGCTCCTCCATCAATATTATCCATGAATATATATCCTCCCCATACCTCCATAATCCTCAGGAATCTAATACCAGTATAGCCTAGCTTAGCAAGCTCCCTAAAAACCTCAACAGTACCCCTAATATCCCCCTCCCTCTCCCTCCCCATAACATCAGTAGCAGTAAGTCTTCTACTAG
>CALHIW010000013.1 GCA_938030905.1 Candidatus Methanomethylicia archaeon | reverse complement strand
ATTTATGGATAACCCCTCCATTCATAATACTAACAATACTATACTTAACTCAAGTAAATAGTATAGTTAAAGCTATACCATTAATATTTATAGCATCACATATGATACTATACTCACTATACTTTCCACTCGGCTGGCTTGAGAAGAGATTTCTCCTCTCAGTATTCATAATGATGACGTTAACATCATCATCCATAATTAACATAGTATCCTCAAAACTCCAAGTAAGACTTAAAATTACTAGAGGATCCAGAACATTTAGGCTTAATAGTTTAAAGCTATTATTAGCTATTCTTATCATAGCCCTCCTAGCCATAACATACCATACATATCAATATCAAGATGTATTGAAAACAATAAATCAATCATCAACAAAGCAGCTAACAGATTTAGCTAATAGAGTAATGAGTAGTGTTGATAATGGGGAAATTATAGCTATACATGGTCCATCAAGAGTTTTTGCCTGGATAACAGATAGGGAGATAGTAGCAATTCCAAGAAATGCAAATTTAACAAGTATCTATAGTATTATTGAGAAATATAATGCTACAATTTTAATTTTAAACATTGATGATCTCCCTCTTGAGGCTAGATCTATTCTTAAAGGGGGGGTTATTAAGTTTAATTCACATATTAACATTAGCTTAATCGATAGATTATACAACTTTAGAATATTCAGAATTTATCAATAATCATCAATTTACCATAATATGTTATACTTCAACTAGTATATTTAGCCATAGTGAAATTTACACCTCACTCAAATACTTCCTCATCAACACGCCACCTCATACGTTGCTTTGCCATAATTATGTTTTAATCGATTACATCTATACACTATTTTCAATTAACTCATTGTATGCTTTAATGAGGATTTTCTCCGATGTATTCCATGTATATTTTAATTGATCTTTAACTTTAATAGGTTCCTCTAAAGCTTTAATTATAGCATCACTAAGTCTATTAAATGGAGCTATAATGAATGGTGGTGATGGTGCATTCTTAAAGCCTCCAACTGGAGTAGTAACTACAGGTTTACCTAAAGCTAAATACTCATTAACTTTCAATATAGATTCGGGAGCGAAAAACTTGGAAGCTTCCCCCTCTTCTCTTCTAGGTAGAAGACATAGATCAGCTATAGAAATCCAATCCGCAACTTCCCTATGAGGAATCCATCCTGTTAATATTACCTTATCTCTTAATCCTAACTTTAAAATACTCCTCCTAATTTCAGGCATTAAACCCCCATCTCCAACCATCACCAATCTAACATCAGGCATCCTCCTATAAACCCTATAAAAAATGAATACAACATCTAAAGCACACTCAATACTCGTAAATGAACCAACAAAAAGCAACACCCTCCCCTCCAAACCCAGTTTACGTTTAAACTCTAAAGGATTAACTAAGGGTTTAAAATCCATACTTGGATAGTTAGGGATAACATATACTCTTCTTGCACCCCATTTTCTAGCTCTCTCAGCAAGTATATTATTAACCGTAGTAACCAGTGAAGCCTTAACTGTTAATATTCTCTCTATGCTTTCAGCCAAACCATGCAATGATTTATAGCCAAACTCTACTAGCTCATCACCCCAAGGACCTCTAACATCATAAATTAGTTTAGCTTTTCCAAAGCTCTTCCTTAAGAGAGGAACTAAACCATATATGTCAGGAATATTAAAGAAGTGAATTATATCTGAACCCATAAATAACTCCTGAATAATAAACGCCGAGTATCTTAGAAATGCTGAGAGAACTTTTGGTCTAAATCTCACATCAACTCTAGGCGTAAAGACATTAACATCGAATCCATGCTTTATTAGGGATTTAGCTATGAGCCTTAACCTAATCATTTTCCAAGGATTAGCCCCTATAAGAGTTACCCTCATACATTCTACCCCAATCCTAGATAATATATCATTTCATCATTCCTCCTATTAGGTTTTTCATATTATCATATCTAGTTAAGTCTCTAATTTAAAATCATTTATTTATATCTGATATCTCATATATCTTTAGCATCACTTATAATCTTAAATATAGGAATTTTCTGTTTTTGAATCCTTCCGTGAGTCAGTCTTCCATCAACGCATTCTAGACACAAAACTTTCTTTCTTTTGAATATTTCTATGACATAGTTCATTCTGTCTACTACAGTCTTAACCTTTAGAGCACAAAATAAAAAGGATTAGTTATTGATTCCTTTACCTCTTATAACCTCCATGTCAAATATTTATTATTCCTTTTAATTCCCTATTGAAAATGTTTTCCTAATCCTTTCCTCACCTCTGCTGTTGCCTTTGCATCTTCGTAAGGAATATAAAATCCAACATTACCAATTACTATTGGAATTCCACTGTCTCAATTTTAACAGGCATACATTCACAAAGCATTTTCACATAAAGCATTTAGAAGCTTCCCACATCAAGAGCCGACAATAAAGTTTTGCTTTTTAATAATAGAGAGTAAGGCTCATGTTGGTTAAAGAACCAAGAATTCTACATTTGAAGATGCGTCTTCTTTAAGTCTATTAAACGTATCTTCTTGGATACCATCACTAAAAATTACATCTGGAAGAAATTTAGCTAATTCTACAAGTACATCCAAACCCTCCAGCCGAATTCTTCTCTAAGTATCGCTAAAACCCTTCTCGTTACTAAATTTTCTTTTTCTCTTCAGGTTGGGCTTCCTATAATCATAAAATATTTTGCCATCCATAACCTAAATTCTTAACAGCATCTAACTTTAAGAAATTATTAACTACTAAAACTTTTTCTACATTTCCCAACATATACTCCACTATAGGAACATGGGTTTAACAATGCTTCACATCCTACTTTAGTACACTTTACCACTTCATAACTGCCAACAACTACAACTGATCTCATCTAAATGCCTTAGGGGCGGAATTACTATGGAAACATGAATTCCTGCAAACTATGAAAATATTGTTTTGACTACAAAATGTCTTTTTAGTGTCCTATCAAGAAATTTAACAATCTCTTCTTGCCTTATAATACGCAACCCACACATTAAAGACTTCCTAGCATATCCAAGTCTATCTGAATAAATGATGGAGAAGATAAGTGTACAAAGAGATTTTTTAATTTTTCCTCATTTTATTCCTCCTATTATCTCTGCGATTTTCCTACTTGCCACTCCATCACCAAAAACATTTCTCTGTTTATTCCTAGGCTCAAACTCCCTCACCACTTTAACAATTTTTTCTTTATCTGCTTCAACAAGTAGATTCCATCCATCTTCTACGGTCTCAATCCATTCTGTATTCTCCCTTAACGTAATACACGGAACCCTGAAAATATATGCCTCCTTTTGCACACCACCAGAGTCTGTTATAATTTTCTTTGCATTTTTCTCCAATATAAGCATATCAAGATAGCCAACTGGTTTTATAACTTTAACTTGCTTTAGTGTATCCCACAAGCCAAAGTTTTT
The DNA here is from genome assembly GCA_938030905.1 of Candidatus Methanomethylicia archaeon. GTDB lineage: Archaea > Thermoproteota > Methanomethylicia > CALHIW01 > CALHIW01 > CALHIW01. The sequence continues at coordinate 33,205 of CALHIW010000013.1, read as the reverse complement.
TAAACATTTCTCAGTTCTTGGATGACAGGGGAATACTATGTTCCCAATTTCACAAAATGCCTCTACAATAGCCTTTAATCTTTTAAAATCATCTGTGTTTTCTGCTCTATGAATAGTTGCCAAATAATAATCTCTTAGACCCAAATTTAGCTTCTCCAAAATTCTGGAGTTCCTCTCTGCAATTCCTATGCTTCTTTGCAGAGCATCAACCATCACATCCCCCGTTAGATAGACACCTCTTACAATTCCCTCTTTTTCCAGGTTTTTAACTGCTGTTTTAGTAGGGCAAAACAATAAGTCAGAGCAATGATCAACTAAAATTCTATTTATCTCCTCCGGCATCCTCCTATCAAAGCTTCTCAATCCAGCTTCAATATGGCCGACTTTAATGTGTAGCTTTGAAGCTGCTAAAGCTCCTGCTAAAGTAGTATTTGTATCACCGTAAACCAAGATTAAATCCGGTTCCTCCCTAATTAGTACCTTTTCCACCCTCTTTAACATTTCCCCAGTTTGCTCTCCATGGGATCCGGAGCCAACATCTAAATGGTAATCAGGTTCAGGAATCCCAAGCTCATCGAAAAAAACTTTATCCATCTCATAATCATAGTGCTGCCCTGTGTGGATAATGATTTCATTAAACTTTCCCCTTATCTCCCTTGAAACAGGTGCAAGCTTAATGAAGTTTGGTCTTGCTCCAATAATAGATGCTATTTTCATTTTTATTCACCTCCATTTTCATGTCCTTACTACTCCTCTTCCTACCAGTTTTACTATTCCCTTATTCACTACCCTTTTTAAACAGGCCATTCAGTATAAAAACTTTAATATAAAAAGATATCCCAAAAATCTGCCAGCTTACATAGTTAGGTTATGTGTCCTCCGGGACTGAAGGAAATGAATTTATTCCCTTGAAAACCTCCATGAAGTAATAGTTCAGGTCAAATTTTTGAATACATTATATAGAGTAGAATTTTATTGATATTAAAACTATCACCTCATACCTCCTCTTTGAGATTTATCTTCTGCGGCCTCCTAAGAAATTTTGTCCTCAGCCTATAAAACTTAAGCTACTTTTCAGAAAAATTCATGGTGTGCAGTTGTAAGTTAGCTTTTAGGCCTACCTTTCATTTTCTCTATATTATGCATATAATACGAAGATAAAAATAAGCCTGAAAGAGTATATCACTTCACTACTATGGATCTTTTTATATCTCATTGAGCATTCTAATGGTTATTTATGTTTAGAGAAACCTCACCCAGCTGATTAAGTTGAGGAGAAGCAGCTTATCAATCAGCTTGCAGGTAAAAAGATTCCCATAATTATCTCTACGGAAGGTATAGCTTATACTGAAAAATCCTAATCACAGATGCAGGAAAGATGGTTCAAGGTGAGGAAATCACAGAGAAGGCAGACTCTTAACTCTTGAGCTCTTAGATGTAGACATAATAGGTACTCTACGATGTCTGAATGAAGCTCCTAGAGTTCGTTTCAGTGAGTTATAAGGCTGCCTTCAGGGAATCAATACTACTATTAAACTTCTCAAAGGGACTGCCATAGCTTCTTAGAGGAGATGACTTCCAAGCTTCCATGGCAAGGATGAATGGTAAGTCTGGAATGGTGATGCTGCTCCGCAGAAGTAAGAGTGTTAGAGTGGGAATGAGTAATGTTCATGTACTCCTATTTGAAGGCTTTACATCTGGATTAGCGGTAAATAGCCACATTAAAGGCTAAGATCCTTATATTAGATGATGGGAATTAATAAATGTTGTTAAGGCTAAAAGGGTGGCTGAGCATACTACATACCTGAAACATCTACACCAACCTCTAGAATAACTCAAAGAAGACAGATGTCGAGAAGCAGTCAATAAGTATTCCTCATGCTGGTAAACTTGGTAAAGAAGAGATGAAATGGCTGAAAGCTAGAATTGAAAGATACTTAGAGGCTCTGCAAGATAGCTGATGACCTTGAGGAAGAAGGCTACTAAATAATCATCATTTACAGTTAGAAACATAGGCTTCATGATTCTCTTTACAAGCTAGTAATAGAAGATGTAGAAATACCTACATTACAAACCAAATAGAGAGACTGATGGAGTTTCAAATATACAAACATAAATTGATACACTAGTCTCAACAGAAGAGCTTAGAAACATACTTGTCATAGTCCTCATAAGGTACACTAACAACCACTTCATAATTAATTTGAAACACTTATATCCATAACAAGTCATTCACTAAGATAAGCATAACAGAGAGAGCAACCTATAATTACATAGTACCCAAAGTCTTATTTATGAGCGAAGTTTTATTAGATTTCAAATAGTGTTATCATGATAAAAGTCGGAGTTGTTGACGTCGAAAATATAGGTTTTCATCATGCCAGAATCTATTCAGAATTAGCTAGAGGGGGAAATTAAACTAATTGAAGTGACAGATACAAACTTCAAGAGAACTAAAGAAGTTGCCTCCAGTTTGAAACGAAGACTTTTAAAGATTACGTGGAATATGTGATGAGAAATGGATGAGAGAAGTAAAGAGTCAGAAAATGGAGCCTTTAAAAGTAGAGTTTAAGTATTTCATTGAATGTATTGTAAATGGGAGGGTTGATTGTGTCTGAAAAAGATAAATTGCATGCCTTAAAAATTGCTATAAAGACCTTAGAAAATACCAAGGGGAGCAAAGCTGTTAGACTAGGTGATTGAGGTGAAGCTGATTGGTCTGAATAGGGAGGAGGTTAAGAGGGTCCTTAAAGAAGGAAAGGTTTCTATAGCTGTTTATGGTCTTGGTAGGATTGGATTGCCCTTAGCCGCTATATTTGCAGAACACACTAAGGTAGTAGGTGTTGATGTTAACGAAAAAATTGTTAAGATGGTAAATAAGGGAGAAAATCACATTAAAGAAGAGCCTGAATTAGATGAACTCGTAAGAAGAAACGTTGAGGAGGGTAGGCTAGAAGCCACAAATGATGGTGTTGAAGCAGCAAAAAAGGCAGATGTTATGGTAATTCTGGTTCCAACCTTAGCTAATGACAGGGAAATTAAGCTTGAGCCTGTTTATGATGTTACCTATAAAATTTCTCAAGGTTTGAAGAAGGGAGATATAGTTATAACCGAGGCTACAATGCCCCCAGGCACTACTGAAAGCTTAATTCCAATTCTAGAGAAAAGTGGATTAAAGCTTGGAGAATTTGGTTTAGCCCACGCTCCTGAAAGGGTAATGAGCGGGACCGCAATAAGAGATATAACTGAAAAATATCCAAAGATAGTTGGTGCAAGTGATAAGGAAACCCTTGAAGCTGTTATTGGAATCTATGAGGCAATAAACAAGAAGGGGGTTATCCCAGTTAGCTCAATAAAAACCGCCGAGGCTGTCAAGGTTTTTGAGGGGATATACAGAGACGTTAATATTGCCCTAGCAAATGAGTTGGCCTTATGGTGTGAAGAGCATGGGTTAAATGCTTTAGAGATCTTTAAAGCTGCAAACACCCAGCCCTACTGTCATCTCCACATGCCTGGAGCCGGTGTTGGCGGACACTGTATTCCAGTCTATCCTTGGTTTGTAATAAACTTAGCTAAAAAGACAAATCCAAGACTTATAAGAACTGCAAGAGAGATAAACGATGCAATGCCGAAGCATATAGTTGAGCTGGCAATAAAGGGACTTAACGAAGTTGAGAAGCTTTTAAATGGTAGCAGAATTTTGGTTTTAGGATTAAGTTTTAGGGGTGGCGTTAAGGAATTCATAAATAGTCCAGCTTTAGAAATAATAAGAGAACTAAAGAAACGGAATGTTGAGGTTTACGCCTACGATCCTCTCTGCAGTAGAGGAGACGCAGAAAAATTCGGAGCTAAATGGAAAGAGGATTTTAAAGGCATTGATGCTGTAATAATCGCAACTGATCATGAGGAATTTAAGAGCCTTAATTTAGAAAAGATGGCAAGAGAAATGAGGTGCAGGGTAATCATAGATGGAAGGAATGTTTTGAGTAAGGAGGTTTCGAAGTTAGGATTCGTTTATTTAGGTGTTGGTAATATATAAAAAGCATCTATTGAGAGACCTAAAACGGTAAAGACTGATTTGTCAAGGTAGTATAAACAAATCCATATTGGTAGAGATGAGAAAGGTATTCAATGAATTAGTAAACCTTCATTCTCTCCATCATTTAATAATGGAGGGATTTATGAAGAATGGTTAATATAGTTAAGGAAATCTTTAAGCTGTAACTCTGCTAATTAACTCCTTTAATCTTTTAGCTCTAATCCTTACATCAAACATTTTAACAACTCTCTCCCTAGCCTTTACAGAGAGTTCTCTTCTAAGTTCTTCATTGCTTAGTAGTGTTAGAATGTTTTCAGCTAGTGAGTATTCATCATTAAATGGAACATATAATCCAGCATCACCAACAACCTCTGGTATAGCTCCTCTTCTAGTTGTTATAACTGGTAAGCTGCAGCTCATAGCCTCAGCTATAGAGATACCAAAGCTTTCATGACCAGCTGGATGCACATATACCATTGCTTTTCTTAGAATAGATATCAGCATATCTTCATCAATGAACCCTGTGAAAGTAACGTTATTCTCAATTTTTAGTTTTTTCACCATTCTAAGTAGTATTGGGTAGCCATCTCTCTTCTCTCCAATAAGTATTAACCTAATATTTTTATCATGCTTCAGAATAATCGGCATAGCATTAAGTAAAGTATGGAAGCCCTTTTTAACAATATTTTCCTTGGATAAAATTCCAATACTTACAAGTAATCTTTTCTTGGTTAAGGCTTGTGAGGGGGAAAACTTAGAAGTATCAACACTATTGTATATAACTTCAGTATTAGATTGAGGTTCAACTTCATTAATCACATCAGCTAAATATTGAGAAGCAGCAATAATTCTTGTAGCATTTCGTAAAGTATACTTTACATATTTAACTTTTTCAGGGTTGGTTATTCTTAAACCGTATCCAATATCTTCTTGCTTACAGACTTCAAATCCAGCAACATTTACGATGCTTGGCTTTCGGTAAAATTTACCTAAAATTACTGCTGTAAGACCGGGTGAGGTAGCATACCATGCATAAAAAACATCCCCCTTAAAACCTTTAATAAAGCTTTTACTCGCTAATCTAATAATTGATTGTGCCTCTACAACCTCTATTTTAAATCCCATCTCCTTAAGTATCTTATAGTCACGTAGTCTAAATGAAGATAGTGAATCAACTATATAAACTATATGGGTCATAGTAGAAGTGAAACTTTAAAATTTATATTTTTACTGTCTTAAGTGTTTTTATAGTTTTAATAAAATTTTCGTATGTAGGAAACTTACAAGCTGTATGTGAGTATAGCCTCTAATTTTCTATGTAATTCTTCATTGCAAATTAATTTTTTATTGAATTTTTAATTAAACTATATTCAGTTTCTGTAAGAATACTATTATTATATTTATCCTAATAACCTCAGATACACTGCCGGCTTTAAATGCAATGATCGCCTTATCTAAAGCCATAGCCTCCAATAGTACTAAAGGTAAATCCTTAGCTTTTGAGGAAATAGCAAACATCAGTCATCAAAATTTTCCTAATCTTTCCTTCTCCCTCTTAGATGGAAAGTTATTGTGAAACCTTCATCCTATCCTTCAGAGCTCTGAATAGCTTTTCAATCCCGTTTCTTAATCCGCAGTAATATGTGTCTATTTGATCCTAAAGCTCTTAAGGAACATTCAAATACCATGAGCCTTATCAACTAGAATTAATGACTTATAAGGTAGAGCCTAATCCTCTTTAAGAACATATACAGTATTCATTGCTGAACACTATTAGTTAGCATGTACGGCTATTCTTTGGAATTCACACTGTAGCAACAAATAGTCACAGCTTTCCACCCTCAGTTTGCTTCATTAACTGCAATATCCCTCTTACCTAGCTTACATAGACTGGAGCTTCCTAACTTTGAACCAATAATAGCAGAGCCTTGACCTAAGGATCTGAGCCAACATAATGGTCATAACCCGTAACTTAAACAGCCATTAATACAGCTAACCTTATGAGTAAGCGAATCCTCATTATGCTTAAATATCTTAGCTTTCTAACAGCTTCGAGAAACCACTTAAACATCTAAACAAACTCTCCAAAGAAAACATTCCTTGAACCCAAAGCCTTATCTTAACATCATCATCTAAAACATATATTCTATCCTATCAATATATCTCTTAACCTTATGTTAGGAAGCTTAATGTTGTTTTGTTGCGTAATTAAGCTTTCTTATAGCGAAGGAATGACCTCCACTGTTTTACCTTGATTCGCAATTCGAAAAGCATTTGTAACTTAGACTAGGACCAGTAAAGAAGTATAAAAAGCGAAATCATGTGGCAAGGCATTGTTTAAGTTAGTCTATCCAATATGCTCCATAAACCTTAACTGCAACTAAGTTTACAGTTTATAAGTTTCTTTAGTAAATTTAGTATGTATGGTACTGGATGCTGTGATGTGTACGTATAATAGTTGTAAACCATGGTTTAAACGATGTCTATCATCAATTAAACGTGAAGTACCTATTTGTCATTTGGTAGTTGTTGATAATTATTCATATGATGATACAGTTCATACTATTAAATCAATTTTTCCAGATGCTATTATAGTGAAGACTAGAGCTAAGCTTGCATATGCAAGAAGACTCGGAGTTAAGTATGTTGATACGGACTCCTTTGTATTTATCGACGACGATATTGAGTTAACTAGTGGATGGTTTACTAAACTTACAAGCATACTAGATGGTGGTGTAGGTGCAGTTCATGGATTACATATAAATATAAACTTAACGTACGCTACTGAATATTCTCTCTGGAATTTAAAAAGGTTATATAAAATATATCCAAGTAGAATTATTGATGTAACATCTATAAATCCCTATGCTTTTAGAGGTTATACTACAAATACAATATCTAATAACTGATATAGTTGCAAGCTGGAACCCACCAGCATGGCTTGCAGCATATGAAGATTATCATTTACTTAGACACGTAGTTACTCAAGGATACAAGTGGAGGATACTATTAGACTATACTGCAAAGCATTATACTCCTACATCTATGTAGGAAGCATTTAAGAAATCTAGATGGAATTCAGCTGGTATTAAAATGATGGAATTCATTAATAGCAAATCAATTTATAAATTAATAATTAAAAACATATTGAAATCAATTATTGCATCTATAAGTAGAGGTAATCCATTAATAATTCCTTACGTAATGGTTACTGAGGCTGGTAAACTTCAGGGGTACTTATGCCCCACAAAGTATTTATACACTAGATATTAAGGACGAAATAATAGAAATCTACACATTGGTACTTCTTATGAAGCTGCAATCTTTCATCTTTACTACTAAGTCTAGACTCCTCATCAAGCCTAAGCTTACCCTTAATCTATCAAGCTCAGTATCTTATACCTATTATTTACTTAACAACTTCCATAACAACCTGCTTAAGCTATATCTAGATTATAAATTCTCAAACCTCATAATTATTGCTTATCCCTTTTATACCCTTTATCCCCCTCATGAAGACATGTAAAGAAGGCATCTTCCCATCAGACAAATAAAGAGTTCTAGACTCATAAACAATATAAGTAAAAGAAAATTAGAAGAATCACACGCAGACCTAACTTAATTATTGAAGTTTTCAGCAAACCCATTTAATGCTAGTTTGTTAACTTAAACCATTAACTAATATACTTTCACATCTAAAGTTCACATAGCTTCTAATATGATACTGACAAGATAAGGTTTTTAGAAACTCCTTCAGGCTTTCTTTGGGTTAGTATTTATGGATGCCTTAAGCTTTGGAGGCTGTAAGGATAAATGGCTCTTCATACGTAGTGATGTTTTATTGAGGCTGGGGTAATCCTTATTTAGCTGTTTAGGCATGGGGATGGCTGGGCATTGTTGGCTTGTTAGGGTAAGCGGGGGCTGTAGGGCTATGATTCATAGGTTTGAATCTCTAGCTCATCATGGCCTCCAAACAGGGGGTCATGTAGTAATTGATAGGGTGGAGGCAAAGCTTCAGGGGGTAGATGGCTCTATCTTGGGGGTGATTGATGTAGAATCGGGAAATAATAGCCATTTATGCCCAAGTATCAGTCTAGCCTTTACACCTATAAGTTCATAAGATGGTCCTGAGGGCATGTAGGGAATAAGCCTGGATTCTGTGGAGGTGGTTCATGTATCCATGAGCTTTGAAATCGCCTAGCTTAAATACTATAAAGCACTACTTCAGAGCAGTGAAGAGCATCTAAAAGCCTCCATAACAATTTAAATGCCACATCAAGAGGAATTGTAGATTTTGAAGCCACAGATCAAATCCTAACATATGAGTATAACTACTTAAGAATCCATCAAAGCCTCAGACTCCACCTTTAGGATGGTGAGCTTATCTTATCAGTATCTCTAACATTATCGAAAAATATTTAAATTCCTTGAAAACCATTTTAGTTTAATGAGGCTTATAGTAGTTGCAAACCCCTTCTTAGAGCTTGGCGGCGGTGCAAGAAGAGCTTTTAATGTTATTACACGTTACATTAATTATAATGTTGAGCCAGTACTATTTATACCATATAATGAATTATATAGTGATGTACTAGCTAAAATACGTATTGGCTTAGCTAATAGGGAAGACATTCTAAATGAATTCAACAAGATATTTAACTACCTATCCATAAAGGGAGTTATTATTCCTAGTAATGTATGGAATATATTGGAAGAAGTATTAGATGAGGTAGAGATTGATCTTAAAAGGAGAGTGACAGCTCATAAACTATTAAGGATTAGGAAGATTGAGTATGAAACCTCAAACAAGTACCTGGAGGATATAAAAACATTTAAGGTGGACTTCATATACTCCCTCCATGAAGCTATGGATGCTGTAATTATGGCAAGCTATATTGCTAACAAGCTCCAAAAAACCCTTTGGTATTTTGCTTCAGCTTGAACCTTACTATGAAAATTTAAAGGTTATGTTTCACTTTCTTTCCATGGAGAAGTGGAATATACTTAGATTAAGCATAAAGCATCTCTTAGCCTCATATACTAATATGTACATAAAGAAAGTATATAATGATATTATTAGAAGCCCTAGATTGGGGTTCATAGCTTCAGTTTCCGAAGCTCCATTTATAGTTTCAGGGCTAAGGAAATATTGTAAGTGTAGTAGGGTTTTTACATCCATCTAATGCTTACGATAATGAATTAATTAAGTATAGGAGTTATACTAAAGACAACTATGCTGTATTTTCAGCTAGGCTTACATGTGAAAAAGGAGTTTTAGAAATACCCTATATTTGGCGTAAAGTAATATCAAAGCTTCCAGATGCAAAGCTAATTATAACTGGCGCTTTCACTAAGCAAAGGGTAAGGGGGGAGTTTGAAAGATTGCTGAGAAGGTTTAATCTTAGTAAAAATGTGGAGTATTTAGGATATGTAGATAGAAATAATCATATTAAAATCATATCTAAGGCAAGAACTCTTATTTATCCATCACATAAAGATGCTTTTCCTCTAATTGTTTTGGAAAGTTTAGCTCTTGGAACAACTGTAGTTGCATATGATATTCCAGCAATAAAGTCTACTTATAGTGGTATTAAAGCTGTTCTAACCGTTTCGGAGTATGATATTAATGCTATGGCTTATAAAATTATTAATATCCTTAAAAATGGATTTAGATAGATTAGCTGAGCTGCACGAAGATATGTTAACTCTCAAGCTCTTAGAAACTTATGGATCATGGGATGAAGTTGTAAAGGCTGAAATTAGAATGATTAATGAAGCCATGAAGACCAAGCAATCTTATTAGAGTTAGGATACTCCTCACTTTTAGTAGATATTGTCAAGTTAAGCCATTAACCGTACATGCTTACATGTACTAACTTGACAGTATCCTTTTGATAAATAGCAATTCTTAAATATCTATTGCATAAATTTTTACCTCCCTATTTGAATCATCATAACTTATCATTTCCCCTAGCCTCTAGAGTTATCTATCTACAGCTGCCTTATTCATACTCTTAGATAATAGAAAGCTAAGTATTTATCTTAAACCCACAACTTCCCGGGATCCCTTAACATTTCTACATCTACATATAAGTCATATGGAAAGCCGTATAGAAAAGGCTTATATACTATCTAATACAAGTTTAGATACTAATATCTAATGGTTATGAGGACTTTATAAGAGTGATAACTAGTATTCTAGTACTGTTCCCCTACATTCTATTTCTATCTTATCTGCTAATTCCTTTGCTTTTCTCCTAATTGCTGAGGCTATCATAAGCATTTTTGGTTTTACTCCAGTTATTTTTCCATATAGCTGTCCTATTTTAAATAGTTCGCTAATATCTGATCTGTCAGCATGAGATTTAAACTCTACGATTATGTGCTCCTTATTCTTAATTAGGAGATCTGCCTCTACTGTACTAGGATAACCATATACAAATCCGTCCCTATCATAATGAATCCATTTATCAGTCTTATATATCTTTAGTAAATCTTCAACTAGGTACTTTATTGATTCTCTAAATGTCTCCTCAGTAATGATCCCCCACCTAACTCCGAGAGCATCTATCTTAGAAGATATTTTCTCAACACTTCTAGCATGAACTTCAAGTATCTCAGTATGCATAGCTACTTGTTCTTGGAGTGATTTGATTGCACTTGTATTGTTAGCTACTTGTTCTTGGAGTGATTTGATTGCACTTAATACTTCCTGAATACCTAGTAAGCCAAGTACAGCATATCTAAACTCTACATCTTCACTAAGTAATTTTAGAAGTTTCTCCTTTAACCTAGTTTGAGACATAGATTACTAATTTTATACATAAATATAAATATTCAGTGAACCTACTAAATCATTTAAGATAGCTAGTTGCTCTTGAAATTTTACCTTCAGTAAACATATTTATTACCTCAACCCTTAAACTATAGCTTGCATATTAACTTTTAACTTTAATTTATGATTTAGGGAAGTATTGATTATGAACTTATTAGATGTAGTAAACTTCTTAGATTTTAATAGTTATGATTGTAAGCCTAAAGCTATGCAGTTATATAGCTTATATTCTTAAGTAGTAAATTCGTAAAGAGAGTAGGTAGAGTTGGAAATGGAATATGTAAACTTAAATGAATTGATAGCTTAAATTTATAGTAGATAGAGTTAAATTGCTTCCCAATGTTGTTTTAAAATTTTGAAAGACATCAGCTTCCCATGTACTGAATTGGTATCTATATATTTCTAAATGAGTAGATTTATAGAGTATTAGAGATAGGTTTATATTGCTTGTTGAAATGTTGATAGGATGAGTAGGATTATTGAGTTTACTAGGATGATTAGATGTGTGAACTGCAGTATGGCTGGATTGGCTGTTATCTCCACTATTTTTGTAGCTGAAAACTATACAACTGGTAACTACATTAATATTATTATAGGCTTTCTTACAGGGTTTCTAGCTTCATCAGCCGCAATGCTTATTAATGATGTTGTTGATTTAGAGGTGGATAAGATTAATAAGCCTTGGAAGCCATTACCGAGAGGCATATTTAAACCTAAATCTATAATGAATATTAGCCTAGCATTCTTAATAACAGGAGTGGTAATAAATGTTTTTACCTCGCTCACATCCCTCATAACATCCCTCATATACTCCATAATAGCCTATATTTATAGCTTCCTAAGGAGGAATTTATATAGCCAGTTTCTAGTTAGCTTAGCTGTAACAGGTCCATTCATATACGGCTTAACACTAGCTAAAACCGAGAAAACGGTATTTATAATTTTATTCTCAATAGTTGTTTTCCTGGTAAATACTTCTAGAGAATTCATTAAGAGTATAGCGGATATGAGCGGGGATTTAAAATACAACTACAAAACAGTAGTAACAGTATATGGTATTGAAAATTCAGCTAAGGTAGCATTCCTACTATCATTAGTAGGAGTTATAGTAGCTATAGTAATAGGTTTAACAAAACTAGCAGGGTTAGTATATACAGTAATTCTAGGAGTATGTGGGGTTCTTTATATCCTACTCATTTTGAAGGTAATTCTAAATCCAGAAAAAGCTCAAACTGTAAAAAACGTAATGATATACATAATGCTAGTAGCACTTATAGGATTCCTACTATCAAATATAAGCTAGATTCTTCTAATCATGTAATTGTATATGTTATGCTATTTATTCCCCTACATGTTGTCTACTGCTTACCGATATGTAGTCTCATAGCTACAATATGCTATTATGGACATTACTCTCCTGATGTAATCTATTAATGATGTAAATCAGAATTAATGTTTAGTAGGTATAATATAAATGTGGCTTAATATGTAAGAGTCTTGAAAATATGTTTTAAAGAAGCACAGCATAGAAAACTGGAATATATGAAGACAGTTAGTAAGTGAAGTGGCTATGGTGTACTGTGTAAAATTAGGATTTGGGTGGGGGTAAACTGTTAATGTATATCTTTACTTAATTGTGGCTGGGAGTCTATGGCGGCGTAGTATGGGATAAGCTTTTAAAATAATTTGTATTAAGTATTATTATGTATCGATTATATAGGTTGGAAATTCCTTATTTACCGACACCTATTGAAGTTGCTTTAAGAATGCTTGAGCTTACTAAGCCTTTAAGAGGTGAGTTGCTGGTTGATCTTGGATGTGGTGATGGTAGAATACTTATTCTTGCTTCTGAGCTGTATGGATGTAGATGTATAGGATATGAGATTGATAATAATCTTATTTGTGAAGCAGTTAGGGAGATTAGAAGTAGGGGTATTAGGAATGTTAAGATATTTAGGAGGGACCTTTTTAAGGCTGATATTAGTGATGTAGATATTCTTACCCTGTACTTAACACCTAAAGCATTAGGGGTTCTTAGTAAACGTATAGTTGAGGAGATGAAGAATGGTTCACGTATAGTATCTCATGACTATGAGGTTCCAGTATTAAAGCCTTTAAGAGTTGAATATATTGATACTCATGGCATTCATATCCATAAAATCTATCTATATAAACTTCCAGACTCTTTACTGTAAGCTATGGTAGGTCTTATTGAGTATTCGAAAGCTATACTTCTAGATGAGAGGCTTATAGAGAATCTTAGTAGTGTATTTGGGGATAGATTGAAAAGTATTATTGAGGCTTTAAGGAAGCCTCCAGGTAGATACTATGTTAGGGTTAATACTTTAAAGGCATCTATTAACGATGTTTATGAGAGTTTATTATCTAGAGGCTTTGAGGTTTACAAGGATTGTTTGGTTAGGGATGCTCTCTATTTTAGAGTTAAAGGTCCTAATAGGCTTCCAGTAGCTTGTAAGGTTGTTGTTGCTGATAAGTATGCTTCTGAAAGTGTTTATCAGGGTGCTGATCTCTATGCTCCTGGTGTTGTAAGAGCTGATGGTGTTTTTAAAGGTAATGAGGTTCTCATCACTACACCCCATGGTGAGCCTGTTGGTTGGGGTATTGCTGAGATTGATGGTTGTGAAATGGTTAAGTGCAATTATGGGCTTGCAGTTCGTGTATTAAGATCTGTTTATGAGACTCCGAAGATTCAGAATCTTAAGGAGTATAGGAGCGGCCTCATATTTGATCAGAGTCTACCAGCAATAATTACAAGTATTGTTCTAGATCCTAAGCCTGGTGAGGTTATTGTTGATATGTGTGCTGCTCCTGGTGGTAAGACAACACATATAGCTCAGCTTACAGGTGATAATGCCTTAGTTTTAGCTTTCGATAATTCTAATCGTAGAATTAATAGGTTGAGGAGGGAGGTTTGTAGGGTTGGTGCTAACTGTATTCGTGTTTTTAAGGCTGATTCACGTTATCTAGATGTTTACTATCCATGGATTAAGGCTGATAGGATTCTTATAGATCCTCCATGCTCAACTATTGGTGTAAGACCTAAGCTTCAAGATGTTAAGACGTATAGAATTGTTAAGGCTCTTGCAGACTATCAGAAACAATTTATTAAGGTAGCTGCTAAGATAGTTAAAGATGGAGGTGTAATTGTATACTCTACATGTACAATAACACCTGAGGAGAATGAGCTCATAGTTGATTATGCTGTTAGAAGTCTTAACTTAAAAGTTGATGAGCAGCCTATCTATATTGCTTCAAGAGGCTTAAATATTGTTGAGAATTATGATTTACTACAGAGGTTTTATCCTGATGCTCACGATACATCTGGATACTTCATAGCTAGACTTATAAAGAAGTCTTAACCATATCTTGTAGCTGTATTGGTGGGTTAAGCGCTGTAGCTATTGCTCCATACAATACTATATCTTCACCTAGTGGTGTAGGAGTTATTTTAGGTATTCTATTTATAGCGTATTTGTTTATGTTTCTCCTTATTATTGGTATTGTAATATCAATATTTCTAAGGATTACAGCTCCACCTACAGTTATTAATGCTGGATCATACATGTTTATAATGTTAGCGAATCCTACAGCGTTTAATCTACCGACTTCTTCAACTATTCTTAAAGCTAGGTAATCACCTATTCTAGCATTTAGAAATATGGTTTCAGATGTTAGGTTTTCAAGCTGCCTGTATAGAGGGCTTTTCTCAGCTTTTACTTTATCTGCTTTTTTCAATATTAATCTTGCATATTTCGGTATGTTTTTGCCTGAACAGTATGCTTCCCAATGTCCTCTTCCCCCACATCCACATTTAAGTCTTCCATTAAAATCTATTACCATATGCCCAACCTCATGAGCATTTCCATCCTTACCTAGGAGTAAGCCGCCATTAACATATGCTCCACATCCAATACCTGTACTAATGGTAACATATACTAGATTATCTATATTTCTACCAGCTCCAAAAAATCTTTCACCAATAACAGCAGCAACACAGTCATTAACTAGATATATTGGAGTTTTAAACTTATCTATTAAAGGCTCTGTAATAACAATTTTTCTAAATGGTAGGTTTGAAGGTTTAACTATTACTCCCCTCCTAATATTGACTGGACCTATTGATCCAATACCTACTCCAACTATTTTACTAATGAGTTTCTCCGGGATTTTTCTAGCTAGTTTAATTATTTGATTTGCAATTGCATATTCATCTCCTTGATTAACTGTTTCCTCAAATGTTTTAAATAGAATTCTACTTGAATTTCCAATAGCAGCTCTAATATGAGTTGCTCCAATATCAATTCCTAAAGCTAAACTATCCATAATATTTATAGATTAAACTACTTAAATAGCTGGTGAGACTGCTATTTTAACTATATCTTCTCCCTTAATGCTATTGGTAGATGTATTGGTATTTCCGGTAGTTTCTCCTTCATTTTCTGTTCAGCAACTACTGTTGCTTCACTAAGTATTTTCTGCGCTTCATTTGATGCCTCAATTTCAAATCCTGTCTGAACATTAATTCCAGCCTCATTAATCATTGTCTGTAGGCTTTCACTAATTTCTCCAAGTTCACTACCTATTTGAGGCATAAATCCTGAGAGCTGACTTCTTAAGTCTCCTACAACCCTCGATACTGGAGCTACTACTGCTACTAGGTTTCCGAAGTCACGTATGGTTTCAAGTCTTAGCGAAACCTGCTCTAAGGCAAGCTTACTCTTCAGAACTAATCCCGTAATCTTTCTAAGCTCTACAACCTCATTTGCATATATTTTAGCTCTAAGCTCATCCCTAGATGTTAATGCCTGGATGCATTTCTCAAATAAATCTCTATCACGCTGTAGAAGCTTATAGGATTCCTGTTCAAGTCTCGTTTTTAAACTATTAATTCTAAATGTTACCATTAATATCTTCTCGCTAAGTGACTGTTTTGAGTGGAATAACCTCTTTACTCGGCTGAGAATAGAGTTTTCATTTCTACTCCATTTCTTACTAAATTTCTCCGACATAATCTCTCTATCAACATACCCAATAGAGAATATATAGCTTATCAAGTTTAACTCAAAATAATACTAAGTATAGTAGTATTAAAATTCCAAATAAATACTTATATTATCTTGGAACATACAATGTTTAAAACACACTCACTACATCTAGGATTTCTAGTTTTACATGTATGTTTTGCAAGAAGCCATAGTAATCCTAAACTCTACTCTACTTCCAACTTAGAATTCTACTCCAAGTATAAAGTTTATTAAGGCATTCTGTGCTCCACTATACTTCATACCCCCACTAGCTATACCTAAATGTTTAGCCAGTCTATCCATATGAGTATCAATAACTATTACCTCACATGGACTATATATACATGATAAAACTGCATCAGTTGTTTATCACCTACACCTGGAATCTGCTTAAGTATTTCCCCGTGCTTTCTCTCTTGGTAGCTTTAACACTTCATCTAGTCTACTATTCAGTTCCTCGATTATGTATTTTGATGCCTCCCTAATTCTCTTAGCTTTAACTCTATATAGTCCACTAGTCCTAATAGCTTCAGCTATCTCCTCCTCATTAGTATTTGCTAGGGTTTTAGGATTTATTGAAAACTTTAAGCTTAAACCCCTATATGCCCTATAAGCATTTATACTTGAGGTACTCTGTGAGAGAATTGTGAAAATTAAGTTCTTAAATGGATTATAGAGTATCCCATCAAACTCCTCCTCTTTACTCCACCAGTTTCTACCATACCAATCCTCAAGCTTATTTATAATCTCCAATGGTATCTGCATACAGTATTTAAATTTATAGTTATTAAAGTTTAAATATTGTTTTATAGTTGAGCATTTATGAAATATTTTAATATTGTAGTGCAGACTCTACTTCAATGTAGGAGTAGGGTTTTAGACTGTATGAAGTATTCAAGCTATAAACAGCCTATTCAACGTAACGTCTTCGGTGATGAAATGAAGCTTATAGATCTTGTTGCTGAGGAGTCTATTATTGAGTCGTTGAGGAGGTATTTTAATAATGCTACTATTGTAAGTGAGGAGAGTGGAGAAATTATTATTGGGTGTGGTGGTTCTCCATACATTATTGTTGATCCAATAGATGGTAGTGTTAATGCTGTACGTGGTTATCCATGCTTTAGTACTTCAATAGCTATTGCTGAGGGAGTTATGTTAAGTAGTGTTATTGCTGGTGGTGTAGTAAACATTGTTAATGGAGATGTATACTATGCTGAAAGAGATTATGGAGCATATTTAAACGGTAAGTCTATTAGGGTTTCAAGTATTGAAAGTATTAGGGAGGCATTAATATCTGCTGATCTAAATGTTAAGGGTAGGATTCCAGGCTATATTGCTAGGATTTCATCAATACTTGAAAAGGCCGCACATGTAAGGTTTTTAGGTACAGATGCTCTTGAAATTTGTCTTGTAGCTTCAGGCGCTGCTGATGCCTTTATTGATTTAAGAGGTTTTCTTAGAAGTACAGATTTAACAGCTGCTGTATTCATAGTTAGGAAGGCTGGAGGTGTAGTGGTTGATGTTAAAGGTAATGATCTTGAAATACCCATCTACCCCCCATCAACAACCCCATTCATAGCTTCAGCTACAAGAAAATTACTTCTTGAGATAACTGGTGAGTTGAGGCTTAGTGAGAGTTGTAGGTATTGATCTAGCTGGGGTTGAGAGTAGAGATACTGGAATATGTTTGCTTAGAGGTAGTCATGTTGAAACCTTAATTGTACGCCATGATGATGAAATAATATTAACCACAGTATCCTTTAATCCTCAGATTGTAGCTATAGATGCTCCACTAGCATTGCCTTTAGGTAAAACATTAGACTCTAAGGAATGTATAAGAAATTGTGACCGTGAGCTTCGACGTATGGGTATAAGGTTTTTCCCAATAAATTTTGCAGGTATGCGAAAGCTTACTGAGAGGGGTATAAGACTTAGAATTATACTTGAGTCTAGAGGATTAAGAGTTGTTGAAACATATCCTGGAGGGGCTCAAGATATACTTAAGCTACCTAGAAGTAAATCTGATCCTGAAAGGTTAAGGTTAATGTTAAAGAATAGATTTAGTCTTTATGGAAGTATTGATTTAAAGCTTTCAGCTCATGAGCTTGACGCCATTACATGTGCGGTTACTGGTAGGCTTTACCTTGAGGGTAAGGCTTTAGAAATAGGGGATCCTAGAGAGGTCTTAATGATTCTACCTAAACCTGGTGATTTAATTGTATGATTTTAAGATTTTGACAGTATTGTTTCTATCTATGATGCCTATAATTGAGGCTCGTGGAAGTATAGTTTACGGCATAGCTGTTGGGTTAAATCCTCTTCAAGTATTAGCTATCTCACTTACTGGAAATCTAGCTATAGCTCCAATACTAATTCCAGTACTTAACCTTATAGAGAGGGTTTTAAGAAGATCTAGATTAAATGGTAGAGTTAAGTGTCTAATAGCTCTATATCTAAACATGCTAGATAATATTAGGAGTAGAGGACGTAAATACATTGATAAATATGGCTTACTAGGATTAACAATATTTGTTGCGGTACCTATACCTGGATCCGGTGCATGGACTGGGTCTGCATTAGCCTACATATTAGGTTTAAAATATGGTAGATCAATAGTAGCAATAAGTATAGGTGTTTCAGCTACTGTATTGATAGTATGGCTTTCAACCCTAAGTATAATTCATATATTCATCTAGCATCCTACTAAGAACCTCCTCCTTACCTTCCTCTTCAACCTCCATTTCCCTTAAATAATTAATAAACTCTTTTTTCTTCTCCATATCTACCTTTACAATAACAATTCCCCCCTCACCCCATAGTGGAGGCTGACCATAAGCAACCACTGAGTTTTCAGGTGCTAGAATAACTGCTGGTATTACAAGCAGATCCTCCTCCCCATATACTAATACTAGAACATCATCATTAATCTTTAAAGCCTCTTTTAAGATATTCCATGCATTAATACTTATTGTACCTGGATAGTTTTCAACCCTAAAAATACGGTTTGATTTAAAACCATAATATCTACCTATACTTCTTAAGGTTTTTCCATCAACTACTACCATATTTATATGGAGTTTAGCTTCATATAGAGTTGATGAAACAACATCACCAACAGTAATTATCTTTACTGGATTGATATCCTCAATGTATTTCTTCGCTTTAAACTCTGCATTGGGTTCAGCTATGAAGTAGCCTAAAGGCTTTCTTAAAGCATTCCTCAACCTATCGGAGATTTTTAGACAGGTATACATAAGAACTATGCTATACTATATTTAAATACTTAATCACCATCATTCACGACGGTATTGTGTACTTCATGAGTAAGGAAAATACTTTAAATGTAGGCTGAGAACTACTGAAGCCATCTAAAATATCAGTGGGAAGCCTGTAAAATATTAGTATGTAGAGAGCTGTTTAAATTATTAAGAAATAATGTTTCAGTTTATAGGAGATGACTTCTATATTTCAGATTATATCTATCTTCATATCTTCAACACATATGTAGCTTAATATGAGTTGAGTGTTAAGTTTTCCTCCACATTCTAAAATGTTTAGTTGTTTACCGGATTTTGATAAAATGTATTATATAGATATGTCTATGTTATGAGGTATCTTAAATTATTCTAATTGATTCTTTATGCTTCCAGCAATTCTTAATTCATTTATTGGAGTTTCTACGTATTTACATATAGGATTCGATATTGGCCTTCTTTAGACTGTATGAGAGAGATAGCATTATTTAACATCTTACACACCTAATAACTGTTAATTCCTCAAAAAAGAACTTTCTAGATAATATCCTCCTAATGTTTTTAAATCCTAATTTTACTAGATGATTCTTAATATGTTTAATTTTTGAGAGGCTTGAGGCTACAATATATAGTCTCCCATTCTCCTTAAGAAGTCTCCATGCCTCCTCAGCCATTTTATATGTGACTTCCCTACCTGTTAACCCCCCACTCCATGCTTTATGAATCCAGCCCCCTTCTTCAGTAACTGGTATGTATGGTGGATTGCATGCTACAACGTCGAATATGTGACCCCTTAATGATGATCCTGAGCTACATCTAACTGTATAGATGTTGCTTATATTGTTAAGCTTAGCATTACATGCTGTAAGTTTTACTGCATTTGGATTTATATCTACAGCAATAACTTCATCAAACTTTCTAGCAAGGATTAAAGCTATGAGTCCACATCCACATCCAAGATCTAAAGCCTTCTTTCCCCCCTCCCCCATAATAGCTGATATGAGTAGATATGTATCCTCTGCCGGCTCATAAACATCCCTTGAAACTATAAACTTTAAACCATCATAGCTTCTATACATCTATAGCATTATCCAGTAGCTTCTTATATTTTCTCCACTCATAATAAATCAACTTAGTAGTCAGAATTTGAGTTGAATAGACTTTTAAGTATTGTAACTCTTGAGGCTACAGTCATTATTTATCCTCTATCTATTAGAGGATGGCTTGGCATTAAACATCTTTCTATTAGTGGACTTACATTCAAGACTATAGCTATAGTTGAATTCATTAGGAATTATGATGTTCAGCGTAGTTGATTATTTAAAGCTCTATATGAATAGAATGTTTTTCCTTCTACTTTTCTCATCAAATACTTCTATAATACCCTTACTACTATCAATATTTATCCTCCATCTTCTACCATTATGGCTATTTCTATTTAGTTTAAGCATGTTTTTCAGAAGTTTACGGGCATATCTATTAAGATACTTCATTAGAATTGCTTAGTTTAAGAAGCTATAAGTTTTACCGTTATGTGATGTATCCATAATTAGCTAGCTTCCAGTTTACGCTATACATTCCCATGTTTGGAGCCGTGTACTATGCCAACTTGTCTTCAGGGCTTCATGGGTTCGAGTAGAAGCCATGGATATTGATGAATTATTGTATATCTATCGTTACCTGATGCTAGCTTCATAGTTGTGGTTGAAGTTAATTTGCAGTTATGCTTCGATATTTAAAGCTAGATGCTTATGGCTTAATATTTCATCTAATGGTGTTAATATTAATGAATTTTAAAACTAGGCTTTGCAGTTTAACTCTCTTCCAATACTCTATATAATTCATCCCAATTACTATTTCGAATACTGAATATGGATAAGGTGTTTGTAAAAAGTAATCAAGACGTAAAGCTAAATTGTAGAGTGATATTCATGATTTAGTTTTACAGTTATTTTTAAGTATTAGTATTTATAGTTATTATGTTGGAGCTGAATTGTCGAGTGATTTGTTTAATAGATTGGTTATGAAGGCTAAGGAGTTTATTGAGAAACGTAGTATTGTAACCTATGATGAAATGGTTAAATGGGCTAATACTGAAAATATATCATCAATCACATTATCAGTAATTATAGAGGAGCTTCTATCTAGAGGAATTGTTGAGCCTGAAGGTGAATTCTTCACTCCCCCAGAATTATCCTTTCCACTATTTAAAAAATCAGTTCCTAAAGCTATAAGAGTTAAAGGTTTAGAGCCTAGTGTGGTAAAGCCTACTATCAACATACCTCATCCTGGAGAGGATATTGTTAAAGTCAAAGTAAATACTGGAGTTGGAAAGGTTAATGTTGATGAGCTTTTAAAAGATCCTGAAATGCTTAGAGTTATTGAATATTTAAGTGAACATTGGAGTGTTGGTGATTTAAAGATTATGAATGATCTTGAGAAGATGGGGATACAGAATCCTAGGAGATTTATAAGGAAGCTTCTCGATCTTGAACTTATAACATATCATCCAGATGGTGTTTTCGATATTACTGATAAATTTCCGAGAATTAAGAAGAAAAAAACCTTAGCAGACTTTCTAATTTAACTACTCCATTATTAGTATCTAGCTATATAATGTGTTAATTATGTTTGTTAAATCTATTACTGTTGAGCTTGTGGTTTTGTAGGTACTATTGGAGTAAATTCAACACCTGGTCTTCTAGGTCTTATCTCCATCTTGTATAATCTCATTAACGTATATACTTCCTCAGGTATTTCGGTTTTAACACATTCTCCTAAAAGCTTTTTTATATCCTCCGGAAATATTGGCTTGTCATGTGTATATTTCCCACTTACCAATTCCTCAATGACTTTCCTAATTGTTTCCTCCCCACATTTACCTGATAAAAGCCACTCTACAAATGTTTTCATCTGATCTATTGCTTTACGTGCCTCCTCAGCTAGTATTAGGGTTCTATCATCAATACTGTTAATATCCTTCTTCTCCAATACTTTAAGTATTGATGCTGCTGAGTATGATCTATTCTGATCAATGATTTGCGGATCAATAGGTCCTAAAACAGCATGCGGATCCATCAATATTTCATCTGCTGCTAAAGCTATTAGAGTCCCCCCACTCATAGCGTAGTGTGGTATTATAACTGTTTTCTTACCTGAATGTGCTTTAAGTGCAGCTGCTATTTGAGCTGCTGCTAAAGCTATTCCACCTGGAGTATGAATTATAAGATCTATTGGCGTATTTGGAGGAGTCATTCTAATAGCTCTTAGAATCTCTTCACTATCCTCAATATCAATATATCTAGAGATAGGTATTCCTAGAAAGGCTATAGTTTCCTGTCTATGTATTAGTGTTATAACCTGTGCTTTCCTCTTTCTTGAAAGCCTCATTAAAACATTTCTCCTCGCAGAGTTTAAAATATACTTCTGAATTACTGGTGTTAGGAAGAAGAATAGGAATAGTATAATCCATAAATTACTAACGATAAAAGATAATAAATCCATACCTACAGCCTGACCAGTAATTCTCATCATACATAAAGGATTAGAATACTAATATATTTACTTAACGTTAAATTCTCTAATTACATTAAGAGTTGATAAGTTATATTTAGATTTATTTAATACTCTGTGGATTACTAAGTGTAGTGAGCTGCATAACTTCTTAACAGCTTTACTAATTCATTTTAGCCTAATACTAAATCAAAACAGTGTATTAAATAGCTTCTAAAATAATTTCGCTAAAATACTCTGTTGGAGGTGTTTTTTTAAACTTTACAACAACAGCTCCATTATTACCATGTGTTCGAATTACCTTACCTAGATACTTCCTCTTCCTAAATGTAGCTACAATTCTTCTACCTATTAGCTTTGCTGCTTCACTAGCACTGTTACATCCATTAAACTTCACTATACATTCCCTAATTCTTCTACTAAGTCTTCTATTACCTGTACTATAGCCAATCCTCAATATTACTCCTCTAACCATAGTTAGCTAGACTAAAGTTGAAGCTTTAAATTTTACGTTCAACTATTAAGCCCTGCCAAGTTGGTATGTGTGGAGTTACATATAGTAAAACTTAACTTAAAGTATTAGCCATTTCCCCATTATACTGTTCTGTAAGTTAAGTCATTAGCCACATATACTTTCACATCTAAGTTCATAAAGCCACTATACTATAGGAAAGTATTTTAAGGATGTTTACTAAATTTATTGGGGATGATGAGGGAGGTTTTCTGGCTAGTTGACGTATCAGCTGAGCAGGTTAATGGATTTGATGAAATTTGGATATGGGGGATTACAAGAGATGGTAGGAGATGTATTTTTAGATGTTTAAATCAGAAGCAGAAATTCTATGTAGTAATCGGTAATGATGCGGAGTTGGATAGGGTTCTAAACAGTATTAGAGATCTACCTGGTGTTATTGAATGTAAACCTACTATTAAGAGAAGCTTCGGTGATGAGAAGAACACTATTGAGGTTTCATGTATACCCTCAAAATCCGAGGATGTTATTAAAGCTATTAAGAGCAGAGTATTTAATGGGGAGCTTTTCGAGGATGATGTACGTTTCTCTAATAGGTTTCTACTAGATAATGACATTTCCCCCTCATCATGGTATGAAGCTGAAGTTGAGAATTCCGATGTTACATTTAGGGATGGTGTAGATAAAGTATATATTCTCAATTCTATACGTAGAGTTGAAACTACTTCTAATCCAAACTTGAAAATTATAGGGGTTGACTTCATATATTACTCTGATAAAGGCTCACCAAAGCCTGAAATAAATCCTATTGTAGCTATTTCAATAGCTAAAAGCAATGGTGAAAACATACAGTTCGCAGGTAGTGAATATGAAGTTTTAAAGTCCTTTATAGAAGCTATTAAAAGCTTTGATCCCGACGTAATTGTTGGGTTTAAGCTAAACACATTTCACTGGCCCTTCCTACTTAAGAGATGTAGTAGGCATGAGTTAAAGCTTGAAGTAGGTAAGATTAATAGTGAACCTCATCAAAGCCTCTACGGCCACTTCTCAGTAGCTGGTAGGATAAACTTCGACTTAAAGGAGTATGCTGATGAAATAGCTGAGCTTGAAAGGGGAACCATTGAAGAGCTTGCTGAGTATTTAGGTATTGGAGTTGATACTGAATCTATAGATGAATTCTACCATTCAAAATACTGGATTGATGAAGATGGGAGAAGTATGCTTTTAAAATACTCTATGTGGAGAGCTAAAACATATCTAACTATTTTCAACATGATATCAGACTATGTATTTAGTCTCTCAGCAATTACAGGTATACCTGTAGACCATGTTTTCACGGCGGCTGCAGGCTTCCGACTTGAAAACTTCTTAATGAGGGAGGCTGTTAAACGTGGTGAACTTATACCTAAAGTGAAGGGAAAGGTTTTCCCAAGCTATCCAGGTGGGAGAGTACTTACACCTAGAATGGGTGTACATGAGGAAATAGCTGTTGTTGACTTTAAGGCAATGTATCCGAGCTTAATGTTGAAATACAATATATCACCAGATACTGTAAAGCCTCTACCATGTGTAGGGTTTAGAAATATTATTGAGGTTAAGGATGCTAATACATGCATAATACAGGATAGAAAGGGCTTCTTCACCCATATTCTGGAAACCACCATTAGGGAGAGAGAGAGGGTAAGAGTGGAGATGAATAAGTATCCTAAGGATAGTGCAGAGTATAGGTTTCTAGATTCAGCTCAGAAGATATTGAAGGTTTTAGCTAATGCTATGTATGGATATATGGGGTGGGTAGGTGCTAGATGGTATCTTAAAGAGGGAGCTGAAACAGTAGCGAGTCTAGGTCGTAGAATAATTTCTGAAACCATAAGGAAGGCATCAGAACTAGGATTAGAAGTTATTTATGGAGATACTGATAGCATATTTATAAAGTATGATGAGGAGAGAATAGGTAAACTTCTTGAATGGATTAATAGAGATCTTGGATTGGAAGCTAAAATAGATAAGATATATAGTAAGGTAGTATTTACAGAGGCTAAGAAGAAGTATGCAGGTATAACTGTTGATGGTGTTCTAGATATAGTAGGGCTGGAGGCTGTTAGAGGGGACTGGTGTAGGTATGCTAAGGAAATACAGAAAGCCCTTGTGGAGAAGCTACTTAAAGGTGAAGATAGAAGTAGTTTAATAGATTTTGTTAGGGATAGAGTAGCTAAGCTAAGAAATAGGCAGGTTAATTTAGAAAGCCTTATTATATGGAAGCAGCTCGCAAAGAGGCTTGAAGAGTATGAGGTAAATGCTCCACATGTTGTTGTAGCTCATGCTCTTAAAGAAGATGAATGGAGTGTGGATAAGGGGGATTATATAGGGTTTATAGTAACCAAGGGTACTGGACCAATATATACAAGAGCTAAACACTATTCAAAAACATCTCTAAATGAGGTTGATTTAGAATACTATATTGAAAAGCAGCTAATTCCAGTATGCGCTAGAATACTTGAAACTGTTGGGGTGAAGGAAAAAGATCTTGAAAAGCTTATTAAATCTGCCGGTAGAGGACTTGAATCCTTCTTTTAGTAGACTTATCAATATATTTATGATATAGCTTGATTTAAATAATCTATAAATTCATTCACATTACCCATTCATCCAGATCCAAACCAGTAAAGCCTATCAACATATTTCAACATAATATATTTAAGAATCTCTAACACATTCCAATTAACATATACTAGAATTGTTTTTACATCAGGATTTAGCATTTTAGCCAATGTAAAATTCATAAATACATTTTTAAGCCTTAGGGCATCAACCTCAACCTTCACCTCAACTCTAATGACGGGTTCTGAGTTAAATAGGAATATATAGCTTTCCATTACTTTCATTCCTACCTAACCCATCCCTCTCGATTAGCTCATTGAGGCCTTCGGGGTGAATCCAAACCCCCACATCTGAAGGTTCAAAACAGCTACAACATCTCTATCCACCGCTAAATTACATCTCTCACATCTCATCAACATACCCTCATAGGAGGCTAAGCTTCCAGAGCAGAGAGGGCGTCTTGGAGCTGTTTTTGAATCAACGTGTTTCACAAGTAGTTCCAACCAATCCAGCCTGTATTCAAGCATGAATTGAAAAGTCCTCGCGTTCCATGTTGAAAGCTTTCTGTTCATTTTTTAGAGTCGTGAAAACTCTTTCTCTGATTCTCTTGATGCCCTAAGAATTGCTCCGCTTTTAAGCTCTTTAAGTCTTTGCTATCAAAGTTGTGAGCTTGTACATGAAGTCCTTTGCTCTATTTCTTTCACGCTTCGAATACTTCTCCAAAAGCTTTTTCAAAGTCTTCGGCTTGAACTTTGTGAGTTTCTGAATCCTTCTTCACTTTATCTTGTAAGTTCTGTGAATGTGGTAAAGCCCCTTAGATCGTAGCATTCTATTCCCCCATCTATGAAAGCAGTTATATTTGTTAAGTTTACGTTGAATGAGGCGAATTTCTCCGCTTTTGCTCTACGCTTTTCTTGAACGGGATTATAAGCTTCTTTTCAGTCAAAAGCAGCCACCGACTCTATCGAAATCTTTTGGAAGCCAGGAAATACTTCGTTAAATCGAGAAACCTTTTATTTGGCTTGATGCTAATTCTCAAAATGTTATTTCTAAGGCTGAAAAGACTATTCCTTTTATTATCTCAGGTTTTCTCTTCACCCTCCCCTGATTGTAGAGCGATATCAATCCTTTAACGGGTCCTATGACCGAATTGACCGTGAAATCAACGTAGTGCTTTGAAAACTCCTGATCTTTTAGCAATTCATCACATAGCTTCTTTCCGCCTCCTTCTTAAGGTCCAAATGATCTTTCCTCGCAATCTTAACATAGGGGGAAACAACATCTTCTCAACTTCAAAACCGATGGTTCTATATTACTAGTAGCTAGCTACTTACTACTGTATCTCTACTATTGTTTCAAGAGCTATTCTTGAAGCAACATCTACATATTTTTTAAGACCTTCAGCAACCGGTATCTCCTTTCTATCTTCTCTAGTTAAATTATTACTTACAATTAGTAGAGCTCCTGTTTTAATTTTTCTTAGTAATCCAACTATGAAGACCGCTGCGCATTCCATCTCAACCGATATCATTCCTCTTAAAGCCCACCTCCTAACGAATAGTGGATCCTCTGCATAGAATGCATCACTGCTAAATATTGGTCCAGCAGTAAATCTTACATTGAATATTCTAGCTTTCTCTATTAGCTTACCTAGAACTATAGGGTTAGGTACAGCTGCCATGTAGCCATCTGGTGTATACATACTTGTAGTATTACCACCATATGGATATGATGCACCTGTAGGTATTACTATATCCCCTATTTCAAGATTATTAATAAGCGCCCCCGTTGTTCCAAGCCTAATGATTACTTCAACTCCAAGCATTTTCAACTCCTCAACTACAATAGCTGCTGATGGAGCTCCAACACCATGTGTTGCTACAGTTACTCTCTCACCCTTATAGTATCCCGTATATGTTATGTATCCTCTATTACTATTTACTAGATATGGGTTTTCAAGCATTCCAGCTATCTGCTCAACTCTCGCAGGGTCTCCTGCAATAATAGCTCTTTTCGCTATGTCTTCAGGCTTAGCTATAATGTGTACCGGCATCACATATATGCGTAGCTGTAAAACTTAAATTTTTCCAGCTGTTTAAATATCTATAAGTGTTTTCTTGGAATTCTGTCTTCAAGCTCTTTAGGTATTGAACAGCATGACATTAAGTATTCACTAGCTCTACTAGGTATTACTACTCTATCAACAAGTCTATTTTGTATGAGTTTCTTCTCAAGCTTTACACTATAGCTTCCTCGAGGTCTAGCACATCCAAGCCCGATTTCAATATTTGAAAGCTTTCTCCTGGCTTGTTGAAATACTTTAACTACATCTATGATGTTTGGGCTTGAAACATACTCCATATCTGTACCATGTATTGGTGAAAATACAACAAATATTAGAGTATCCAAATCTATGTCTTTTAAAAGATCAATAGCTTCAATTTCCCAGTATACTTTACCATAATCTGCCCCAATCATAATATGTGGTGCAATGTATGGTGGGCCGTAGTCTCTAAGGTTTTTAATTGTTTCCTCCATAATGCTTGAATTAGCATTTAAACCCATAACATCTCTAAATACCCTAATACTATTAATAATGTTTAAATCCACTATATCAACACCACAATCTCTTAATATTTTAGCATAATCTCTACCAGCAAAACCAACATGAATACTAATGATAAACTCTAAATTCCTCTTAATATCACGTATAGCCTGTATAAATGGTTTAATAGGTAGTATTCCATTCTTGTTAAATCCTCCACTAATCAGGCAGCCAATAACCCCATTCTCCTTAAGCCTCCTACATAGACTGTAAAGCTCATGGGGTGTATTAACTCTTAACATACCTTTAAGAAGCTCCCCCCCACAATACTTACATTTTAAGCCACACCATTCCCCAGTTATAGATATCGCTGGAAATAGTGGAAGGGGCATGTATGCTTTAACCATTAGCTCACCTACCAGTACTCTCCAGCACTATAAAGCATAACACTATTTAAACCCACTGACAATTTATCTAACTCTATGAATTCTAAATAATGATTTAAATTTTAAGACAATTTATTCCACTTTAAACTTTAGTTCTCTCTATTAAGTTTATGTGATGTTATTCTAAGATTCTTTATTTTTCACTTAGCTTTCACCATAGCTTAAACTGGGAAACCTAATTATAGCCTTAACTATAATAGAATACTAATTATCTTCTAAACTTCCCTATGGCTATTAATCCCCCACCCATAAACTTCTCTTTGAACACTACTACTTTATAGAGTGTTTTAAGAAGTCTCTTTAGCTGGTTGTTTTCAGGTAGTTTAAGATATGTTTCACCTAGAGCTGTATATTTTCTCCACTTCCTTCTTACTATTATTGCAGCTATTATTGGGACTATATATCTCCAATAGATGTGTAGTGTAAAGCTTAAAATATGGCTTTCCGGCTTTCCTATATCAACTATTAGTATATATCCATTAGGTTTTAGTTTTTCAGTTAGCATTTTAGCTGCTCTAATAATGTTTCTAGCATCTCTAAGAGAGAATGCGCATCCTATAATGTTGAACGCATTCTTTCTAAATGGTGGATATTCGAAAACACCTCTAACACTATACATGTTTTTATAGTTTCTCATTCTTCTTCTAGCTTCAATATGCATTTCAATTAATGGGTCGAGAAGTACTGACTCTAAAACTCCTATTTTAAAAGCTATTAATGTCAATATTCCTGCACCACTACCTGCATCAAGCATTAACTCTCCTCCTTTTACAATCATCTTCAACCCCTCAACTCTATACTTAATATCCCTACTAAGTGATATTATTTTATTCATTAAATCATAATATGGAATTATCTCTCTTAGGCTTTCAATAATATTAATCCATAAATTCCTAGTGTTCAGCATTACTCACCAATATGGTTTGACTTGAATTGCGAGTTAAATATTTAAATTTTATTAGCTTGGTATTGTATGGTTTCAGTAGCTGTTATTGGCTCTGGTCCTAGTGGTGCTTTGTTTTCACTATTAGCTGCAAAGTTGGGCTTTGATGTTTTAGTTGTTGAACGTAAAGCTAAGCCTAGCTCACACATTGTATGCGGGGAGTTTCTACTAACACCTAATGAAACCAGGAGGCTTTACGTAGATAGTGGAATTATACGTGATAGTAGAGATGTTGATGAATCATATAAGTACATTGTAGGTAGAAATATTGTAGAGAATAAAATATCTCTTATAGAAATTTATCTAGAGGGTGGAAGACCACTTCTAGATATTAAGCTTGATGGTTACGTTATACGTAAGGATTTAATGATTCAGCAAATAGTTGATGATGCTGAGAGAAATGGTGTAAAGCTGGTTAACTCTGCATTTTTTACAGATGCTAAATATAGAGATGGAGTAATTATATTTAAGGCTAAGAGGGGAGGTGTTGAGTTGAGTTTTAAAGTTGACTATCTTATTGGTGCTGACTCCACTCCATCAAGAGTTTCTCAAGTATTCAGTATTGATAGTGGATATGATGATAAGGATATTGCTCTATGTATTAACCAGAGGTTTTCAAGTCTTAAAATTGATGAAAGTAAGGTTTATGTATTTATATCGCCACGCTATGCTCCTGGAGGATTTGGATGGATAATACCTAAGGGTGGTGGTAGAGCAAATGTAGGGCTTGGAGTTAGAATGTATTTAGTTAAGAAGGGTTTTAAGATAGTTGAGTGTTTTAAGAAGTTTCTGAGTGATGTTGAGTCCTCATTTCTTAAGGGAGCTAGACCGACTGAACTTTTCTACTTGAAAACTGTACCTGTAGGTGGAATTGTAAGTAATGTTGAAAGTGGGTGTGTAATGCTTATTGGGGATGCTGCTGGAACATGTGAGCCTATTAATGGTGCTGGAATAGTTAATGCTATGATTTCAGGATGTATTGCAAGTAACTGTTTAAAATCGATTGTTGAGGGTAGAGGATTAAGCTATAGCTTGGAGCTTCATAGAGTGCTTGGAAAGGTTATTGAAAACGGCCTACTATACAGGAAGACAGGTGACTTATTAATGTATAATAGGAAGCTTATAAGATTAGGAGCTCTATTTCTCGGTAGGAAAGTGCTGGCAAAAGTGTTGAAAGCTGAAAATACTCCCCACCTAATACTTGCCAGGATTTTAAGTATGTTTACCTAGAGTATATGTAGGTATTTTAACATTAATGTTAATCCTCCCCTAAGCCATTTCACCTTAGCCATCGGTACACTTTTCAACTCCTCTCTTGGACATAGAATACTATATGTCTTCCTTACATATTCTCTTAACCTCTCTAAGCCACTCCTCTTAGCTATGAATTTATCTATTTTTCTAGTAATATTCTCTATGAAATCTATTC
The DNA here is from genome assembly GCA_938030905.1 of Candidatus Methanomethylicia archaeon. Taxonomy (GTDB): domain Archaea; phylum Thermoproteota; class Methanomethylicia; order CALHIW01; family CALHIW01; genus CALHIW01. The sequence goes on along the minus strand of CALHIW010000013.1, from coordinate 2,086 downwards.
TCATCCTAGTTGCTTCATAATGGTCTTCATCAACTATACCATGTTTAAATCTAATATAATTCATTGCCCTAGCGGCATTATATGTTGAATCTACAATTTGGCTTCTATTCATCCATACCGTCTCATAGTTTAAATAATGTTTCCAGCTTGGCTTTGTAAGTGCTTCTCTATGTTCATTAAAGGTTTTAAATATGACTATATACCCTACAGTATCCGGATTCTCAAACGCTATACTTCCAGGATCAAGGAATGGTGCTAGTGGTGCTATAAATATATGTAGTCTTCCATCACTATATTTTGATAGTAGTCTATCACAGTAGTTAATAGTTTCAGTAACTGACTTGGGTGTTTGTCTTGGCAGCCCTATCATGAAGAATACATCGAGCTTTGCGCATTCATGATTTAAGCTATCTTCAATCATTTTCTCAAGCATCTCATTACTATAGAGTCTTCCCTGCATCCTCCTTATGTCTTCATCATGGCTTTCAGGAGATATTTCAATGCTGAATTCACTACATGACCGCTCAATTTCCACAATTTTCTCTATATTTATTGGGTTGAAAAGCTCAAATGTTATCGGATTATCTATTCCCTCCCTTCTTATTAGCTTTAATATTTTTAAGCCATGCTCATCACCATACTGCCAAATATCTCCGAGAAGGAATATTGGAGATTTAAAGTAGCTTTGGATAATTCTCATTTCGTCTATAAGTACTTCAGGACTTTTTAAAGCTACTTTCCCCCTACCATATATTTTACTAAAGCTATATGCTGATCCTCCGCATGTAATGCAGTTTTGGCTACATCCCTTACATGTTATAAGAGCACAGTATGGATAGCTAAGCCAGTCCCCATATGGTAGGTAATCCTCAATATTTAAATGCCTAACAACATTTTTAACAGCATATTCATAGTTGATAGTGTATTTATCGATTGATTCTGGAACATGTGTTAATGGGTTCTCATGAATTTTCCCGTCATCACCCCTCCATGTAATGTTTGGAACATCTACTGGATGCTTATTACCTTCAATACACTCCATGAGTTTAAGCAATGGGTATTCTCCACTATCTCCTCTAACAATGTAATCTATCTCTAAATAGTTCCTAATGATTTCCCTATGGAAATACGTTGATGAAAGCCCGCCAATTATAACTGGTCTATTTGGCCTGATTTTCTTCAATATTTTTGCAACCTCAATTCCTCCATGGGAGTGGACAAGCCAGTGAATATCTACGCCATATGCTTTAGCCTCTATTTTTGAAAGATAGTTCTCAGGATTAAAGTCTCTCCTTCTAAGCATTTTAACAGCTAGGTTAATGATATGTATGTGAAATCCATTGTATTCAAGATACCCCATTAAGCTAATGAAGCCAATAGGATACATTTCGAAAATAGGAGTTGAAGGTACAACATCGCTAATAGGACCATAAAGTATAGTCTTCTCTCTAAAATCGTATATGCTTGGCGGATGAATAAGTACTAAATCAGGTTTGCCCAAGACAATCATCCCAGTAACAGCGCTAAACCTAAACATTCAAATACTTATAAAACTACTGCAATACTTCATAGTATTATTATAATCCGTAGTGTAGAAATAATGCTGGAAAGCCTCCTAGTGTAAATGGATTTTATTAACTTTATCTCAATCACGTCTATAATAAAATTCCATCACAGCCTCCACTTAATTCATATTGAATATTCAAAGTCATATATTTGAAACGATTCAAGTATAAGGAGATGGTATTATAAATATAATAAAACATAAGAATTTTAACTGTTAAATATTTAGGCGGCTCATTATGAACTCAGCATCACATTAATATGTTAACTATGAGTAGAGGAATGTATTGAGCTTGTACGAATTAGTTTAGTTAAGCATAAATAGCATTATACATTACCCATATGTAGTTTGATATCCTATTATTTAAGATGGGTTAGCGAGGTTTAACTAATAAATTTTAGTACAGTTCCAGCAAATAGTTCAATGTATTCTATGTGGAGTTGCTTAAGATGTAAGATATTTATGTCTCTAACTGTATTTATAGTATGGTTAGCAGGAGGAGCTTTATTGCTATATTGCTTA
>CALHIW010000012.1 GCA_938030905.1 Candidatus Methanomethylicia archaeon | reverse complement strand
TGCTATGTTGAATTTTCTTTATTGAAGAATATTTTACGTCTTGTTTTGCCCCCTATGCTTATGTAGAATTGCTGCTTATAATGCTTTTAATTGTTTAAATACTTCTCACATATGTTGGTTGTGGTGAATGTTTTTTAGCGTGTATATTAAGTATATTTTCTTCTTTAATGCTTGTTTAACTACTGTTTTGAATGATGTGTTGCTGAATTATCTCATACAACATATATTTCATCCATACCTACATATCCTGATAAGTATAGGTAGCTTGCTGTTGTGTGTTGATTTATTTTTGAGAATGCTTCTAGGTGTCACAGCTCGGCATTTTCCTCACTTTAACAATGAACCCTGAGGCTCTGCTTTCTAACCGTAGGCTCCACATGAAGCTTTACATGAGGCTTAATGTTTAATCAACTCTCTTCATAGAAAAGGCTTAGTTAAGCTTTTTAAAGTTCTGGCCCTCATCTGGATTTTACCGACAGTTAACTTGCCTCATCCATGAGTTTAACATAGGTTTTACATGTATGCACGTTTAAGCAACATACACATATATGCTAACTCTACTTAACACTTTAGTTCTGATTACTGGTTTACTTCACTTTAATGTTAACCTAATTCCTTCCCAGTTAGGATAGTGTAGACTAACCCATACTCTAGCAGTTAAGAGACCCCCATCCAGAGCATCTAGTGATAAGCTCTCAGCTGAACCCTAGATCTATAAATAGCTTTCCTACTAGATTTCCTATCAGCAGCCTATTAAAGAATGCTTTAAGATACTTTTATGATGGCGATATCTCTAAGGCTTTGCCCCTTTACCGTTTAAAATCTATAAACTTCCCCTCTAAACATATAAGCAAAGAAATATATTATCTATAAACTTATTACATATCTATTGGCAAAGCAAAAATTTAATATAGGATAAAAACTGATAACTGTAATCATGAAAACATTATATAGTACCATTATAATTTTGGCTCTACTCCTATTAGCATGTTATAATAGCTCAATATGTTATTGCAGTACAGATGAGTGGGAATTCACTATAAAAATCGAGTATACATTTAGAGATCTAGTTACCGGTATTCAAGTTGTAATTGATGCTGGAACAGAGTATGAACAACATTTAATAATTGAAAATAATGATGGAATCACCATTAATCTTAAAGCAGGGATTCATAGCATATATATTGAAAATGTATTTTATATTTCTAATAATAGTCGCTGTGAATTTCAATATTGGCTTTTAAATGGATGTGGACGGACCTGGCATAAAGATAATCCAATAACTATAGTCATACCAAGAGATAAAGAGCTTGAAGCGTATTTCATTCTTAAACATAAACTCAGAATTGAGACAACACCAGTTAGACAGTTTTTACTTGTTAATGGGGAAAATAGTAATACCCCATTTGAAACATGGTTTACTGAAAGATACATAATATTAAGCGCGCCTGAGAGTTTTAAATATAATGGTATAACATACATTTTCAGATCCTGGATTGATAACTATAATCAAACATATTTAACCAATACTGTGAAAATATATATGAATAAGCCAATACATATTACAGCTACATACTATACAACTAATACTACATGTAATTTAAGAATTCTAGCTATAGATGAGCTTGGTAAACCTCTAAAAAACATTAACGTTAGTATAGATAACCTTTATAAACTAAAAACAAATGGTCATGGAGTATGTGAAATTCTAATTATAGGGGGAATACATAATATAGTAATTCAAGAAATTATGGAATTTGCTGATAATGATACTAGAATACAGTTTTATACGTGGAATAATGAGTGTTTGAACAGTACATGTACAATAAACCTTACTGGAAACATTACATTAATTGCTATGTATAAGTACTATTACAAATTAAGAATTAAAGTTTCTGGATTAAGAGAAAACACCGAGATCTCAGTATCTATCAATGATGAAAAACTAAATTTTAGAGAGAAGATAGCTTTATGGATTTGTAAAGATTGTACGTTGAATATAAGCTTTCCAGATGTGGTTTATTTTAATGATGAAATTAGATACGTACTTAAGGAGATCACTACAAGTGATGAATATATATACCAATTGCAGCCACTAACATATACAGTAATAACACCCATGACTATACACACTCATTATCAAGCACAATATTTAGTACAGGTAATTTCAAATTTTAGCAAACCTTATGGTTATGGATGGTATGATGAGGGGGAAACAGCATATATTGGGCTTAATAGTAATATCCACTACTATAATCAGTCTGTACGTTACGTTTTTGAAGGATGGGGTGGAGACCTAAATACATCTAATCTTAGTCTTATGGTTAATGTTGATAAGCCGAAGAGAATAACTGCATCGTGGAGTAAGCAATACCATGTAAGTTTAATGTTTAAAAATCTACATGGAACCTTAACAATAAATCCAGAATTCGTTACTATAGTATTTCAGAACAATACTAAAGTATCTATATCTAACTTTAGCAACTTATGGCTTAATCCAGGCTTAATTAGTTTTGAATATATCACCTGGGCTGGAGGGACTGTACACTTAAATTCTACAAGTATAGAAGTTAATAAAGCAGGAATTATTGAAATTCCATGTATGGTTGGAGATTTAGCAATAAAAGTGGTGGATGTCTTCGGCAATCCAGCTGATAATACTGAAGTTATAGTAACACTTCCCAATTCAAGTAAACTAATATTTTATACTGATAGTAATGGATGCGTTTATGCTTATAATGTACATTTAAGCAATTTAAATATTAATGCTAGACATTTATTTCAAAACATCAATTTAAATATTAAATATGGGCTAGACACCATTAATATTGTAGTATTAGTAAGTTATAAAACCATACTTGAAATCATTAAGGTTTTCCTATCACTCATATTCATATTAATTATACTTGCAGTCTTTAGGAAAGCGCTTAAAAGTGCTGTAGTTGGTTAGAGTGAACTGGGAATATTACCTATTACTTAAACCTTCTCTTAGCTCTATACAACAAATACATCACTACATCAAGTACTAATATAGATACTAACATGAATACCAAGATAATAACTAAATTATTTTGTATAGTGGGTATTGGAGTAGGTGTTTGAGTTTGTATTGGGGCTTCTTCTCTTTTAAACTCTACTGGAAAGAATAACTGCTGCTCCTCACCTGCAAATAGGAAAGTCTTTGTTATTATTTGGCTTCCAGGTCTAGCTACTATTTGATATTCACCAAATGGCATATCATTAATTATTAATTGACCTAAAGCATTAGTACTTAAATTAAGCTTAAATCCTCTAGTAGCCACCAGTTCAATATCATGATTAGCTATTGGACCACCATTTAAATCCAGTAATGTAATATTCATATCAGCAACTTGACATATGATATTCAGTATTTTAGGGGATGTTATTCTAAAAATATATTTTCCAGGTTTAACAACATCTTCACCCTTAAATAGCACTTTCATAATAGTATAATTACCACTATTAAGCCATGCACTACTGGTGGATATATTAAGAGTTTGTTCATTATACATTAGTTGAATTAAGCTAGGAGTAATAATTTTATCTACATACCAGTTATAAAAGTATAAGGTAATCTTATACTTAACAT
>CALHIW010000011.1 GCA_938030905.1 Candidatus Methanomethylicia archaeon | reverse complement strand
AATACATTACAGTCAGCTTTATATGTGATTCCTATAGGAATTTTGCTTTCATAAAAATATTTATTTAATAATTTTTGAGAAATTAGAAGTTGACGAGTATGTTTATTGATCCATGTAGAATAGGAGAAATAAGAAGAAAACTTGGAATAACTCAGAGAGAATTAGCAAAGCTTGCAGGTGTAAGTCAGTCATTTATTGCTAAGCTCGAATCTGGCAGAATAGATCCAACATATTCAAAGTATAAGCAAGTTCTCGATGCTTTAGCTAAACTTAGTTTTAAAAAAGATGTGAAAATTGGAGATATAATGGTTAAAAACATTATTCACGCTGATGTAAATGAAACTGTTAAGGAGGTTGCTGAAAAATTGTTAAAATATGCAATATCACAGGTTCCAGTATTTGATGGAAATAAATTAGTTGGTATAGTGACGGAGTCAACTATTTTGAATGGAGTATCTGGGGGAATAAAAATGTCTGAAGTTAAAGTTTCAAAAATTATGGAGGCCCCTCCGCCAATTTTACCAGAAGACACACCCCTAATAGTTGCAGTTCAATTACTTAAGTTTTACCCTATAATACTTGTTTCAGAAAGAGGAGAAATAGTTGGTTTAATTTCTAAAGCCGATATCATTGGCTTTATGAGAGAAACACTCTAATAATAGGAGCTTAGCTATACTAAATAATGATTTAGAGTGTATCTGAAGCTATAGACTGGAGTAGACTAATGCAATAGCATATTGATTAAAAAGTAGACAAGTTTATCAAGATAATATACGAATAATTCTTTAATATGTAGGGGAAGATATATTGAGGCGTTCTAATTGAATATTGAGGTTAAAAAGATCATTAAAAGAGATGGAAGAATTGTAGATTTTAACTCTCAAAGAATTGAGGTAGCTATTAGAAAAGCAATGTTAGCAACAGGTAAGTATGATGAAAAACTTTTAAAAAAAGTTGTTCAGACTGTCCTCAGAATAGTTGATGAAAAATTTGGTGAGATAGAGCAGGCCCCTCATGTAGAAGATATTCAAGACATTGTTGAGCTTGTTCTCGTTAAATATGATTTATATGAAGTAGCAAAGGCATACATCCTATACAGGAAGGAAAGGGAGAGAATAAGAAAGGAGAAAATGACAATACTTAATAAGAACTACGTTGATGAGGTTGATAAAAGCTTTTCAATTAATGCTATAAGACTAATGGCTTCCAGATATCTACTGAGAGATGAAGAAGGAAGAATTGTGGAAGGGCCTAAACAACTATTTGAGAGAGTTGCTGCATTAGTTGTTATACCGGATATAATTTATGATGAAAAAATATTTAGTAAATATGGAGGACAGATAGTACATCCATACGAGGAGTTTGACCCAACTAAATGGTTGGGGAAACTTGGTTTAGGTAAGAATGAAAAGGGTTTTAAAATATACTGGAATGAATGGCACTTAGAGTGCATGAAAAAACTTTACGATGAATTAAATAGTCATGGAAAAATGAAAATTTCTTGGAGTATGCTCCTAGACATGATTACTCATGGCGAGTTCGATAACCATTACAATAACTTCATAAAGTACTATAGACTAATGACTGAAAAAAAGTTTTTACCAAATTCACCAACATTATTTAATGCTGGAACAAGACTTGGACAGCTTTCAGCATGTTTCGTACTTAATATTAATGATAATATGGAGTCAATAATGAAGGCTGCAACCGATGCAGCAATAATATTTAAAAGTGGAGGAGGAGTAGGCATCAATTACTCAAAGCTTAGAGCTGAAGGAGATATTGTTTCCTCAACAAAAGGAGTGGCAAGCGGCCCTGTATCATTTATGAAAATAATAGATACGGTAACTGAAGTAGTGAAGCAGGGCGGAAAAAGGAGGGGGGCAAACATGGGAATACTTGAAGTATGGCATCCAGACATAGAGAAATTTATTCTTGCAAAATCCAAAGAGGGGAATTTAGAAAACTTTAATTTATCTGTAATGATAACACCAGACTTCTGGAGCTATTACAATAGTGGTAAACCATATCCATTAAGGAATCCAAGAGATGGTAAAGTATGGAGGGAAGTAAATCCTAAAACGATATTCCACATGATTGCCGAAATGGCTTGGAGAACAGGAGATCCTGGAGTACTTTTCATGGATAATATTAATAGAAGAAATATTATGGTAAATTTTCTGGGAGATATTAAATCAACAAACCCCTGCGGTGAAGAACCTCTATATCCATATGAGTCATGTAATTTAGGTTCAATAAATCTTTACGCATTCATAAAAATTAGTGATTCAAATGTAATTTTTGATTGGGATGATTATAGTGAAACAATAATGGTTGCTCAAAGATTTCTAGATAACATCATTGATGTTAACAAGTTCCCAATAAGAGAAATAGAGGAAAATACTAAGAAAACTAGAAAAATAGGTCTTGGATTAATGGGACTTGCAGATACTTTATTTGCTTTAGGAATACCATATAATAGTGAAGAAGGGTTTGCTTTAATGAGAAAGTTTGCTGAGTACCTAACATATTATGCGATGAAGGCATCCATCGAAATGGCCAAGGAAAGAGGAGGGTTTCCATTATTTAATGTTTCAAACTACGTTAAGGGAGATATGCCTATTGAAGGCTATTATCATAGAGAGCTTTGGACACTTAACTGGGATGAAATTCAAAAGGAAATAATGGCTAATGGTATTAGAAATGCTGAAGTAACAACCATAGCCCCAACTGGATCAATATCAATGCTTGTAGATACATCTTCAGGAATTGAACCTCAGTATGCATTAGCGTATGAGAAGAGAGTAACAGCAGGTCAGTTTTTCTATGTAGATGTGGAGTTTGAAAGACAACTTAGAGAAAGAGGATTATATGATGAATCAATACTTAAAAAGATAGCAGATAATGGTGGGTCTTTACAGGAAATCTCAGAGATACCTGAAAATATGAGAGAGGTATTTCTTGTAGCCTATGATATCCCATGGTGGGATCATATTAGAGCACAAGCTGAAATCAGTAAATGGATATGTGCAGCTGTTAGTAAAACAATTAATATGCCAAGTTGGGTTTCAGTAGAAGATGTTGAAAAAGCATTCTATCTAGCTTATAAATTAAACTTAAAGGGATTAACGATATATAGAGATGGATCAAAGGGAGTGCAAGTTCTTGTAACACCATCACAAAGAAAGGGAGGATATGTCAAAAGTATTAAAAATGAAACTCTAAACATAGCGTCTAAGCTGGGAATAATACCGAAACCTAATGTATCAGTATTCATACAAACGGTAAAATCAGAAGATTTTGAGAATCAGCATAGCATTGAAAAGGGAGTAGAAAGATGCCCAGAATGTAATTCAAAAAGGTTTGTGTACGAAGAGAAATGTATTAAATGTCTAGATTGTGGATGGATTGCATGTGTTGTATCATAGCATAGGTGAAAGTTAAATTTATACTATAGCACACCATATAAGTTGGTGTTAGTAATGAAGCTGGATGATATTATTAACAAGTTTATAGCTAATGCATTAACTAGGGTACTCATACTTCAGACATTAAGTTCAGGGGAATTACTAGGGGGATACCATATACTAAAAAAAATAACTAAAACATTAAATATAAAGATAAAACTCAGCACCTTCTATACAATACTTAGAGATATGGAAGTGAGAGGATATATTAACTCTATATGTAGAGATGGAGAAAATAGAGTTTACAACATAACTCAAAAAGGTAAAAGTGCATTGGATTTAAGTAAAAAATATTTAAAGAAATGGTTTCAAAATATTTAAATTCTAATTCTCATTGAATTGGTTTTGACTACTCAATAATCTCAATTATTGATAAGAGCTGGAAATGATGATGTCTCACATGAAAAGTAGTATACATGAAATATGAGGTGTGAGTAGATTAAATATTTCGAAACCACCTTAAAACAAAAGTAAACGATATCATTTCAAAATTGAATAATATGCGTGTTTAAACTTAACTCTAATACTATATCTGAAAACATTTATATAATTGAGTTAGGGTTGAATAGTAACTGTAAACCATATATTGGGTATAGAAATGAATAGAAAAATTTCTCAAACATTAATACTACGAGATACTAAATGGAAAGTGAAAATACTAGATGAACTTATAAATAAAGGATACTTCCTAAGTAGAGGAGAAGCGTACAGAATTGGAGTATCAGTAATACTGCTTTCATACGGATATCTAAAACGTTATGAAGTTAAAGCTTTATGTCAACAAATGTTAAGTAATATGCTTAAAAACATTATTGAAACATTAGATAATAAGAACGTCGATGAACTTATCATGAAGTTAAACTCTATACGTAATAGAATTAAGATTATACATAAAATTGCAGATTTAAATCCTACAATTCATGAAATTGAAATACTTAAGATTGACGATGAAATACTTAAGATCATTGAAGACTTAAAAACATTCCAGAAGGAAGAATTTAATACTATGCTAACCAACATTAAAGAGAAGCTTCTCAAAATTGTTGAAAAACATAATCTTTAAGTTAAAAATAACATACTAGAATTACCTAAAATATCTACTTAAGTTTATAGTCTTCTGTAGACTTTATACTTACAGTTGTTTAAGAGTTATGCGGTGAATTAAGGCTACATAAAGAGAATTGTATAGGCATATCTAATTAGTGAGCTTATTTGAAGCTTTTAGGTGTATGGGTTGTGTTGGTTTTTTGTATGCTGTTTCTGGTTTGGGATGTGGGTTTCTTATTTGGTTATGGCTTGGTGAGTTTATGGTTTCCATTTGGTTTATACTTACTCCCTCCTATGAGTCTA
>CALHIW010000010.1 GCA_938030905.1 Candidatus Methanomethylicia archaeon | reverse complement strand
TAATAGAGTTTTAAAAGAATTTACGGGGAAGTTACTAGTACTTAAATAATACTATTTACTAAGTATTATGGGGGGTTTAATTATGAGGGGAACAATATTTATTGATAAGAGAGAAAGAAACTCAGGAGTCCCTGAGAAGCTTATAAGTATAGGTGCACAAATATTTTACAAGGAGCTTACTGTAGGTGACTATGTAGTATCAAGTAGTACAGCTATCGAGAGAAAAACAGATAAAGACTTTATAACATCAATTTTCGACGGAAGGTTATTTGATCAGATTAAGAGACTAAGTGAATCCTACGAAAACCCTATACTTATAATCGAGGGGGAAATATTTAAGAGATTAGATGAAATAAACCCTAAAATATTCTGGGGGGCTCTAGCATCAATTACTACGGGATATAACTTAAAAGTCATATATACTTTAAATGAGAGCCAAACAGCTGAAATTATTAACTTAATAGCTATACATGAACAGTTTAAGAAGAGGAAGCCAGTAGCGATACATAAGAAGCCAAGTTTAAGCAGCATTAATGAATGGCAGCAATACATTATACAATCTTTACCAGGAATAGGAAGTAAATTAGGAGAGAGACTCCTACAACATTTTAAAACTCTAAGAAAAGTATTTGTAGCAAATCAATCTGAACTCGCTGCAATAATTGGTAAAAGTAAAGCAGCAAGAATATTTGAAATTTTAGATAAACCATTTACTATGAAGGAGAAACATTATAAACAGGGTAAGCTTACATAGATTAGTGATGAAATGCTTATTGACAGATTTGGGCGGCCTATTAAAAGCTTAAGAATTAGCTTAACAGATAAATGCAACTTGAAATGTATATATTGCCATAGAGAGGGAGAGGATAGAGGAGAAAACTATGAACTAGCTATTGAAGATATTCAGCTAATAGCTGAGGTATCTAAACATCTTGAAATAGATAGAGTTAAGTTTACAGGTGGTGAGCCTCTTCTTAGACATGATATAGTTAAAATCGTTAAAATATTTTCAGAGCTAGAATTTGAAGACATATCACTAACTACAAATGGTGTATTAATAGCTGATAAAGTATTAAAACTGAAAGATGCAGGTTTGAAGCGGGTTAATATTAATCTTCCATCATTTAGAAGAGATAGGTACTTAAAGATTACAGGTTTAGATTTATTTATGAATGTAATGGTTGGAATAAGAGAAGCTATCAATGCTAAACTACATCCTGTTAAAATAAACTTTGTAGTTCTTAAGGATGTAAATAGTGATGAAATAAATGAAGCTATAGAGTTTGCAAATGAAAATGAAGTTATTCTTCAATTAATTGAGTTGGAACCATTAGGGCTTGCTATCGATAAATACCATAAGCTTTACTACCCATTAAACAATATTGAATTAAAACTTCTAAAAAAGGCGAGAGATATAATTGTAAGAAAGAATATGCATGCAAGAAGACAGTTTATAGTTAATAATGCATGCATTGAAATAGTAAAACCAATGCATAACCCTGAATTCTGTGCGCACTGTACAAGAATTAGAGTTACATATGATGGTAAAATTAAACCATGTTTAATGAGAAACGATAATCTAGTAGATTTAAATAAGGCCTTGAAGGCCAAGTCTAAAAATGATATAATTAAAGCTTTTAGGGAGGCGGCCAAGTTAAGGGAGCCGTTCTTCATAATGAAGGGGGAATGTTTTATTTCAAGATAGTGGAATAAAGTAAGCCAATGCAAACCCCAGTAATCCACCTGTAAATGTTGATGCGAGATTAACTATATTATTATTAAGGAAAGTATATCCACGGATAAGCTTTGGTCTTGAGCCACATGTATGTATGCTTTCCTCAGTTATACAGTTACATTTTAAACAGAGATACTGAGCCTGTATTGTAGCTCCAAGCAAGCTATCAACAATAGTTCCTACAATACCTGTGATGCATGACAGTATTACTATGTTAAAGTTGGTTGTCGACTGCTTATCAAGAAGCCTTGAAATCATAAACACTAACCCAATGATCAAAGCTCCTAATATAGCACCGAATCCTCCAAGTGGAGATACAGCTCCCGAAGTACCCGGCTGAACCTTCCTCTTTAAATCCGTTATTAATCTAGGTTCTCCAGGATATAGTAGACCTATCTCAGTTGCTAAAGTATCTGCTGTAGCTGTACTTATAGCACCTATAAAACCACCTAGAAAAGCCCCACCACCGTAAATACCTTCAGCAACAGCAAAGGAAGTAGCTACAGCTCCATTAGCAATAACATTTCTCCAATCTCTTATCTTCTGAGAGATACTCTTAGAAACCTTAAACTCAAATCTATACACCGTAAAATACGATGATAAAATATAAAACGATAAAGCTGACATTAAACATGCCCAGCTACCAAAAACCATTAAAACAAGACCCATAATTAAAGCAGTTAAAGCACCAATTTTACTTAGCCATCTTTTAACTAGGGAAACGTAGCCTATAGGTAACATAATTAACAAAGCTATAATAACATCGATAATTGATGACACTACAGCACCTAAAAGTATATTCTAAAGGTAGAATTAAGCTTTACTAGGACTATTCAATATTTGTATATCTCTCTACTATTTCAGCCTCGTTATCTTAAGTTTTTTCATAAGCTCAGCTATAGGACTATCCAAGTAATCATTGCAGAAAGTTCAAGCAATGTTTCTAATGGAGCTAGAGGCTCATGCTCACCAAGTATTTGTCTTGAAGAATAATCTGTTTCTTGAGCTGGCTTTGTTCTTTCCTTTATATGTAACATATGGTCTGCTAACTTTCTAAGCAGGCTTTCAGAATATGACATTATAGCTATTTATCTTAGCACCACATGGCTTTGCAGCTTCAGTAGCTGTAAGAGCAAGCTTCGTCGTACCTGATCCTAAACAACAGTAACTAAATTTCCCCTTCCAAGAGAGGATTATAGTATCTCCTAAAACATGAACATCAAAACCTAACGCATAAGCCTCATAGCGGAAGCATGTCCAACAAGTCCACTTCTTCCAGCACCTATAACTAATACCCTTTTATCTTCAGCTTTAGTAATAAGTAGAGCATCTAAAACTTATTGAAACTGTTTATCTTAATTTCATGTAATATACCCTCAATTTTTCTAGGCATTTCTAAATATATTAGCTCTCCACTTCTCAAATTATCCCAATACAACTAATCCTAAATTTATAAGCCTTACTAATCTATATATAGATACTTATCAATAGCATTTCGTGCATCTTCCCTCCTCTTTTGATGCTCAGTTAAAAATAGCCTTATCTTAGCTGCAAGCTCTAACTTACACTCTCCACATAGTAATTGACCGCTCCTACACATTAACTCCAATTCCTTAACCCTCTTGTCATCATCTTCAAAAAGATAGTATTCATAGTGAAATACTGTACAAACTTCTGGATTACCACCAAGTCTACGTTGCTCCTCTCTCGTAGGTTTACCTCCAGTAAATGCATTCATAACCTTCCTATATACTTCATCAGGATCATCTATTGTAAATATGCATGTTTCAGGCATAGATGATGACATTTTACCACCTACACCTAAACCAGGTAGAAACTTACAGTGTACTTGAGCTGGCTTATAAAATCCTACTTTAGGAGCTACATCTCTTGTCATACGCCAGTAGGGGTCTTGATCTATGGCAGCAGGGATTAGGCATGGTATATTTCTACCCTGAAGAACAGATTCGATAAAGCATGGCGCTGCCTGAATCGCTGGAAAAAACATCATTCCAATATTTGTACTATCCTCAAATCCGAATATTGCTTTAACAGTTGAGGTTGTGACGTGCTTTGCAATTCTTATAGCTATATTATATAGGGTTTTGGAGGCTAAAGTATCAATAAGTATTACTGTTCTTTCAGGCTCAAAGCCTAATGCTATTAAATCTAAAGAGTTCTCATATGAGAATTTTAAGGCATCATCCATACTTAAGTCATGTCTATAAAGAAACTTCTCATCATTAGTCATTTGAAATATAAGCTTAGCATTAAACTTCTCCTGGAGCCATCTTGTAAAAAACCATGGAAGTAAATGACCTAAATGGATATGTCCTGATGGGCCTCTACCAGTATATAGAATAAACTTTTCACCTGCCTCATATTTATCAAGAATCCAATCAAAATCTCTATGAGAGAAAAATATTCTACGTCTTAAATGAATATGAAGCTCACCAGCTAATCTGCGAACTCTTTCTAGAATTTCATCAGTTAATGGTTGTGTTCCAAAATCCTTAATTAGCTTATCATAGTCGATAAATCCTTTAACCTCCCACGGAGTAACAGTAAATTCTTCACTCATAAATATCACCATACATAAATCAGTAATAAATTTAGATTTTCAACTAATCCTAGATGCATCCCTTAACACCATTCTAGAAGTTTTTTAATTGAATTATATAAATTTTAACAATTACACTAGACCATAATAACTGGGCTATGTATTACCTTTAAACTCTTCCTTAACCTATCAAATAGATTATTAGTCTTATTTAATTCAATAAATCTATTCTTAAACTTCCCAATAATGCTTGAGGCAGATGCAATACCGTAAAGTGCTGATTCATCAATACTCATCCCCTTTAAGTATCCGTGAAGAAAACCGGCCATAAAAACATCACCAGCACCTGTTGGATCTTTAACTCTATGAACTCTAGGAGCAGGTATATTAATGATTTCTTTGCAAGTACATATTGTTACCCCACTAGACCCTCTAGTTATAACTACAATTTTAACACCAATATCAAACAGTCTGCTTACATCTTTTAAGCCATTAAGAATGGCTTTAATTTCAAGTTGATCAGCTTTCAAAATATCTATATCTCTAACTATATTAATGATATTTCTGGGTTTCCTTAAATATACCCTACCATCACTTCTAAAAGCTCTTAATATACCCTGAATATCAATTGATAATACCCCATTAAATTCTTTAAGTTTATA
>CALHIW010000009.1 GCA_938030905.1 Candidatus Methanomethylicia archaeon | reverse complement strand
ATTTTAAAAGAGTCCTAGCTACTTCAAACATTGAAGTAGAGGTAGATCCTAAAAATACCATTTTTAGGAGGCTTAAGGAGATAATCATAAACGAAGCAATTAAAACAGGACTTGTTAAAAATGTTGAGGAATACTATAACCTTATAAGACGTATCCAAATAGAACTTATTAAAATTCAGCTTCGAGAAACTGTTGCAAAGAGAGATCTTATGGTTGCGAATGCTGTTAAGGCATTAGACGATATTAATAAAGTAATAAATTTAAATATAAATAGAATAAGGGAATGGTATTCAATACATTTTCCTGAACTTAGTGATGTTGTTGAGGATCATGAAGTATATTTAAGTATAGTTTCTAGAAAGCTTTCAAAAGCAAATATTAATAGAGAGGTTTTAATTAAAATTGGAGTACCTACAAAACTTGTTGAGCGCATACTATCAAGTGCTGAGAAATCAATTGGAGCTGAAATTACTGATGTAGATTTAGAAGCTGTAGGAAAGCTTGCTGAGAAAACTTTAGATCTTATAGCATATAGGAATGAGCTGAGCAATTACATTGATAAAACAGTTAGTGAAATAGCACCTAATATGAAGTGTCTTGTAGGTGGAGCTATAGCAGCTAGATTAATATCGATTACAGGTGGTCTTGAAAAACTTGCAGAGTCACCAGCAAGTAGAGTACAAGTTTTAGGTGCAGAAAAAGCATTATTTAGATTTCTAAGAAGTAAAACTAAGCCACCAAAGCATGGAGTTATATTTGGATATCCGGAGTTAAGAAGTGCGCCAAGATGGCAAAGAGGAAAAATTGCTAGAGCAATAGCTAGTAAATTAGCTATAGCTGCAAGAATCGACTACTTTGGAGGGGAATTTATAGGAGAACAGCTTAAAGCTGAGCTTGAAGAAAGAATAAAACAGATAAGGGAAACATACATTAAACCTCCTAAAAGGGAGGAAGATAAAAAAATAAAAAGAAGAAGTTAAATATTACAATAGTATTTAATGTGAGAATATGTCAACTAGAAGAGTTGAAGTTGTTAACATATATGAGCATGAGAAGTTTCCTAAAATATTTTGGATAGAGTATGAAGATAATACAAAAAAACTTGCAACAATAAATCTAGCACCTGGAATGCAAGTATATGGTGAAACATTAGAAAGGCATAGAGAAGTAGAATATAGGGTATGGAGTCCATTTAGAAGCAAATTAGCTGCAAGCATATTAAATGGTATTTCCTACATGCCTATAAAGCCAGAATACAAGGTCTTATATTTAGGTGCTGCTTCAGGTACAACATCAAGTCATGTTTCTGACATAGTTGGATTAAATGGAGTTGTATACTGTGTTGAGTTTGCCGCAAGAGTTATGAGGGAGCTTCTACAAGTATGTGAACATAGAAGAAATATGATACCAATATTTGCAGATGCTAGAAGCCCTAATCTCTACACTAATGTTGTAGATGAGGTTGATGTAATATATTGTGATGTAGCTCAACCTAACCAAGCAGAACTGCTAACAAACAATGCCGAATACTACTTAAAACCTAAGGGATGGATTATGCTCGCAATTAAGGCTAGAAGCATTGATGTAACAAAGGAACCTTCTAAAGTATACAAAATGGAGATTAACTACCTCTTATCTCATGGATTTACAATAAAAAAGGAAAATGTTATACATCTTGAACCGTATGATAAGGACCACGTAATGGTTGTAGCAAGGTATGATAAATAATGTTTAAACTATCTGGAATAGAAATCCTATCAAAAGTAATTGATATCGAAATAAAGAAAATTAATGATCATCTTCCAACATCATACAAATCCTTAAAGGAATTACTTGAAGAAGATATGCCCTCAGTAAAAACTAGAGGAGGAGATGACATCATATTTCTGAAGGATGAGCTTATAACGCTTGCTAAGCTTATACCTGAGGAAAAACATGAAAACATTAAGCTTCCAATAATAGCTTTAAGAAGAATTGATCTAGGAACAGGAGTTTACAAACTAATTGGCAATGAAAATACTATAGAGTTTTTCAAGAAAATATTAAATATTGATAGTAGTTCAGAATATCTATACCGTCCACAAATATTCGAGTTGAAAAGAAAGTTTGGTAGCTTAGTAATTATTGGCTTTTCAACATCACTTAACAATGAAGACAGCGAGAAGGATCTCTGGAGTAGATGATGCTGGTAGAGGACCAGTAATAGGACCACTTATAATAGCTGGTGTACTTATAGAAGAGGAAAAACTAGGAAAATTAATTGAAATCGGAGTCAAAGATTCAAAGAGGCTTACTCCAAGGCAGAGAGTAATAATGGCAGAAAAAATTAAGAATATAGCATTAGATTATGCTATAGAGGAGGTTTATCCTAAAGAAATTGATGAGGTAGTATTAAAAGCCTCAAAGTATAGGAAATTAAACTATCTTGAGGCGGAAGTGATGAGTAAAGTAATAAATAGACTTAAACCAGATATTGTATATGTTGATGCATCAGATATTAATGAGGAAAGATTTAAAGAAAACATAGTGAGGGCATTAACGATCGATGTAGAAGTAATATCTAAACATCATGCAGATACTATATATCCCGTATGCAGTGCGGCGTCAATTCTAGCTAAAGTTAGAAGAGATGAAATAATTAATGAATTAAAAAGGGAATATGGAGACTTTGGATCTGGCTATACGATAGACCCTAAAACAGTTCAATTCATTACAAACTGGGTTAAAGAATATGGTCAAGTACCTGACATTGTTAGAAAATCATGGAAACCAGTTAGAAAAATACTTAGGTTAAAAATATGAAAACCAACTTTCCAGTAGAGGAAATTCATGAGGGAAAAGCGAGGATTATAATTCCAAAACTAGATCTTTTTAAGGGTAGTGGAGAAACTTATAGACCTAGGTTAACACCTGTATTCTATAATCCAAATATGAAGCTTAATCGTGATCTTTCAATACTTCTCGCAAACACTATAAGCAATATGCTAAATAGAGGTTTAAACATATGTGAGCCGCTTTCAGGAAGTGGAGTTAGAGGAATAAGATACGCTCTTGAATGTAAAGTTAATAAAGTAATTCTAAACGATATAAATCCCATTGCATATCAATTCATAAGACACAATGTTAAGCTTAACAATATAGAAAATATAGTTCAAGTATACAATGAAGATGCTTCACTACTACTACTAAAACTTGCAAACAAAAAATTAAAGTTTGATATTATAGATATTGATCCGTTTGGCTCACCTGTAGAATTTATTGAACCAGCATTTAAAGCATTAAGAAACGGAGGAATACTATGCGTTACAGCAACAGATTTAATACCGCTATGTGGTATTAAAAGTAATGCATGTGAAAGGAAATATCTGGGAAAACCTTTAAGAAGCTATTATTGTCGTGAATTAGCTTTAAGACTTTTAATAAATATGATAAATACTAAAGCATTACAGCATAATATTTTAGTAGAGCCTCTGATATCCTATGCATATGAACATTACATAAGAACACACCTTAGAATTTTTAGAGGAGCATTAAAGGCCAATAAAGCACTAAGAATGAGGGGAATTATTATGTATTGTTTAAAATGTGATTTTAGACTTATAATTGAAGATATAATAGCTTATAAAGAAAGATGTCCTTATTGTAGTGGAGAATTAATGTATTCAGGACCTTTATGGATTGGGCCAATTATAAATAGAGATTTTTGTATGAGTATGATTCATAATAATGAAGAGCTTAATCTAGAAACTAAAAAGAAAATAGGTAAGCTTCTAAATGTTCTATTAGAGGAGAGCGTACTTCCACCAACATTTTATAATGTTGATCATATATGCTCAAAGATTAAGAAAAAACCACCGAAAATTAGAGATATAATACGTAGCCTACAGAAATTAAAATATGAGGCTGGACCAACACATGTAGATCCTAAAGGATTTAAAACAAATGCCCCTATCAACGTTATAATAGATGTTATTAGTAGGTTCTAAACCTTCTTGCAACTATAAACTTTAGTACTAAAACATTTAAACTCAATCATGAGGACATTGAATAGGTTCCTTGAATACTTGGCAATCGTTGCTCCATCCTTCTTCAAAGGACTTTAGTAATCTTTAAAGCATAGTATGTAAGAAATCTTTGTCTAGCATAATCCATCTTCCAACTAGTAATATTTGAAGATAGGCTTGATAGGATTGCATTAACCCTTCTTTAAACTTTACGCTCTTATAATAAGCTGTACAAAAATTTGCCCTTAACAGTCACTTCATGAGGAATTCAAGGAGATAACCCAACCCTTCCTTCCCTTCGCTTCCGGAGAACACGAAGTCTAACCATGAAAGCCGGCAAATTCTTGAATATGCCTGCACTCTCACTGAATTTTGAAAATACATATCCTTTTCTATGACTGTTAGAGTTCCTATTAGGTTTAGTGGGAGCTGGAAGAAGAAGCTTATCCATAAGCTGAGACACTTTTGCTTATTTCTCTGAGAATTCTGTACATGACTTTAGAGGTGGAGACTGTTTTCCGCACTGTTGATGTATACATTGTCTTTGGCGATTTTTTTCCTTGTATCTCGGAATGAATTTGTGTTTGTAACTGTTTAGTTCTATTGTTGAAACTTTCTCATAGTCTCTACAAATATACCTCGAACTCATTTCTATTCATGCAACATTCAACTGCAAGCTCAGAGCCGCAGGAAACACATACTATTCTCTTCCTCCACTACATCTCCTGTATTATCTCAATGTATCTCCATAACTAGGCACAAAATCCTTACTGAAAGGATAACAATTATTTGGTGAACTTTACTGATGTATCCTCGTAATTTAACACGAGCAGAACTTTAGTAAGCTCTTCATTTTTGACATTACACTTATAGTAACTACATTAGACCATGATAAGAGGCTTAATATATTTCAAATCTACAGCTACAATTAATTTCCATCTCTAACAACCTCCATAACTTGAATTCAGCTTCTAAGAATCCATATAAATCAAGAATTAAAAAACCATTTCTAATAACTCTAAACTTCTTATTTATTTCTGGAAATTTAAATGTAACCATAGAGCGCTAACTTAAATTTCTAATAAGCTTATATGAATCTCTAAACATTTTCTTCAAACAATACGCCTTAATGATCTTTACTAACCATAATATCAAGCCACTTAGTCAATATGTAACATTTAACTGGAGAAGCTTCTTGACCTTCACCACATGATAATATATTAGGACATGAAAAACATGGAATCTCCTTAATAACCTCTAAAAATTCCTTGTGTACTTCCCCTTCAATAGCTACAAGCTTCACATCATTTTTAGATGGATTTCTAACTTCTCTTATAGTTCCTAATTCAATTAGGTCATTTAAAACTTTATTTAAAATACCTAAATTTATATTAAGTCTTTCCGCAAGCTCATTCTTTGATATACCATTGCTTCCACACTGCTTAATTATCAGCAACGCTTTTTCAACAATGTCACTCATACAATCCACTGATCATTACTACATGTTCCACTAACTATATTTAATTCATACTTAAATTCTTTTCTAGAAAGAAGAGTGATACTGTCAGGTTTTAATGTTGGCTAGTTAAGCTTTAGGGAATGTCTAACTATTTTTACCTTTCTTGAGGGGATTCATTCTAACTGTGGAGGAGACTACTAGGGAGGGTTAGGCTCACTAAGATCAGGGCTTAACAGTATAT
>CALHIW010000008.1 GCA_938030905.1 Candidatus Methanomethylicia archaeon | reverse complement strand
AGATCCGTAAAAATTAAATACCAGCCAATACATGGGGTGAGCAAATATAAAATCAACCCTACCCAGATATCTATATGGATTTTCAGAAAAAGAAAACCCAGAAGCCAAGCATAAGGAGGAACTACCACGAAATTAATGATTAATGCAATAAGAGTTGGTTTCAGATTTCTAAAAGCCAGAAGAATATCTTTTAGCTCTATACCTGTAAAAATACTGTAAATAACAACAAAAATTCCAAAAGTAACTACCCATCCCAGTAATACCGCTGAAGACGGAAAATATTTTGCGATAAACAACCCGATAACAATGGAAAGAATCAAAGCTGCCGGTTGACTTTTATCTAATAAAGTTAACCCTTTTTTATTATTCATACTACCTCCTCTCACACTAAAACCCTAAGGGTCTTCTCTTAAATTTATTCTCGTTGAGAATTGTTTATTATTAACTGTTTGAGTAATCATAATCTTCTAATCACTAAGTATTAATAGGATTTCTTTAGCTTTTTCCATGTTCTTAAAAAGCATTTCATTATTTTTTACTAGTATTTTCATTTATACATCTTTAATTTCCCATTTTTATGGATGTCTATTCATTTAGTGATGTGTATGCTTATTAAGTTGTAGAAAGTTGATAGGATAGTTACGAATCTTATAATTTGTCTGAAAACTTATTACTTAAAGCTGGAATTTATTAGGATACAAAGTAAAAACTACTAAGTCTCATAAAACTACACCAAACTTAAAGCTACAACACTAGTAACTTGACAGTATCTAGCTCTTTAGCAAAAGATTTATATGGGAAAAATCATTTATAGATTAGTATGATGAGGTATAGTCTTCCATCATGTATGCAGCAGTATAGTGTTAGTTCTAGATTTTGGAAGAGTACGAGGATGGTTAAATGTCCTGTATGTGGATTTGAATTCAGCCTTTTATATTCACGTACAATATCATGTCAAGGATGCCCAGAATCTATTTTAGGATGTGAGTATGTACGATGCCCAAAGTGTGAGCATGAATTTAAAATTATAAATATAGGGATGGCCTCATCTAGGGAGGAGGCGAAATCCATTAGTAAACATTTCTCAAAGTTGCTATTAGAGTATTGTAGAGATTTTGGTGAAAGCCCATCAAAATAAAAAATTTTTAAGTTTATGCACGTTTCTTCTCAAGTAGGCTTTCAGCAACAACTAGTGTTTTCCCTGCTACATATTCCTCTATAAAGCTTAACTTACATTTAGGACATGATATTCCCGGAGCAGCCCTAGTAATTCCTAAATACTCCATATCTATGTTGGAGCGGACGAGCTTCTCATTACATTTATAGCATACCCAATCTGTAGTTTCAGCTGTTACAATAGTTATAGGTTCCTTCATGGACATTCTATGTGCATAGGCTGAATGTAATGTAAACTTACCCTCTAATGGTGAGTACATGGTGTAGAATGTGGCTTTCCCTATTACTTTCTTTGCTAGAAACTTGTTTTCAGCTGGTAAATATATCTTTTCCCCTGTTGTTTCTCCATGTTCAATAACCTCCCTTACATTATCTACTGATATTCCTCTTTCAGATAGGGTTTTTTCAACATCTTTTAAAATAACAACTTCAATAACCATTAATACCACCTACCATGTTCCATATGTTCCAAAATCACGAGCTGCCTTTACAAGTGCAAATATGTTTCCAGGATTTGTTGGAACAGGTGTTTCACACGCTGTCCCAAGTATACATCCTCTCGGGGAGTCTCTAGCTGCAAGAAGCTGATTCTTAGCCTGCTCATAAACCCTATTAAAGTTTGGTTCCACCATAATCTTTGTATCTACAGAAACCATTATTGTTAATTTATCTCCAAACTCCTTCTTCATAAGATCACCTGGGAATGGCTTATCCTCATAGTATCCTATATGTAGGACTGTAAATGGGGATACTATTATATCCTTCCATATAGGCCAGTCTCTTGAGTGGTCACCACATAGATGATACCATAACTGCGGTCCAGCACCTCCCTTAAAGGCCTTCCTAATATACTTCATATGGTAGTCAAATGAAAACTCCTTAATACCTTTCGGTGAGAGAACTGATGAGGTTGCAAGTACAGATCCCATAACTAGCATAGCAAATCCATATTTATTAGCAATAGCTATAGCTCCATTAGCTGATGTTTCAGTAACCTTCTCCAATAATTTATGGCATAGCTTAGGCTGTCTACGTGTCCATATAATAAATTTCTCAGGACCTACAAGCTCAGCAGCCATTCCAAATAGGCAGAAGGCAAAGGCTATAGGTACAAACATATGTGGAATATTTTGCGTAACATAATCATAAGCTCTAAAGAATAGTTGGGCACACATACTTTTAGAAACTTCATTAACATCAGGGACATGAAGCTTATCAATATCCTCCGGTGTTTGAATTGGACGGGGCTCCATAACAATATATGGTAGTGTTTCAGTAGGTTCAAGCTTAGCTCCAAGAGAATCTATCCAAACATTTGAATAGAACCAGTGAGTTACTGGTAAGAGATCGTAAAACTCATTAGCATATGCAACAAGTCTCATAGCAAGTTCAGGCTTTGTGTAGAAGTCCTTTATAGTATATCCAAACAGGGTAGCTACATGGGCTAAAACTATTGGATCTACATCAATCCTATCATGAGGAACACCTACAAAGGGTGATGCAAAGCGTTTAGTTGCATTAGCATGCCATTTCATATCTGTTGAGGGGAAAAGCTCACTCATAATTCCCATAAATAATACTTATAATAATTTATATAATTTTTGGATAAGTTACCCGATACTGTTAACTTGAGTCTTCATTATGGGTTTAAGCATTTTACTTGATTTTAGTATTGAGTTGTATAAGAGCTCCTTGGTAGCCATATAGTATCTTACATGGTTGTAGTAGGATTTCCACATCATCAACCACTTCCTAGCCATCCTAGCCCTTTAGGAAGTATATGTTGAAGTATTTAGGGAGCAATAAATCTCCTTCTAAATCTTTCCATAAATTATTAATCTCCCAATGCTTAACCACCCCCACATCAACAGCATTTAACATGTAGAAAATTAAAAGTATAAACTAGCTCAAACATTAATGGAAATCTAAATAGCTATATGTTAGTAGCTACAACAATTTTGTTGAAGAGTAGAACAAACAAGTAAGGAACACTGTCTAGAACTTTGATTAATTGGTAGAATGTTGAATAAACTATGGTTTATAGAGATACAACAACTACAGTAATATGGTTATTTCCTCAATTTCTTTAATGCTTTCCTTTATCTCGTTAATAATGTTTAAAAGATGTTTATAGTTACTGCTATTTGTAGTTTTCCTCACAATGATGCTCATTATTAGTTTACCACTATTAATTCCATTATTAATCTTAGACTCGAAATTGAGTTGATTTCTTCCTGCTATAATTATCAAATCTGCTTTCATGTATCCGTTTTCACATTCAAAAATTAGTTTCACTCTTGCAAAATCATATATGCTACTTATTTTATTCATAATTTCCCAAATAAATCCTTCTATTAAGGATTTATCTACCTTTTCTCTAAATGTAATTTTGATGGTTTGCCCAAGAAAATCGAATTCATGATGCTTATCCATACTATACGCCTAAAATGTTGATTAACTCATCGATACCAATATTTTTAAGCGCTGATATTCTAATTGGCTTTGCTGATGGATTTATGAATTTAAGTATTTCTTCATATTTTAGTAGTAATTCATTCTTAACCATGTCTATCTTATTGATAGCTAATATATCAGCATCTTTTATTTGCATCATAATTATTTCTCTTAACTGCTCATCATATAGGAATTCATCAATTAACGATATATCTACAAGTGTAACTATGGATTTAATATTTACCTTTAACATCTTAATAGATTCCTTCACCTGGTTTGGTGAAGCTAAACCTGTTGGCTCTATTAGTACTATGTCGGGATTGTACTCATCTTTAAGAATTTTTATTGTTTGAGCTAAATTGATAGCAAGCTCACAGCAAATACATCCTCCGAAAACCTTCTTAACCTTAATACCTAATATCTCCATGACCTTACCATCAATTACTATATCACCGATTTCATTAACAATTACTGAAACTTTATATCCTTTATCTGTTAGCTTTCTAGCAAGAGCTAGTATGGTTGTTGTCTTTCCAGATCCTAGAAATCCAGCTATCTGAATAATTTCCATAAAGCTTTATAACAGTGTAATATTTAAACATTGTGTTAGAATACATAGGATTTAGCAACTTAAGAGGAGTTTCAGCCATGGGGCTTTCATATTCAGTAAGACTCTGATTGAGGAAATTGTTTAAGAGGGAGTTTCTTGAATTTAAGGTTCTGGATTTTTAGCTATGTATTCTCAGACCCCGTTGAGGGAGACAGTTATAGTTCTCTCGAAGTTCTGCAGATCTCAGGGCAACTATCTGGAGAACTATCAAGTTAGGAATAAAAATGGCTTAAGAGTAGACTTAGAGGCTAGCTGTTATTAGTGGAGTCAATGTCAAGGTTAATTGTCAGTACTACTGGGTCTACTTGGCCTAGGTGTTGGGGGAATGAACTCATATCTATGACGATGAGGACCCCCCGCATCTGAGTCTTTCCTGAGGGAAGTCTTAAGCATTGTAGAGAATTGTAGCTCACTACAACCACTTAAGATAAAACTTATATACCTTAAAGCCACCACATTTAAATCTATGGTATAGTAGTATTATATCGAAGTTATGGCTTAATCTAAATCAAGGTTCAACTTAAATTTAGAGTTGCCACCATAAGTACCCTAAATAATTTGGCAATCCATAATCATTAGAATATATAAACTAAGAGTATAACCTACGGAATTACCTAAATACTCTAGTAGATCCTAATCATCAAATTATAAATTGATAGAGTTGTAGTTTCCTTTAACATGGTTATTTAAAAATGTAATTAACGCCATAAGTAATGATTTCTCGGCTTCATATTGTGTTTGAGCAAAAGATAGAATAATTAAATCATCCTTGTCTGGCTTTAAAATCTCTTTAATTCTCTTCAAATCCTCATATGCATCATCATCAACACCTATTGGAGGAATAATAATACCATTTACTGTTGCCTGTAGAATGAGAGCAGCATTACCTCCATTCCGAATTACAAGATCTCTAATTTGCAATATAATTCTAGTTTTATCGTAAACTGGAAAGTTTTTCATCAATAATCCTGCATTAAAATAATCTAAACATAACTTCTTCAAATTAGTATTAAGGATTATTTTCGGTACGATTTTTTTAAATTCATCAACTACCTGTCTTCCAAAATCTGTTAGTGAGCATCCATCTCTTCTAGATGTAGATATTAGTCTGTATTTCTTTAATCTATTGATCAATGTCCGTGTAGAAGACTCGCCAATACATAGCTTCTCTGCTAACCGCTCCCTACTAATGGTTTGCTGTTGAAGTATGAGTAAAGTCTTAAGTACATGGTATTCACAGAAAAATGGGGGAACCCTACCTGTCACATTTCTAGAGAGAGATTGAATCATACCTAAGAACTTAAGTTGTGGGAGCATATATCAAGTTATATAGGAAAATATTTAAACTTTTATAAATATATGGTCATGTTTAGTTAAGGTTTATACTGCCTCTCCTAGTCTCCTTGGGGTGAGGATTCATGTTTATGAGGCAGCTTGCTGAATAGTACTGTATAGTGTCTACTCATATCTACTGGTTTTTGCTTAGAGGGGTTTTAATAGTCTTGATCTCATTTGTTGGGGTAGATCTCTATCTATTCTGGATTCGGGATCTAGATAGATTATTGAGAGGATTCTAATCTAAGCTTTGTGGATGAAGATTAGGCTTGGGTTCATGGTAGAGTATGGTGGCTTAGGTAGCATAAACATCCATGGAAAGCCTATGCTTGAAATCATAGCTACTATATGTGGACTACAGTCTACCTGTTCAAGGTTGAAATTCCAAAATCTCATCAGGATGACCTGTGGCATTAATTACAACCATAAGAATATAGTAAAACTTTTTAAGAGTAGGGGAAGTAGTATACATGAATCCACATACAGATATTGTTAGGTTTTGTGAAGTAGCTAGGAAGCTTGGTGCTGCGGATGCGAAAATAATTGATGCTGATTGTATAGTTGTTGAGAATAGAGTAAGACTTAAGTGTCAGTATGGCTGCCCATTTTATGGACGTTATCTTACATGCCCTCCCTTTAGCCCCTCTCCAGAGCAGACTGTAAAGATTATTGATGAGTATGATTTGGGGTTACTTTTTGCAGTACATTTTTCATCAGCAACATCAAAGAGGGTTTTTGAAGATGGTATTTACTCGATTAAGGATATGGTAATAGTACAGAAAATAGCTGCAGAATTGGAGAGGGAAATATTTCTCTCCGGATATCAATTTGCTTTTGCAATGACTGGGGGGCCATGTCTCCTATGTAGTGAATGTACACTTCAACCTGGAAAATGTAGACATCCAGAAAGCGCTCGTCCAGCTATGGAATCCATGGGTATAAATGTATCAGCAACCATAGAAAAGGCAGGATATAAATCTAAAGTATATACATCCACATCAGATATAGTTACCTCCTATGGATTAGTGTTAATAGTTTAATTTAAATTTAACATAGAACTATTGTTAGGTGTATAATCGGCTCTACCTAGATTTTATAGCTGATTTTTCACCGTCTTTTATATATTGAGAAGCTTCCTTCCTATACTATAATGCTGATGTACTTAGGCTCTACAAGACCTCTTAAACAAGAGCTTCAAGTCAAAAAGATATAAAATGGGGATATTCAATAAGCTTAAATGAGTAGATGAATCAGCACGAAAATTTTATTTAGGTGCAGCATAATTAGACTACATTGATTGATATGGTAATTGCTGATGTTTCTCCAGGTCCCTGTAGATTTAAAGCAGTAATTGAGGTTTCAATGATTAATCATCGTGAAGCTAATGTAAAGATTAAAAGTTCATGTAAGCATGCTAAATCGCTTGGAGGCTTGTTAGGTAAGGTGGATGTTAATGAATGTATTGGGGGATATGAGGATAATTTGGTGTTGAAGCTTTCAAAGAATGTAATTCCCCACTCTTCATGCATTATACCGGTAGCTATACTGAAATGTATAGAGGTTGAAGCTGGATTAGCTTTAAAAGAAAATATAGCTATTGTGTTTAGGCCATGTCATTAATCTCATGGATTCAAAACAATATGAGGATGGATCTTCAAGATGATAAGTTAACCAGAGAGAAACTGGAAAAATATCTACTTTTAAAGCTTAAAAATATTGTTAAATATGTTTATGAGAAAAGCCCATTTTATAGAGAGCTTTACAGGAAGTATGGTGTTAAACCTGATAGAATAAGGGATTTTAAAGATTTCTCTAAGCTTCCATTTACATTGCCAAGCCATATAGCTGATAACCCCTATAGGTTTCTATGTGTATCCCAGAGTGATATTTTAAGAGGATTTACTGTTGAGGACGTTAATGGTATGAGGAGAATATTCTTTACTGAGAATGAATTGATACATATAGTGGAGGCTACAATGTTCGGGCTTAGAGTAGCTAATCTAGATAGAGGTGATGTTGTTCAAATAGCAGTTCCTAAAGAGGCTGAGTGGGGTATTCATCAGATTTTAGAGGAGGCAGTGAGAAAAGCTGGAGGTAAAGGAGTGGTAGTGGATGAGTTAGAGTTTAAGATTCAACTTCAATCATTGGAAAGTTTAAGACCTCAAATACTTATTGGCCCTGCACTCCATATCTTTTATTTTAGTGAGTGGTGTGAAGAGAATTTTCCATCAATACTTAGAAGACTTAGGTTAAAATCAGTAATTATATCTCATGGATGTGTTTTCTATCCATTTACTGACTTAATGAGGGAGGAGATTAGAAATATATGGGAATGTGAAGTATTCGATCATTACGGTATTACTGAGATGGGGTTTACTGTAGCTATGGAGTGCCCAGCACATGAGGGAATGCATCTTAATGAAGTAGACGTATATGCTGAGGTAATAGATCCAAATACGGGGGAGATATTGGAGCCTGGAGTAGAGGGGGAGCTTGTTTTAACATCTACTAATAGAGAAGGAATGCCTATAGTTAGATATAGAACTGGGGATATTACTAGACTTATTGATAGACCATGTCAATGTGGAGATGTGGCTACTAGAAGAATTGAGAATATAAAATATAGGTTATAATGGCGGGTAATATCCTGTTGCTTTATGCATCTTCATAAGTAAGCCTATAACTATGTTCTTGGTTGTGAGGCTACCATAAAGTAGTCCCTTCCGAGTTAATCTTAAGGAATCCCCTCTCCATTCAGCTAGTCCTGAGAGACACATCAGATAAATTAACCATTTAAACCTTTTATCTAGATCTATCTTAAACCGTTTATAAAACTCGGTTTTACTGGCCTTACCATGGTAGAGACTTCTTGAAAGCCAAATAATCATCGATCTCTCCCCCTCAAATCTAGCTAAAGTAACTATGGGGATTTTTTTCTTAACCATTATAATATAGTCCTCAAATAGAGGAGTATTAACAGTAAATGCATTATCAATAACCCCCCAGGCATAGGGACCTATGCCTAAATACTCATCATATTCAAATGGCCCATTATAGAAACCTGGCTTTACTGTAAAGCTCCATATACTACGAACATTATATCCAACATTCATCAAGTAATCCAGTATCAACATATACATTTTCTTCTCCATTCCCTCTATCTCTACAATTCTATCTTTAAGTTGTCTATACATTTCCGTATATGGTAGTAGCATAAGTGGATATGTGGATATTCCATGTACACCAAGCCCTACAGCTATTTCAAGATCTTGGAGCAAGGAATTTGTAGTTTGGTTTGGTGATGGAAACATTAAATCAATATTGACATAGTCAAATCCACTATCCATAGCTTTCTTCACAGCATTTAAAGCTACCTCACCACCATATTTTCTACCTAAGTCTTTCAGTACATCACTATTAAAAGACTGAACACCAATACTTATCTGAGTTATACCTATATTTACTAGTTTACTTAGTGTTTCATTGTTAAGATCTAGGGGATTTACTTCAATAGCTACATTACCTCTAAACCCGAATAATTCATGAATACAGTTTAGAATATCACTTAGTTTATTTAAAATAAGTGAGGGGGTTCCTCCACTAAAATAAACATTTTTAATTGGGGATTCTTTAATATATGCTGAGTAAAGTTTTAATTCCTGCTTAACAGCTCTTACATATAGGTCACTAAGAGCCTCATTATATGGATAATTTATAAATAAACAAAAAGGGCATTGAAACCTGCAGAATGGAACACGAATATTAAGAGATAGATCTACAGTGCTTGTTAAGTGGAGACCAGTATCACATGAAAAACTAATGCTTTTAAGAATCTTACTAGCTAGAAATGATGAAATAAATGTTTCCAGCAATCTATCACCTAAAATATTAGAATAAGACCTTATTTAACTTTATCTCCTAATTCATGGATGCTATTAACTTAGACCTCCCCCGTTATGAGGTTAAGCATTTTGTTTGCCTAGTTCTAATGTGGGGTTGTGCGGAGCTTATAGGAGCCATTGGTATCCTGCATAATCTTAGTGGATCTTCATGTCCTCAGCCATGCTCTAGGTTTTTATCAATTAAGTATAGGTGGAAGTATTTCAAGTAGTGCTTAACCTTTCTACTAAGTCTCTCCATCAGGTTATATACTCCACCACACCTACAGTATACTCCAAGCTCTAGACATAGCTCTAAATACTGAGCCCGCCAACTACAATAACTCTGACCCATACCTCTCAAAATACTCTAGAAACGGTATTCAAGGATGTTTTAGTTCAGCTCAATCTATAGCAAGAAGCCTTCTACCTAGGCTCCATGCAAGCAATATCTAAGCCTACTTACCAGCTACCCCCACACCTTCCCAATTAATAATAGCAGTCCTGCACAGTCAACATATAAGCTCATTAAGCCTAGAGAAGCATCAAGCAACTTCTAGATGGCTTCATAAGTTATCCTAATGGAGAAATATGCTCTACCAACCACCTAAGACTTAGAGAAGTAAGGATACAATACATAAGCAGCAAAACCCTCTCCATAAAGAAGCCAAGATTAACATCAAACTAATCCATTGAATGAACCCTATAAAACCTTAAGTTAATAGTCTAATTTATGAGTCATAATTTAGAACTACTCCATAGTGGGATATATTAGATTAAGAGTTAATATAAATCATAAAATAATTATGTTAAATAAGATTAAAAATCTTTAAAGATTCTATCAATTTAGGTATATGATCTATTATTACATGTAGTTTATTGTTTTCTTGAAAATTTCCCGCATGACATTCTATCAGGTCTTACATAAATATCTAGTAGTGTACAGTAATTATAATCAGAACTATTAATAGATAGTATAGTATGGTAAACACAATCACGACATATGGGTTTCTTAGGTACTAAAATGAGGCTTCGGGATCGACATACTGGACATATCGATGATTCATTGTTAAACTCAAATTTACAGATCATACAAACATACTTAAACACACTATTTTATACCAAACTATAATATATAGCTTTACTGGGAGACTTAAACCTTCTGAAAGCTCAAATAGGTATAGGTAGCCACTATATGATATCACTTAACCAGCATCTCCTCCTGATGAATATAGCTCTATATCTCAAAAGAAGTTAGGAGAAGCATTCTAAAACCTGAGCTAAGCACACCACGGAAATAATAGAGGGATGTAAATTTTCCACTTTCTGGTGGCTTTTATCTTTGCTCTTCTAGTAATGTTGTCTTAGAAGAGTTGTTGAGATCATTCATAAAGGAGGAGGGCAGTATTCATCTTCATCAAAAGCTTTACAAGGAGATGCTGGAAGGCAAAATCTTCTACTGAGAAATCAGTAAAAGTTCTGAACCTTCTTGAAAGACAAGGAATTATTAGAATAAATAGTATATTGTCTAAACTTCTTGAATTGGGCTTTTAAACCTACTCAATTTTTGAGGTATGTATTGAATTGTAATGAAGTAGAGTTAGGGATTAGTCTATTTCTATTGGTGATATTCTGGAGGAATGTTGAAACTGTTTAATGTGCTATATGTACCATAAATATTTCCCTGAGGAGAACTTTTTTCTTATCATTCCACTTCTCTCCATTCTGAGTAAAACCTGGACTAGAGTATCTGGACAGTAGTTTAATGAATACTTCATTAATTCATTCAGGATATCATCAGTGTTTCTCCCCCCATCTCTGAGTATTTCAATTATTACTGATTCCACTGATTCTATATTCATTAAATTTTTGGGTGGGGATAGAATATTTTTAAACTTATTGGATTTTTCCTCAATTATTCTACTACATAAATCTTTAAAGTTACAGTTATCACGTATACATATAAACTGTAGCTTTACATTATAAATCCTATCTTGATCCTCTATTATTACTTGTGCTGGACAGACAAAGATTTTAGCTTCAATCAATATTTGTTTCTCATCAGTGATTTCCTTATCTACTGCCCCGAGAGAGAGGATAGCTACTTTCTTTATGTTTTCAATGGAATAGTATGGAGATTTTACAATAGGAATTTCTTTAGTAATCATTACTACTAGTAACCATCTAGACTTGTAGTGTAATTAATGATGGAAGCATAACCCCCAGTTTCTAGATTTAGTGTTACTTAAGCTTTAGTTGTAGGGAGTATTCTTTTACTCTTCTTCCAACTATGGATTAGTAAATGCATTTCATAAAGTACTACTTTACATCTTCTATATAATACTTGCCATAGCTACTCTTAACAATTATTTTACCGGGATATAATGGGAAAATTAGGCTAATGTATATGTGAACTCACTCTATGCTATGAAATATATGATTAGAGGAAAAGAATAATGGCATATTACTTCATAGTTTTTGTTTTCCTAGTTCTTCCTCTATTTCTGGATGTGTGCCAAGTCTTCTAATTAGTTCAATTGTTATTGGGTATCTATTTAGGTCTTTATGTGGAATATATGTTGATGCAAGATATTCATCGTAGAATTTAGGATATGATGAAATTTCATAATGTCTTACTCTTCCCTTTCTTATGGCGTTAGTTATAATCTCTCTTTCATCAGTAGAGATTAAAGCCATACGTGCACCTGTACCGGCTGAGTTTCCTATGAATTTAATTCTCTCTATAGGGACTTCAGGATACATACCTATTGTTCTGGTGTTTTCAGGATCAAGATAGTTTCCGAATGCTCCTGCAACATATAGAACTTTTATATCCATTTCTGTTACATTATGTAGCTTACATAAGACTGAGGCTGCTGTATGTATTGCTGCTTTAGCCTTCTGAATCTCTCTAACATCGTTATGTGTGAATACAATATCATGCTCTTTGGTTGCTGTCTCCTCTCTCCATGCAATAACGTATTCCCATATTCCATCAGGCCCCTTTCTTATTCTATTAGTTTTCTCGCTAAACTTTGCATTGAATCTACCTCTCCAATCTATTATTCCTGACTTGAACATTTCAGCCATTATATCAACAATTCCCGATCCACATATACCTACAGGCTTAACATCACCGATAACCCTATAGATAGGTTCTAGGGTTTCAGGATCTATTGTTACCTTCTCTATTGCACCATCAGCAGCCCTCATACCATACTTAATCATCATACCTTCAAAAGCAGGTCCTGAAGCACAGGAGCTGTATATTACTCCACCCATTTCTCTACATCCAATACCTATCTCAGTATTTGTTCCAACATCAATACACATACCAAGCTCATCAGCTTCAAATAGCTTAGTTACAATCATGTTTGAAGTATTATCTGCACCAACCCATCCACCAATAGTATCCAAATAGTAGAGACCAGCATTAGGATGAGCTTTAACTCCTATCTCTCTAGCTGGAAGATTAACTCCTGCTAGTCTGGGGGGTTGATAGGGGGCTTTAGCTACATATTCAGGCCATATCTTAAGGAAATACATCATCATTGCAGTATTACCTACAAATACTGTTTCATATATTTCCTCAGGCTTAACATTTGCTTTTTGACAGCATTCATCTATCATTTCATTGATACCTCCAACAACAGCCTTCTGGAGATCTTCAAGCCCCTTCCACTCATTAAACAATACATATGTTAGCCTAGTTAAAATATCTTCTCCATAGGGTATTTGAGGATTCATTCTTGCAGCTACTGAAACCACTTTTCCTGTATTTAGATCCATGAGGAATCCTGCAAGCTTTGTACTTCCTATATCGCAGGCAAAGCCGAAACATCTACTTGTAGTATCTCCAGGCTCTACAGCTATTATTTTATCCCTCCATAAAACTACTGTAACCTCCCAGTTGGCATCTCTTAATATTTTTGGGAGAGTTCTTAATGTATACCAGTCGAAATCAACATTAACTATACCGTGTTGTTCAGATAGTGCTTGTAATACTCTTTCATCATCATATGTTGCATCCTCCAGTGTTGGGGGCTTCATTCTTACAAAGTATTTCCTAATAGCTGGGTTTAACCTCTTAACAGGAACTTCAATTCCCTCTGTTTGTAGACGCTGCTTACCAACCCTACTTCTTTCAGGCACGAAGATAACCGCCTCAAACGGAGCATAGGATTGTGCTAGGCAGGCAAGCCTATATCCCTCATTCATCTCCTCCTTAGTTAGAAACTTTTTCTCAGAGTCTTGAAGTGGATTTAGATATTCATATCCCTTAATAACTTTAACCTTACATTTACCACATAAACCTCTACCACCACATACTGATGAAATATCAACTCCAAGCTTCTTAGCGGCTTCAAGCAGGTTCATACCCTTTTTAAATATATCCCTTCTACCATAGGGTTGGAAGACAATTATGGTTTCATCTTCACGAAGTCTAACTTCCCTTTCCAAAGCCATAAAATCACCAAAAAAATGAATTATTTTATTCCTTCTTTACTAGTTCAGCAGCTGCAAGTATTGATTGAATAAGCATTTTTACCTTATCTACTGCTTCTACAGCATCCTTACCATAAGCATCAGATCCTATCTTTTCTCTGTATTCCTCAGTTACAGTTCCTCCACCTATTATTGTCTTTACTCTATCTTTAAGTCCTTTCTGTCTTAGAATTTCCTCAACTCTCTTCATTGATAAGAGTGTAGGAGTCATCATTGTGGACATTCCTAGTACATGGGCTCCCTCCTTCTCAACAAGCTCAACAAATTTCGATACAGGTACATCTCTTCCAGCATCTATAACCTCAAATCCTCCTGCTGTAAGCATTGCCTTAACAATGTTTTTACCGATGTCATGTATATCTCCCTCAACAACTCCTAAAACAATCTTCCCTCTAATACCTGCAGTCTCGGCTTTTAAGTGTGGAAGTAGGATATCAAGACCAGCATACATAGCATCTGCAGACATTAAAACTTCAGGTAGGAAGTATTCTTTAGCTTCATACTTATCACCTACAACTTTCATACCTGCAGCTAATCCTTGAGTGATAGCTATCCATGGCTCAATACCGATTTTTAAAGCCTCTTCAGCCATACTCTTAGCTAAATCAATATCACCATTAATAACAGCTTCAGCAAGCTTACTTAAAACCTCCTCTTTAGAGGACATAGAGACACCATTAATATATTTGGTGGGGGATTTATATATTTTTTGAATATCTTATCCTAGAAACTATAATTTAATCAATATAGGCTGGAAACAATAGATGAGTTTAAATTATAAATTATGATTCTTTCAA
>CALHIW010000007.1 GCA_938030905.1 Candidatus Methanomethylicia archaeon | reverse complement strand
TCGTAAAGCTAGAACACCTTTAAACTATAAAAATAATATATTTTTAGAACTACTTAGGACGCCGCACCTAGAAAATATTGCTCAAGCTGTGATATTACCTCTAGCAGCAATCCTGCCCCCGTTAAGGGGATCTTTGGTTTTAGTGGCAAAAAAGTAACCATCAAATGAGAATAGCTATAGTCTGCTCTTATTATCCTTGGCCCCCCTCCATCGGAGGATTTGAAACAATCGTGCAGAACGTGAGTGGTGAGCTAGCTAAGAGAGGCCATAAAGTACATGTCATAACTACGCCGTTTGATGTAACTACAATGAGGCAAGTTTCAGAATATGGTGTAGAGAATAGAGACGGGGTTGTCATTCATAAGCTTAAATCGACGTTTTTAAGAATCGGCTATGCGAGGTTGTTAAAGGGCCTTAAGGATACATTAGTGACAATAAATCCAGACATTGTGCATGCTCATCATTTACATCCACATTTATTTCAACTGAGCATATGGAAATCTGAGTTGAAATACAGGCTCGTATCAGAACTTCATCATCCAGTAGTATCGTTAGAAAAATTAACAGCAAAAGTGATGTTTCCGTTCGCATTTAGTTATTTAAAATGGAAAAGCAAAAGCATTGATTGTTTTATAGCACATACTAATTTAGAGCGCCAATGGTTAGAGAAGAAAGGTATTGCCAAAGATAAAATATCTATCATCAGATTTCCAGCCATTCCATCAAAGTTATTAAATTATTCCTATAGCTCAAGTTCGTCAAAAGACGCAAGCGTGTTGTACCTTGGAAGGATAACATGGGTTAAGGGACTTCACATACTAATTAAAGCCTTTGCTCAAGTTAAAAAGCTATACCCTGAAATGAAACTTAAACTTGCAGGCCCTTCAGACGAGCACTATGAAAAATACTTAAGAAAGCTTTCATTAAAACATGGTTTATTAGATTCTGTTGATTTTATAGGGCCTATTTATGGGGAAGAAAAGATAAATCTTATAAGTCTTTCAACAATTCTAATACTACCTTCACTCAAGGAGTACACAGGAGGTGTACTCCTTGAGGCTCAAGCTTTAGGAGTACCTGTCATAGCGACTAGAGTAGGCGCCGTTCCAGAAATGATGATAGATGGGAAAACAGGGCTTCTCGTTAAGCCTAATGATGAATTGGAATTGGCTAAAGCTATAGAGTTGCTAATTGGAAATCACGAGCTGAGAAGGCGTTTCTCCTTAAATGCAAAAGAGTTTGCCAAGGCATTTACAGTAGAGCATAGGGTCGATGAGCTGGAAGCCCTCTATGGTAAAGTACTTAGTTATGAATAAAGCGTGAAAATACCTCTCAGAACTCTGCAATACATTGAGGTACTTAAATTAACAAGCCGACTAGCTAAGCTTGACCTTTTAAATGGACATGGGAAGAAGGCTCTTGATGTTGGATGTGGCTCTGGCTACGGGTTATTAGCATTAACCTTTTTAGGGTATGATGCTTATGGCTTTGATATAAATAAAGAAAAAGTTTTGAAAGCTAAAAGAATGGGTTTTAAGAATGTTGTACGATACGACGCGCAAGTTGGCATACTTTTTAATAATCATTTCCATCTAATTACGTGCTTTGGTGTTCTTGAGCATCTTTTTCATCCAGAGAAAGCTCTAATGAACATGCTATTAAAATCGCCAAATATAGTTGTTATAGATGTTCCTAATAGGCATACTGAATTCTTGCGTTTGATTTACTTGACCATCCTTAAACATGAAAGACTCCGATTAGTGTATTGCAAGGAGACGGCTTCATACTGAAGGACAGAGATCATATCAACGTTAAGACATCCGCTGAATGGCGCTATATTATTCAAAAGTGTCTAAAACTGTTAAAAACCTCCATGAAATTAGCCACCTTTACTAACTATGTCATGTTCTCAATCGGCAATAGACTCTTCAGCGTGACGTTGCCCTATATTGGATCTTCAACGCTTATCGTCCTTAGCAGAAATATTAGTAGATCTGACTCGCACGCGAAGTCCTGAGATATCTTTCTTTTAGGTCTTAAGGTGAAAAGTGAAGAGATCGCGGTGTACTCTATTAGGCAGAGTTGTAGCACGCTATTCGCAGGAAGAACCGTTTAAGAAATGAGAATAGCTATAATTTTACCTCTAATAGCTACTAGAACAGGACCTCAAAGATTTGTAGCAGGAATTTCAAAGGCCCTTGAACTTAGAGGTCATGAGGTTTACATAATCTCATTATTTTACATCCCGGAGCGTACGTTCGAAGAGTTAAGAGAGAGATATATTAAGGAGACTAGCTTTTTTAAACCATTAAAAAGAGCAATGATAAAAATACTAGCAGCTTTCCAGCGAAAGAGCGGTAAATTGGCCATCTACTTTATGGGTATACCTGTATCAGTATTAATTTCGCCCATTCTTGTACTTTATGCAGCTCTTAAGACAAAGCCGGATGTCATATTAGTGAACTCTGGCTGCTCACTAATGTTTATAGTAAAACCTTTAGTCAACTTACTGG
>CALHIW010000006.1 GCA_938030905.1 Candidatus Methanomethylicia archaeon | reverse complement strand
ATTAGTAACATAGATTTTAGGCATAACTACCCTATAAGTAATAGTTTAAATACATTACAGCTTTATATCCTCAAGTTTTATTGCTATTGCCCCGTTTAGAATCATTTCGGCAACTGCTCTTTCACTACTGTCAATATTTACACCTCTTGAAGCATCCTCGAGAAATATTGTTTCAAAACCTATCTTTAAAGCATCCATTACTGTTTCTTTAACACAGTAATCTGTAGCTAATCCACCTATGAAAACTCTTCTTATCCTTCTATTTCTTAAATCATTTTCTAAATTTGTTCCTTCAAATCCTGAATATGCTTCTTTATTAGGCTCTGTAGCTTTAGAAACTATTATGGTATGTGATGGAATATTTAGGTTCGGATGGAACTCAGCTCCCCACGTATTTTGAATGCAGTGTGGCGGCCATGGTCCACCTCTCGTTTTAAATGATATATGGTTTTCTGGATGCCAATCCCTTGTAGCGTAGATAGGTAGATTCTTATAGCTGAAAACTTCAATGTACCTGTTTAAGATAGGAATAACCTCATTTCCTCCTGGAACTGGTAATGCTCCTCCTAGACAAAAATCATTCTGCACATCAACAATTATAAGCGCACTCAATAATGTAATCCCAATTTTCATTTAAGTCACATAATAATATAACTACATCCTTATAAGCCTTATACTATAGTACTCTTTAGTAGCAAGCTCTTAACCATGCTAGTTTAACATAGCCTATTTTCTAAATGTAATTAGGTTGTGGAGTAAAGCTCTGAGTTAAGTACAAATATGTATGGACTTAGATCTTGGTTTTCATCATTCACCAGGACATGTTGTTAAGCTCTAGCACCATTGTACTGAACCAACTTCATACTGTTCTCCAGCCGTTTCCAGCTAGAGGTCATTTGCATGAGAAACTTACACATCACTCATGAAAGTGAAGACGAAATATTATTAAAACCCATTTATTATAAAACTTGGTTTTGTCAACTTAAAGTTTTGTTAAAGTTCTATCGATTAGTTAGGCGTTAACCTTGACTTTTTATAGGGAAGGGATGTCTTTAATCATTGCGACTTGCGCCTTATACCCCACCTTTCAACTTGAGTCTTAGAAAGGCTGTGAGGCTACATCACCTTCATTGAGTGGAATCATGGGCCATCCGGAAGTGGCTTGAACATTTCCTGGACTCAGCGAGGTCTCTGTATTTTGGTTGTAGTAGGGGTGTCAATGAAGGGGATGTGAATGTGGCTGGTGAGCAGACCTTGAGTATGGCTCGCCATGAAGCTTAGAATAGAAGGTTTCTGATTGTAAGACTAAGCTGGATGAAGAACACACTAGTCATATACGTCTTCTGAAGCATTTGAAGGAGAAGTAAAGAGTCAGTTTGTCGTGGTCGATAGTGCTCAATAGTATTTTAAGCCATGCCTAAAACTTGAAATAGCCACATAGTCTAGGTGGAGGTACTTACAACTTAATTGAGAGACTCGGTAAGGAGGTTAAGCGCCACTTGAAGGGCTTCAACTCATCCCCTCAAGGGACAGAATCCTGAGGAAAAATTGAGGCATAGCTGATTGTCTGGAAGGCCTACTATGATCATGCAAGGTACAGCTGACTCTTAGTGGAGCCCATAGAATCCAATGCAGAACAGGAATAAACAAAATACTTAAACTCATATTGGAGATGCCTTAATTTGACAGCGCTCTAAAACTGCTGAGTATGGTGTGGTATTTAATTTATTAAGTTCTCCTACTCTATGAAATATTAAGTTTAGTCTTATAAGAATTTATTGATTTTCATTCTCTACTATTAGTTTACCATACATTCCCCGTGCTGCATGTCCAGGAACTAAGCTTACATAGTAGTATGTTCCTGGTGATGAGACTGTAAACTCTATTAGCCATGCTGGATAATTATTACCTCTTACTGGTGGTAATCCAATCATTGGTTTAGGTGTTGATGCTCCTGGAAAGGCTATACTATGATGTATGATATGTATTAAGTATGGATATGGTGGGGGATTTGATACTATTGTTAAGCTATGTGGTGTATCTTTGTCAATATTAACTACAATCATTCTTAAACATGTATTCTTCTTCACAATTATTGTTGGGTTTTTAAGATCATAGATTATAAATGAGTATTTTCCATTTTCAGAATTCATGAAAATCGGGATTTCAGCATAGTTTGCATTAACTACTACTATGTTTTTATCCTTGATTAAAGCGATGTCTCTTGGAGTTTTTTTAAGGTTTCTTAATCCATTATTGTCTATTACATATCCCCCTTTTTCACATATTCTCCATAGAATATCCCAGGATTTACTATAGCTTTTACCATATATAATGTTTTGAAACGCTTCACTATCTATAATCTTAGATGAATATTCATTATTTAGAGGTAATATCATTGCTATAGGTGCTAGAAACGCTATAAACATAAAGATAAACCCAATAAGTAACGGTGCCTTCAACATTATCTCCCTACTCATATCTTAATGCCTTTATAGGATCTACTCTTGAAGCTCTCCAGGCAGGAAATAAACCAGAAACTATACTTACTGTTATGGCCAGAAATATTGATATAGCCACCATATCCATACTTACAATTGGAGTATATGCTAGAGATGATGGTTGTATGGTTGTTGAGCCCATGAATGCAGGTGAACCTACAGCTCTAATTTGAGTACTACTTCTAATTTGAGTACTACCCATAGATGGCCCCCTCATCATGTTAGATAGGATATATGGTACAAGGTGTGATAATGTGCTTCCAGCTACTACCCCTAGAATTCCTCCTAGAATTCCTATTATTATTGCTTCTGAGAGAAAGATGAATAATATATCTCTATTCTTGAATCCTATGGCTTTAAGTACCCCTATTTCTCTAGTTCTCTCTAAAACTGAAACAAACATAATGTTCATAATGCCAACACCGGCTACGCTTAGAGATATGGCGGCAATGCCTCCTAGAAATAGGCTTAAAGAGGATGCGACTGAACTAACTATTTGGCTAAGCTGCGCAACACTTATAGTTCTAACATCATTACCATACATTGCCTGTAAACACTCTAAAACTCCATCTATTGACTCTACTGATTCTGCTCTAACGAAAATCATATCGTATGTTAGCTTATTAAACATGCTTAATGTAGCCTCAAGAGGTATAAATATTCCATCATCAATTGATAGAAACGCTGAAGCTCCATAGCTAGATAGTATACCTACAACCTGAATCAATACGAATTGATTTCCTCTCTGAACCACTAGTGGTTGACCTATAGTTACTTCTGTATTTTTAGCTATATTACTACCTATAATTGCTTGTGGAACTATAGAGTCGGGATACATTATTCCTTCATTAAGCTCCACTCCACCAATGAGTCTATTTAAATCTATTGAGTTAATACCTATCAAGGTTACTTGTTGAGTTTCACCCGAAACCTGAATAAATACTCTATCGAAAGTTATAGGTATAACATCATCTACACCTGGAATTTCTCTAATTTTGAATACTTCTATATCTGTAAGCCTTAAAATACGGGGATTAGTAGATGAAATCATTACTGTTGTTGGACCTAGCTTCTCTAAAGTTCCAGTAATACTAGCACTAATACCTGCTGTTTGTGAAACTAAGGCAATAATGGATGCTATACCGATAATAATACCTAGAATGGTTAAGGATGTTCTAAGTTTCCTTTCCCTTAAATGTGTAAAGCTAATAAATAGAGTATCTGTTAACCTCATTTAACCCTCCTCTTAGCTATGAGATATCCTGCCATAAACGATATTCCTACAGCTATAGCTAACATTAAAATGTTACTTATGGGGAAGCCTATAGCTTGGGTTTGTTGTTTTGTAGTATATGTTTGTGTTGTAGTGGCGAAGTATGTTATAGGTATTTCTAGTATTTGCGTATGTTGTGTTCTAAGATTATCCATGTAGGATAGAGTTACCTTAATTGTAGGTTGAATACTTCTTGAAGAACCTGTTATATTGAATGGTCTTTGAGTAATATTCGTAATATGTACTGCTATAGGTTGTGTTACATTTAAGGCTATAAATGACATTGTAAAGGAGGTTGGTGCATTAACTTGTACATCCCCAATAAATACTGTTTGACGTCCTATAATTCTAAACCATGGCTTCTGTTCAATAGTAGCTGAAACTCCATAGGCTGTTATTGTTCCAGTATTAGTTATAGTAACTGAGACTGAGAATGGCTGTCCTGAAATAACTGTTTCAGGAGCTATTGCTATATTGGTAGCTTTAAGATCAATTAATCCTCTAGCCAGTAAGTTTATGGCTCTATCTTCTTGATTTAAGATGTTAAGCTCATCATAGTATGATATAGATAGTGCCAACTGTATATAGGTTATAGTTGTTGATTGAGGATATAGTTTTAATGGTATACTAAGATGTTTCCCTGATGGAAGCTTTTCAATGCTCCATATATTATCAGTATCTAATAGAATAGCTTGAGAAGATGATACTCTAACCCTTAAATTTTTAAGATCATATAGAGCATTATTAATAATTCTTACTGTTACATTATTGGTTATTCCCGTATATACTTCAGATGGAGTTGTCTGAATAGTTAACGGATACTTCTGGTTTGATGGAGCTATAAAGAAGCTTAATGTTCTAGCTTCAGTTTTAAAGCTATTTGTAGAATCGTAATAGTTTAGAGAGAATGTAATTTGCATAATAGATGAGGACTGGTATGGTGGGATATATAATGTAAGATTTAAAATCTTGAATTCTCCCGGCTCAATAGTTCCAAGACTCCATTTTCCATCTGATCCTATTAATCCAGTTCCTCCTGGAGTATTTATTGTTAAAATAGTATCATAAACAGCTTCAGCTCCATTATTTTTAACACTTAACTCAATGCTGTTTATAGCGCCTGATTGAAACTCATTTCTTGATGCATTAATGGTTAGTAATGGTATTGACGGTCTTGTAACGTACATTTGGACTTGTTTAGTTAATATCATTGTATATGAGTATTCATTTATGTATTTTACATTTGCTGTTAAGTATATTGGTGAGGAGGAGAATGTTGGAGGAACATATAGATTAACTATTAGGTTTTTCATGGAGTTAGGGTTAAGCTCCTCAAACTCAAAGGTTGTCTGGTTTATTAGTGATGCTTGAGATGAAGAGAATGATATTGAGAGCTTTGACGCTTTACATGCACCGCTATTTCTCAAGGTTATGTTTATGGTATTTATTTGTCCTGGCTTAATATTATATGGACTTGGTATAAAGTCTACTAATACTTTTCCTTTAACTGGAAGAGTGAAGGTTAGGGACTCAGTATGCACTATTGAGGAGCCGCTAACACCGTTAATAATCATAGCTACAGCATAATCTCCAAGCTTAATTTTAGAATCTAAACTTAGACTAAACTGTAACTGAATTATTCTTCCTCCCGGAACTGTAGAAAATGCTCTTACAACTCTTTCACCATTTGTTGAAGTAAAGCCTCCTGGGAGAAATATGTATGCCTCAATAGCTGTTAATGGGCTGGCTCCACTATATTGTAAGGTTATAGTTACTGGTACGTTTAAATCTCCTGGAGCTACTTCTATAGGTGAATCTAATGATCCCCATATCACATTAACTACCTTGAATACATTCTCACCAGCATTCAACACTACTACCTGAGCTAGAAGTAGTATAGCTAGTAGGAAAACTGTCCTCCTCATTTTCTCTGAATCACCTCCTTAACTATGCTTCCATCTCTTAAATAAACTATTTTGTGGCAGAACTTTGTTATTTCAAGATTATGAGTTACAAGTATTATTGTAACTCCCCCCTCAGTATTTAGCCTATTAAAGGTTTCAACAACGTTTAGGGCAGTTTTAGAATCTAGATTTCCAGTAGGTTCATCAGCTAATACTATAGCAGGATCATTTACTAATGCTCTAGCTATAGCTACACGTTGCTGTTCACCGCCGCTCAGCTCATTAGGCTTTTTA
The DNA here is from genome assembly GCA_938030905.1 of Candidatus Methanomethylicia archaeon. Classification (GTDB taxonomy): domain Archaea; phylum Thermoproteota; class Methanomethylicia; order CALHIW01; family CALHIW01; genus CALHIW01. Next base: position 16,158 of record CALHIW010000006.1, on the reverse strand, counting down.
TATGCCTTATCAGCTAGTTTGAGGGTTTCAAGAATTTCTAGAGCTTTCTTTCTTCTTAGCTTTGGGGAAGTATTTAACGACATCATGGGTAGCTCAACATTACCTAGAACGTTTAAGTAAGGTATTAAATTATATGTTTGGAAAACGAAGCCTATTTTCCTACTTCTTAACTCTGCAAGTTGATTATTATCTAGTTTAGATATTGGTGTACCATCAATATATACCTCGCCCTTAGTGGGTTTATCAAGTGCTCCTATAAGGTTAAGAAGTGTTGTTTTACCACTACCTGAAGGCCCAACAATAGCCACATACTCGCTTCTTGCAACCTTTAAATTAACATTTTTAAGAGCTGGATATTCCATAGCACCTGAAACATAAGTTTTCAATAAATCTACCGTCTCTATCGCATACTTCATAGTAATTCTAGATAATGATTTATAGCAACTTATAAATCTAGTTCACAGACGGTATATACTTAATGACTGTTGTACAATTTAGATTTAAATTTTGGCTTTGCAGTCAATTCCTCCAAATATCGTTATTAAAAATATGAATTTTAAACTCTATTTTTGAATTATTGTTTTAGTTGAGACAACTATATTTACTACTTTGCTTTGCTCTAGATCTACTTGAACTAATGCGTATCCTACTTTATTTTTTTGAAGTAGTACACTAGCACTTACTACTTTAATTTACATTTCCATCAGCATCTACAACTACCTTAAACATTGGCTTAATAGATACTATACTGTATCCATCATCAAGAAGCTTCTGGACATCAGAATCATTTTTTACTATATTAGTAACCCTACTCTTAAATTCTTCACTAAGCTCAACACATACATCTCTCCACCAACTCCACATCTTACCTAATGGTATTTTCCCACAGTATACTAGAGGAGTTGTTTTGATAGACTCATTGGAGTTTATGGTGCTTGTCATGTTAGATTGAGCTGCTAGCAAAGCCCATGAGCCTATTACCACTATCACCAATACAGCTAATGTAACTACTAGTACTACTCTCCTCATATCTATCCAGGATAATTTAAATCCTAATTATAAAAAGCTAGTTCACAGCTAATATGTACGGCCTGTACATGTCGTACACCTAGACATAACAGCCTATGCTAGATTTAACATAACTTAACTTACAACCTAATATGCTTAAATTGCTAAAAATAGTTTCCAAACAGTAAAGCTTAGAGAACCATGATGTTTAATTTAAACTATTGATTTTAATTGAAGGAGGCATATTAGCTAGGAGATGAATAGCTCCAGGTTTTTATGAATTATTTAAGTGTTACTTAATCTTCACTCACTAACTATATTACTAATTGATGTGGAAGTTAGTTTCATGATTGTAGCAATTGTATTACTGTTTAGGAAATCTAGAATTTAGCTTATAGTTGCTTGTATAGTATGAAAAATGGCTAGAAAATGTTTTATACATTTCTGAAACTAGTATTTATGATTGATGTATTTGGAATATTAACGCTTATACTTGAGACTTTATCCTTTATTCTTGCCTTCTCTATATCTTACAGGTTATTAAGAATATATTGGAGCACACTTGATGATATGCTCGGCTTTCTCGGCTTTGGCTTCGCTATGATATCATTATCTTCCCTCATGTTTGCACTCTTGCCTTTAGTAGAAGCATCTACAATATTAATCTATCTATATTTAAGCGCATCTCTTATGGATGCTTTTGGATGTTTAATGCTTCTCTTCTCCTACATACCCTATAGAAAAGAAAGCTATCAAGTAGCTCTATTCACATTTAATATTCATGTTTTCTCCTTCATTTTACTCTCCTTTCTTACCTATAAAAGCCTTAAACATAAAGCATTTCCAGTTACTCTTGGATTTATTATTTTAGCACTACACCATGTTGTAGAAATTAACAGTATATATCATGCACTACCTGAAGTAATGCTTTTATCAGAAACACTTAGACCGATAGGTCTTCTCTTATTGTTATTTGGTTTAAGAGTTAGGTGAATAGTTTGCATAGAAAAGTAAGAAGTAGACTAAGCATTATTAGAGATGTATTAAAATGCGTGAAGGATGAGGGTAAGGCTCCAATAACTAGAATAATGTATGGATCAAGAATGCCATATGATCGTTTAGAGTCTCTACTGAACGAATTAGTAGGTAAAAGCATACTTAAAAGAATAGAGAATAATGGAAGGAAGTATTACATCGTAACTGAAAGAGGTAGTAAGCTTCTAAATGAGATAGAGAAGTTTAAGGATGTTTTAGAAGAGCTTGGATTAGAGATTTAAACCTTTAATTTTAAGTCTATAATAATTAAATTCGCTAACTTACCCTATATTGGTGATGTATTGGCTTGGCTTACTGATAGATTTAAATGGTATCAATGGTACAACTATATAAGGCTTAAACTTAACCTAAGCTTTGAGTTTGACCAGAAGGCAGCGGATATTCTAAGTAATCTTCTTTCAGAAAATCATGGCTCCATAGAGTCTCTATATGATTTAAGTAAAAACTACAGTAAAGCTATTGTTGTAGGTGCTGGGCCGTCACTTGAGAGGTCTTATTCAATTCTAAAACAGACTAGGGATTGTCTTATAGTATCAGCTAATGGTGCAACATCCTTTCTATTAAGAAGTAAACTACTACCTAATATTATAGTTACAGATTTAGATGGTTTACTGAAAGATATTATAAAAGCAAATAGAAATGGATCTATGGTTATTGTTCATGCTCACGGTGATAATATTAAGAAACTATTAAAATATGTTCCAATATTAAAGAATCCATTAGGTTCAACTCAAGTGGAGCCTAGACCATATGTATACAATTTCGGCGGGTTTACTGATGGTGATCGTGGAGTATTTATAGTTAAGGCTTTAGGGTTTAGGATTATAGGTATGATTGGAATGGACTTAGGAATGAGAATCGGTAAATACTCTAAGTATGGAGTGAAGATAGATAAAGGAGTGAAGATAGCGAAGCTAGAAATTGCTGCAAAGCTATTAGAATGGGCCGCATCAGAAATTGAGCTTTACACATTAACGCCAATAGCTATAGATATTCCTAGAGTTAGAAGAATAACAGTTCAAGAATTCCTAAAACTTTAACTCTTTAATTTAAGTCCACAATTACTACAATAATTAGCATCTTTAATAATATCTACTCCACATTTAGGGCATTTTAATAGCTTAGTTCCTGCAACCTGTATCATAACTCTTTCCAGGTCTTGCGATATCTTCCTAAGATAAGGCGCCTCTATATACTCATACCTTATTTGAGATATCAGGTTTAAAACTTCTCTAGGTTTCCTAACACCATATAGTATAAAATAGCTTCGTCCACGTGGAACATTAACACTTTTACCACCACCAATCCCCACTCCCACCCCCTTACCTAATACTCCTCCCCCAGCCATACTGAAATCTGATCCAAGTCCAAAACCTGAAGCTGTTATAGGAATCAATGATCCGAAGCCAAAAATTCTCCCTAAAACCCCTTGTTTAAGGACAACATCACTAATTTTATCAAGGGTTACTTCACGGTATTCATGAGTAATAAATTCTTTAGCTGATATAATTCTAAAGTTTGTAATATAGTATTTATGTGCTCTCCTATAAATATCTGTTAACCCAATAATAAGCATGCTGTAAATAATATACATGAATGTATAGCCATTAAGCCCAAGATTAAAGTATTCAACAATAGCTACACCTAAAACCCCCATTACAGTAAAGAGGACTGTAAGCTTTAAGGAAACCTCTAATAATCCAATAACAACAGCTACTACAATAAAGCTTCCAAGAAATAAAACAATAGCAGCAATATTGTAGCTGCTAGAAATAAATCTACTAATCCATTCATACATATCTATAAGCAAAGTTCTCCAATATATAGATCCGAGAGCTAGAAGTAAGAGGTAAAAGCTTAAACAATGGAATTTCCAAAATATTAATGGGTGCGGCCTCAATTCTAATCTTAAATTTTCATTAGGAAGCAGCTTCAACATAGTAATTCATATGTAATGTAGCAAACTCTCTTAAAAACTTATATGAGGCTAACAGAAAATCTATAGCCAAAGATAGATAACCGCTAATTACAGCAACACTCTTACCCTCTAGTAAATGATGGTCTCTCTAAGTTGGTTATACTTTAGCTACTAATAACCCTCATACACCATATAGGTAGAACTAAATATTATTTACTGGAAATACAGGAGTACATAGAATTTGCATACTCAAATATATCCTTCCCTGGAATGCTTAACCCCATTTATAGCTTGAAATAGTTTAGAAAAGAATTTGAAAAGCAGCGTTTAAACAACTTCCCATACTTAGGCTTGTAAGGCCTAATATGTTGGTATGTCTAGTACGATAATTGATGTTATACCTTACAAATAGTATCAATTCCGTACCATCTATTTGGTTATATATTGTATTTCGGAAACATTTATATATTTTTATACGTTTCTAGTACTGCGGTTTGAAAAGTATGTCTACACATCATCCTAAAATCATTACTGAACCTCCTGGTCCTAAAGCTTTAAGAATTATTAGTGAAGATTCAAGTTTTTTAATGCAGTCATTTATTAGATGGTATCCTCTCGTTATTGAGAGAGGATATGGAGCTATTGTTGTTGATGTTGATGGTAATGAATACATAGATTTAAATGCAGGTATTGCTGTATGTTCTATTGGGCATTGTCATCCAAGACTTATTGAAGCTATTGAGAAACAAGCTAGAAAATTTCAACACTACTCAATAACAGACTTCCTATATGAACCTGCTGTAGCTCTTGCAAAGGAAATTATTAAAATAACTCCGGGGAGTCTCAATAAGAAGGTTTTCTATAGTAATAGTGGAGCTGAAGCTATTGAAGCATCTGTAAAGATTGCACGTGGATACTTTAGGGGTTTAAGACCATACATAATAGCATATATAGGCTCATTTCATGGTAGAACCTTCGGAGCCTTATCTTTAACCTCAAGTAAACCAATTCAGAGAAAATGGTTTTATCCATTTGTTCCCTGTATTGAACATATACCATATCCCTACTGCTATCGATGCCCCTGGAAACAGGAATATCCATCCTGTAGCTATTACTGTATAGACTTCATAGATGAATACTATCTACAGAAATACATACCTCCTGATGAAGTATGCGCAATAGTTGCTGAACCAATACAGGGGGAGGGTGGATACATAGTTCCACCACCAGAATACTGGATTAGAATTAAGAGGCTATGTGAAAAATACGGTATCCTACTTATAGATGATGAAATTCAGGCAGGTATTGGAAGAACAGGTAAGTGGTTTTCAATAGAGCATTGGAATGTAATTCCAGATATAATAGCTATAGCTAAGGGAGTAGCTGGTGGACTACCACTAGGAGTAACAGTAGGTAGAGGGGATGTTATGAATCTACCTAAAGGAGCACATGCATCAACATTTGGTGGAAACCCTATCTCATGCATGGCAGCAATAACAGTTATAAATGTAATAAGAGATGAGAAATTACTTGAAAACTCATTAAAGCTAGGGGAGAAAACCATGAAAAGACTTAATGAACTAATGGAGAAATACGAAGTAATAGGTGATGTAAGAGGAAAGGGATTAATGATAGGTGTTGAACTTGTAAAAGATAGGAAATCAAAGAAGCCAGCAATAAGGGAAATGGAAGAGATAGTAATTAAATGCTTTAAGAAAGGTATAGCATTAATAGGTGCTGGAAAATCAACAATAAGAATATCCCCACCACTAGTAATTACAGAAGAACTGCTTATGAAATCCATAGATATACTAGAGGAAACATTAAAAGAAGTAGTAAACAGCCAATAAACCATGAGATAAATAATCACTACTAAACCTAGATAACACTACAACCACATAGCTATCTCTCACTAGATGTGTTAATCTACGGAATAGTAAGATTTACCGTAAACCTCTTAGGATATAGGTGGCCAACATGTTAGGTTTCGTAAGGCACTCTTCTTTTACTAGCTTAAGCCATCAACTACATATGGTTCTCATATTTTAAGCTCATAAAGCTTTTTTTTCCCTTGTTTTTAATAATTCGTGAAATATTGTATGTTTATATTTTTATGTAGTTTTAATATTTCTACTATATTAAATTTGCAGCTTCTTAACAATTTCTAGGAATCCCTCTTAAACCCTTAAGGAGATTTGACTGTCAATTTAAATAATAAAGCTTCAATCTACTCATAGTGAAGTAAAGTATAAAGCTTCACGAATTACTAAGAGCATACTCCTATTGGAAATATTTAAATATATGGTTTTATAGTATATGTGGTGATTTCTGTGAATAATAAACATAGATTAGCACTACTAGTTCTAACTTTGCTTCTAGTACCTACAGTATTGGTTAATGTTGTTTCAGCCCAAAAAACAGGACCAGCTAGCGATATTATTATGTTCAAGAGAGTTCCACTTGAACTTGCAGCTCAAGCAGTTAAAACTGGGGGGGTGGACTACTATATTTTTGGGTTAAGGCCAGCTCAAGCAGAGGAGTTAAGAGGTATACCTGAAATTGATATGTACTATGCTCCTGCAGCAATTGTTGACTTTGGTTTAAATCCAGCTCCAGCTCCTGAAGGCCAGCTAAATCCCTTCTCAATAAGAGAGGTAAGATTTGCACTCAACTATCTAATTAATCGTGAGTATGTTGTATCAACAATTTATAAAGGTTTCGCATCACCTATGTATGCCTTCCTATCAAGTTATGATCCTGACTATGTTACCATATATGATATTATAGCAAGATATGAGTTTAAATATGATCCAGCGCTTGCTGATGCTATAATTACCCGAGCATTAACTAAGGCCGGTGCTGCTAAGGAAATTGGTAAATGGTACTATAAGGGTAAACCCATAACTATAAAATTCATAATAAGAATAGAGGATGAGAGAAGAGAGATAGGTGATGCCTTAGCGTCAGAGCTAGAGAAAATAGGGTTTACTGTTGAGAGACTATATATGCCGTTTGGGCAGGCAATAGGAATTGTTTATGCAACGGATCCTAGAGATCTTGAATGGCATATATATACCGAGGGTTGGGGTAAAGGTGCACCTGAAAAATATGATTATACAACTATTAACCAGTTTGGTGCTCCATGGTATGGATGGATGCCAGGCTATCAAGAGGCCGGATGGTGGCAGTATGAGAACTCAACAATCGATAATTTAGGTAGGAGGATTTTTAAGGGTGAATTTAAAAGTGAAGATGAAAGAAATGGGCTGTATAGAAAATGCTCTGAAATGATTATTCAGGAAGCAGTTAGAATCTGGGTTGCTACAAGGCTTGATATAAATCCTGCGAGAAGAGATGTTAAGGGTTTAACTCTAGATCTAGGTACAGGATTAAGATCCCCACTTAACCCTAGGGAAGTATATATTCCGGGTAAGAATACAGTTACTGTAGGACATCTGTGGGTTTGGACTGAAAGAACAGTTTGGAATCCTATTGGAGGACATGATGATGTTTATAGTGTTGATATTTGGAGAGCAGTATATGACCCAGCAGTTTGGAGAGATCCATTTAGTGGTTTACCAATACCATTTAGAGTAGACTATACTGTTGAAACAAGAGGGCCTGAGGAAGTGTTAACCGTACCTGAAGACGCCTTTATGTGGGATGCTAAATTAAAATCGTGGATTGCTGTAGGTAAAGGTGTTACTGCGAAGAGTAAGGTTGTATTTGATTTATCAAAGTATTTAGGATCTAAATGGCATCACGGTCAATCAATAACATGGGCAGATATACTGTTTGCAATATATCAGATATGGGATATGACATATGATCCTGATAAGTCTGCATTAGAATCTACTGTAGCAGCTACTTTTGGCGAAGTTCTTCCCACGTTTAAGGGGTTCAGAATTATAGGTGATAGCATTGAGGTTTACATTGATTACTGGCATTTCAATGTTAACTATATTGCAGACTATGCTTTAACCTCATTTTCCACATCAGCTTCTGCAGGTGCAGTAACAGCAATGCCTTGGGAGGTTCTTGCAGCAATGGATAAGGTTGTATTTGAAAAGAAGCAGGCAGCATATTCTGATACTGCTGCTAATAAGTTTAAGGTTCCATGGCTATCCCTAGTATTGAAGGATCATGCAGTAATGGTCATGAATGCTATTAATGAAATGAAAACCACGGGATTCTTCCCTGAAAATGTTTTCACAGTTCTCGGTAAATCATATGCTGTAAGGGATGAGGCTAAAGCACGTTATGATGCTGCGTTAGAGTGGTTTAATAGTTATGGGAATATGGTGATAAGTAATGGCCCCTTCTACCTTTATAAGTTTGATCCAGCTGCGCAGTATGCTGAATTAAGAGCTTTTAGAGATCCAACATATCCATTTAGTGCGGGTAAATGGTACTTTGGAAAGCCCGAACAAGTAGAAATAGTTAGTATAGGAATTCCAACAGTAGTACCTGGTGGTGAATCTATATTTGTGATTGAGCTTAAGGGGCCATCACCATTAGGGCTTAAATACCTAATTAAGGATCCGGTAACAGGGGAGATTATTAAGGTAGGTGATGGGGAAAGGATTACTCCAACAAGATTTGCAATAACACTTCCAGCAGAATTCACAGCTAAGCTAAAGGCTGGACTTTACGAGTTAACAATAGCAGGATATAGTGAAGCTGTATCATTTGTAAGTGCTGAGAAGCATTTCTTTGATGTACTTAACATAAAGCCCATAGAGATTGGGTTTGAGAGAGTTGGTAAAGGTATTGAGGATAAAATTGGTGGACTATCAAGTCAGATAGGAGTACTATCAGGTCAGCTTACCACACTTACTACAAGTCTAGAGACATCAACAAGCCAACTAGCATCAGTAATATCATCACTAAACAATCTACTAACAGTAGCTATCATTCTACTAGTTATAAACCTAGTTGTATTAGTAGCGATAGCTATCATGGTTAGAAGGAAATAATCAATAACCTATATTTTATTTATGGATGATTAGGTGTTTTTATGGGGTTAGGAAAGACTTTGGCTTTAAAGGGATTAACATTAATAGTTGTACTTATTAGTGTTCTATTATTTACTGTTTTAATAATTGGTGCATCAGGGCTATCAGATAGAGTTCTTAGCTCAATTATGAATGAGGAGCTTAGAGGTATAAGGCAGAAGCTTACTACTCAAATTAGAGATCCTGAAGAGCTTAATAGAGCTATGGATGAGATAAAACAGGATTTAGTTAAGGCTTACGGTTTAGATAAGCCTTGGTATGCTAGAATTCCAAATATGATTTTAAGGATTGTAACTCTGGATTTGGGTTCTGCAAGAGAGGTTCAAACATTTACTGGTAGTAATAGAATTTCAGATATAATTCTTGAAAGAATTCCAAACACAATACTTTTAATGACTTCAGCCTTAATTATTAATTTTGTTCTTGGCCTCGTTATCGGTCCAAGAATTGCTTTAAGACATGGTACAAAGATGGATAAAGCTATTTCACTATATTCAGCTATTTCCTATGCTTTACCTACATGGTGGCTTGGTATGTTAATGATATTGTTCTTCTCCTTCAAATTAAGGATTTTCCCTTTCGGCGGTATGTATAGTGTTCCCCCATCTGAAGATACATTTATGCGTTTTCTAGATCTTCTTTGGCATGTAATGCTTCCCCTAATTACTCTTGTTTTAGCTCTATCAGGTTCGTGGATTTACATAACAAGAAGTATTGTTTTATCGGTTGCTCAAGAGGATTTTGTAAGTGTTGCTAGAGTTAAGGGTCTTCCTGAAGATCTAGTTAGGAGGAGATATATTGTTAGGGTTGCTGCCTCACCAATTCTAACTAATGTTGTGCTTGGTCTTGCAGGCTCTATTGCAGGAGCTATTTTAACCGAAATTGTATTCGATTGGCCCGGTATGGGGACTCTATACTATAAGGCTGTAATGTCTGTTGATGAATCCCTAATACTTGCTCTAACATATATCTTCACACTCATATATGTTTTAGCTAGATTCATACTTGAAATCCTCTATGTAGTTCTTGATCCTAGGGTGAGGCTTTAATGAGTTTTATTAGAGAGTCTTTTAGTGAGTTTTGGGCTAGTAATATATCGAAGATCGGTATCCTATTTCTTGCGATTTTAGTTGCGGTATCCATATATACTGTAACCACTCTACCCTTAGATTTTGGGGTTCGATATTGGTATAATCCTGTATATTGGGTTGACTACCCTAAGTCTGCTCAACCTGAATGGATTAATATTTTCCTTTCTGAAAAACTTATGAGTCATGTGGAGCTATCAATAAGTAAAGCTTCCGGAATTAAACCTTACAATAACCGGTTTATTAAATATTATAATGTAAGCTATAATCATGAGTGTAACCAGTTTCCAAAGTTCATAACGTTAAGAATTAGCGATCTATTATTCTATCGTAGGGATTCACCTCCTATCGTAAGGTTTTACGTAACTAGACCTGATGGAAGAACTATAGAGCTATATACTCTAGCTATTGAAACAATATCAAGTAATGCAACGCCACCATTTAGATACTTCTCGATGGAGCCTAAGAGGATACTTTTAAGTGGAGATATATATCTAGCAAGATCTCTTGTAAGTTTTCTATATAGAGAGTTTAACATATCATTAGGAACTAGTGGCGTTCTTGAGGTTGGAAGTGAAAAGATTATTTTTGGATCTATCGGTGGAGATAATACTTTTACTCCATTAATTGGTAGATATGTTTTTAGTGCTGTATTGATATGTAGCGATGTTAATGATGGTATTGGTATGTTTAATGTTGTTTTAGGTGGTTATGTTTATGGCTTGATGGGAACTGATGTTTTGGGGCGTGATTTATTTCAAGGCTTACTATTTGGTTTTCCTATAGCGTTAATTATTGGTGTTGGAGTCTCGCTACTTACAACATTTATTGGTGCTGGTTTAGGAATTGTAAGCGGGTATATTGGTGGACGGGTTGATGATTTTATTCAACGTTTTGCAGATACTATAAATAATATTCCTCTTCTCCCTCTTCTCATATTGTTATCGTTTATATTTGGCGGTAGGCTTTGGCTTATTATATTTGTACTTGTATTCTTTAACTGGCCAAGCTTAACTATAATTGTTAGATCTATGGTTCTCTCAGCTAAGGCATCTCAATTTATTGAGGCTGCGGTAGCTATTGGAGCATCTAGATTGAGAATTATGGTTAAACATATTTTCCCACAGGTTGCACCATTTGTATTTGCTCAAATGATTTTCTTCACTCCTTATGCAATACTAGCTGAATCTGCTCTAAGCTTTCTAGGTCTTGGAGATGTTACTATGCCTACATGGGGTCAAATATTAGAATATGGCTTCAAAAATGGTGCTGTATTTCTAGGTTATTGGTGGTGGATTCTCCCCCCCGGCTTATTTATTGTTTATTCAGCTGTTACCTTCGTATTTATAGCATTAGGTATGGAGCCTGTAGTTAATCCTAGATTAAGAAGGTGGAAGTAAATGCTTCTTGAAGTAAGTAATCTAAGACTTTACTTTAAGACTTTAAGAGGGGATGTTAAAGCTGTTGATGGTGTATCCTTTAGCTTAGATAAAGGTAAAACCTTAGGGATTGTAGGCGAATCTGGATGTGGTAAGTCAAGTACAGCTAACGCTATAGTTAGAAATCTTCCAAGAAATGTTTCTAGATATGAAGGTAGGATATGTCTTGAAGATATGGATTTAATACCTCTTAGTGAAGATGAGTTTAGATCTAAGATTAGATGGAGAAGAATATCAATGGTTTTTCAGGGTGCTATGAATTCTCTAAATCCTGTCCTTAAAGTTGGTTTTCAAGTTGCTGAGCCTCTTATTATTCATAAGGGCTTAAGTAGGGGGGAAGCTCTAAAAATTGTTGAGGAGCTTTTTAGGCTTGTAGGTTTATCCTCCGAGATTGTTAATAGGTATCCTCATGAGCTTAGTGGAGGTATGAAGCAGAGAGCTATTATAGCTATGGCTTTAACACTAAATCCAGACATATTAATTCTAGATGAGCCCACGTCAGCACTTGATGTAAGCATTCAAGCCCAAATAATGAATCTACTTAAAAACCTTAAGAGAAAGCTTGGTATCTCAATGATCTTCATAACTCATGATATAGCTTTAGCAAGCGATATATGTGATGAGTTTGGGGTTATGTATGCTGGAGAGCTTGTGGAGCTTGGTAGTGCCGAGAAGATACTCCCATCCCCCAAACATCCATATACTCAAAAACTACTTAGCAGTATTCCTAGACTACATAGTGATAAAACACCTGAATTCATACCTGGAGCACCCCCAGATCTTGTAGCTCCACCATCTGGATGTAGGTTTCATCCCAGATGCCCATATGTAATGGATAAATGCTCTAGGGAAAATCCTCCAAATACACTAGTGAATGGCGGTTTTGTTAAGTGCTGGCTTTATAAGTGATAGTTCATGGAGCCTATACTTGAACTAATAGACATCAAAACATATTTTAGTGTTCGTAAGGGCCTCTTTAAAACGTTAACTGTTAAAGCTGTTGACGGTATATCTATGACTATATCTAGAGGAGAAGTAGTAGCAGTAGTTGGGGAGTCTGGTAGTGGAAAAACTACACTTGGACGTACAGCCATTAAACTTATAGAGCCTACATCAGGTAAAATAGTTTTTAAGGGTAGTGATATAACAAATATTAAGGGGGATATTAAATGGATTAGGAAGGAAGCCCAAATAATATTTCAGGATCCATTCTCATCTCTAAATCCATACATGACAATTAAGCAAATACTTGAAGAACCTCTAATAATACATGGAGTTGAAGATGTTTCTGAACGTGAAGAAATTATTTTAAGAGCATTGAATAATGTAAGGCTCTCTCCCCCTGAAGACTTTATTCTAAAGTTTCCACATATGCTTTCAGGTGGGCAGAGGCAGAGAGTATGTATTGCAAGAGCTCTAGTTCTAAATCCAAGCTTTATAGTTGCTGATGAACCTGTATCGATGATTGATGCTTCAAGTAGAGCTGAAATACTACTACTATTTAGGGAACTTCAGGAAAAGTACAGTATTGGAATGATGTATATAACTCATGACATAGCTACAGCTAAATACTTCTCACATAATATTAGTGTTATGTATCTTGGAAAGATAGTTGAGTATGGTCCAACAAAGGAGGTCTTAAAAAACCCTTTTCACCCATATACAGCCACCTTAATAAATGCAATACCCGATCCTGATCCTGAAAATAGATTTAGAGAGAGATCTATTGTTCCAGGGGAGCCTCCAAGCCCGATTAATCCACCTACAGGATGTAGATTTCATCCTAGATGCCCCCAAATAATTGATGGTAAATGTAGTCTTAGTGAGCCTATTTCAAGGGAAGTGGATTTAAAACATTTTGTTGCCTGCCATCTATACTAATGGTCTATATGACCACAAGCATTAATTCCAGAAAAATATTTCTATCATCCCTACTATTACTAGCTTTAGCCATCATACCATTGATAATAAGTACCTATAGCTACGTATTTGAAGAAAAAATCTACAGTAAACTTCTAGTAGATAATATTACATTAGAACTACCAAGTAATTTACCTTACCAATTGAAGTTTATAGTTGATGTAGAGAATCCCCTAATAGATGTTGTAGTTAAAGACAGTAAAGAACTTATAATCTATCATCAAAAGCTTAAAAGCACCCAAAACATATTCTTCACCCCCCTCTAGAGAGATGAGTACTTTAACTATTTCATGCAGTACTCCAAGTAGCATATCTATTAAAATCTATGCACTACATGCTAAGAAACCATTTATGCTACTAGCAGTATTAAGCTTAGCCCTATTTATTATTGACTTTCCACTATCTCTCATCTCCTTTCTCTACATATATCTAAATAGAGCTAGTAAATAATTTACTGGAGATGTAGATGGAAATAGCAATTATAGGTGCTGGACCTATTGGTTTAAGTACTGCAGGAAAACTTTCCAGTTTAGGTCATAATGTTATAGTATATGAAGAACATAGGTTTATCGGTATACCTCAACATTGTGCTGGTGTAGTTAGTAGGAGCTTTATTGAGAGATATGTAGGTAGTAAGCATGTTTTAAATAGGTTTAGTAGGATAAAGCTATATTCGCCTAGTAATATATCAGTAACCCTAGATGGCAACTCATGGTTTGTAGGAGTTATTGACAGGATTGGTTTTGATTATGAACTCTATAATAAATGTTATGAGTATTGTTGTTTAGGTGTAAGAGTTAAGGCTGTAAACTATAAGAAGGCAGCTATTGAAGTTAATGGTATACTTAAAAACTATGATTTAGTGATTAATGCTGAAGGCGCTTCACACAAGATACTGGGTAAGACATTAAATCCATATGTTGATAGGATTCCAGGTGTCCAGATGGATTTAGAATGTAAACTAAACAATGTTGATTTAGATACTGTACAGGTATTCTTCTCTAGATTAACTCCTAAATTCTTCATATGGCTCCTACCTTTAGGAGATGGAATTGTAAGAATTGGGTTAGGATCTGATAGGAAGCCTTACACTAGGCTTATCTATGTTTTGAATAAGCATCCAGTAATTTCAAAGCAGATCGGTAAGTATAGGGTTTTAAAGGTTTTCGGTGGATGGATACTTAGAGGACCTGCTTTAAAAGCTCCCTATCTTAGTAGACTACTATATATTGGTGATTCTGCCATTCAGGTAAAACCATTAACCGGCGGGGGGCTACTAACTGGTTTAAAATCTGTAGATGCTCTTACTAAGGCATTTACTGAATGTAGCGATGTGAATAATATTGGGGTAAGGTATGCTAAGCTTAATTTAGATTTATCAATGAAGCTTAGAAGACAGAGAGTATTAGTTAAGTTTCTAAATCTACTGGTTAATACACCGAAAGTGATGGATAAAGCATTTAGTATAATTGGTCAATCTAGTTTGTTAGATGTCATCAGTAAGGATCTAGATTTTGATAACCATGAATCAATACCTAGAAGCTTAGTATTTAAAGCTCATTTAGCCATATCCGGCTTCCTTAGGGCTTTAACTAGTTAACTATCTTAAACCTTGAAGTTTATTAAATTCTCTAACTAGATGGAAATCTAAACCTAGATCCCTAAGGTTTAAACCTAAAACTAATCCTGCTAGCTGTGATATGTGTATTGCTGGTATTGCTTTATCCACTTCTCCTAATTTGATTAAGCTATAATGTATCCTATCAAATGCTAGCAAGCATGCTGGACACATTACAAGTAGAATATCTGCATTTACACTCCTCATACTTAGTATTTTCCTCTTAACCAACTCCATAGTTGTATCCCCTACCCCCTTAACTGCTGGCTGACCGCAGCATAGCTGCTTCTCATCGTATTCAACAGATTCACCTCCAAATTTCTCAATAAAATCATCAAGGAATCTTGGATACTCAACACTATCAATAACCAGATCTGGATGAGCATATGTATAGTCACAGCCATAATGGACTGCTATTCTTAATCCTTTAAGATTCCCTCTCTCCATTCTAGCTATTTCCTCCATTTGCTTATATATTACTTCAGCTACATGTACAATCTTAATATCTTGAGGTATTGTTAACTTCAACTCATCAGTAAGCTTTCTAAAATCCTCATCTCCCAACTTCTTTAATGTATCGTTTAAGTTTGAGTAGCATCCATTACATGATGTTACAATAAATCTAGATTTTAAATACGCCTTCGACATTATAAGAGCATTAATGGAGTATACAGTTTCAGAAGGCATTAGACCTATAGATTTAAATATTAAGCTACAACATATCTCCTCTCCTAAAAATACCTTATAACCTAGCATTTCAAGAACTTTTAATGTTGAGTATGCAATACCTGGATACATATTTAGTGAAAGACATCCTGGATAGTAGTATAATTGCTCCCCACTATTTGGAATATCGTTAATCTTTGTCAATTTTAACACCTTGAAACCCTGTTTTCCTAAATATTTCCCTTAATATTCTTTGAAACTCTTCTCTATCTAAGTTTTGTTCTAGTCTTCTACGATATGCTTCAACTTCACTGCTTACAGGCTTAATTATTAATCCACTATCTAAAAATTGTTTCAGCATTTCCTTATAGATATCTAATATATCTCCTCTTGTCTTAATGTCCTTCTCTCTAAGTTTAGTTACCACTTT
>CALHIW010000005.1 GCA_938030905.1 Candidatus Methanomethylicia archaeon | reverse complement strand
TGGTTTAGTGGGGATGGTTGGTGTAGATTTAGTGAGGTTGTTGGAGGCTTTGATTTATTGAGTTTACTATGTGTTTCCTGATTAAGGTTGGTGATTAACTTGAATAATTATTAAGGGATTAGAGGCTAAGTCTAGAATATAGTTAGACTACTGAACTGTTAAACATTATGAACAGGCTTGAAAGAACAATATAAACTACTGTTTTGCTGTATAATTTCGCTTTTCATACTTCCTAGTCAAAGCTATAGACTTTTCAGAGCATAAATCTAAGGTAAATGGAGACACTATTAAGGTAGATGAATGTCACATTTAGTTTTATTTAAGGCTAATTGAAGTATTAAGTAAAGCTTTCTTATAGATGAAATTAGAATTGAGAGGTATAGAGTAACTACTAGAAAGGCTCTAGCATTGAGAAGAAACAAACCAGTAATTAAGGCTAATGTGTTAAACTAGGCCTAATATATTATGTCCTAATATATATGTGTAACATAACTTAGCATATATAGGTAAAGTCTATCTTAAGCACGTATATAAGCAACCATACATAACAACAAGCTTCCTAATACTCATTAAGGAGCATAGGTAAAAGTAAAATATAAATTACATAGGCAACTCGACAACACATTATCTAAATACATAATTAAACAAAAATACTATTAAGTTAAGCCATTAACTATACATGTCTACATAACTAACTTAACAGTGTCGATGTGATTGCTCAGGCATGTCCAATAATTCGTCGATCTTCATGGATTTGAGGGGAAGTCATGAGGATCTGAAAACAAGTTTGCACTGTACACAGATCAATGAGCATAAAGGAACGTATATAGCGCTAACTTGGAAGCCAGCTAATTATTGAGTATAATCCGGCCATTCGTTAGATTTAAAAGATTATTAATGTTAGTGTAAAGCATGAATATTGAGCGTCTCTCAACTGGAGTGAGGGGGCTTGATGAACTTATTGAAGGCGGTATTCCAAGAGGTTTTTTTGTTGTTGCTACTGGAGAGCCAGGATGTGGTAAAACAATACTCTGTATTCATTTTATCAATCAAGGCATTCTTGAAAATGATAAAAACATATATATAACAACAGAGGAAAGCAGAGAAAGCATAATTAATCAGGCAGCTCAATTTAACATGGATTTTAACAAGGCAATTGTTGAGAAGAAACTCATAATCATAGATGCGCTTATGGGAGGTGATGATCCATGGACCTTAAAGTCACTAGATTTAGAGGCTCTTGTTAACAAGATAATTGAAGCAAAAAAATACCTTGGATACGGCCGTGCTCGAGTGGTAATAGATTCTATTTCAGCTTACTGGCTTGATAAGCCTTCCATGGCTAGGCGATATTCATACTTTATTAAAAAGGTCCTTTCAAAATGGGATTTCACAGTTATGGCAACTGCACAATATGCCATAACTACCGGGGAAGCGCATGGATTTGGGGTTGAACATGTAGGTGATGTCATTATCAGATTTAAGAGGATAATTCGAGGAGGAAAACTATGTAGGTTTTTAGTAATTGAAAAAGCTAGGCAAACAAATCATTGCCTGTATGCCCATGAAATAGATATTACTACGGGGCAAGGACTAATAATAGGTAAGAAGCTTGAAGTAAGAAAGGAAGACTATACTTTACCAAGATACATATATGATAGAATAATATCAATTAAGAAAAAAGAAGTTAAAAATTTTGATCATAGTAGTCTATAGACATAAGGTGGGCTATGATTTGTGAAAATGTTAAATTCACGAAAGTAAGATATGATATAATAGGGGATATAGCAATCATTAAAATTCCTAAGCAAAGTGATAAAAGAGTTGGAATCTTAATAGCTAATCATATACTAGGTAAATGTAAGAGAGTTAGAGTTGTAACTACTCAAATAGAACCAGCACATGGAGAATATAGAATACAAAAATTTGAAGTTATAGCCGGCGAAAATAGAACTGAAACCATTCATAAGGAATCAAAATGCCTTTTTAAACTTGACATTAACAAGGTATTCTTTACACCAAGATTAATGTATGAAAGACTCAGAATTGCAAAACTTATTAATCATGGTGAAGTTATAATAAACATGTTTGCTGGCGTAGGGACATATTCTATAGTAATAGCAAGACACGCAAAACCATCCGTTATATATTCAATAGACGCTAATCCAGATGCTTACAACTTTATGCTACAAAATATACAAATCAATAAGGTTACAAACATCATTGTACCCATACTTGGTGATGCGGGAGAAATCATAATGAAAAAACTGGTAAATATTGCCAATAGAGTTTTAATGCCACTACCAGAATTGGCTAAAACTTATCTTCCATATGCAATTTTAGCTTTAAAAAATGACGGGGGATATGTACACATTTATGATACGTATCATAGAAGTAAGGAGGAAACCATCGGTGATCTATTTAGTAAAGCCGTAAGAGACTATAGTAGGATTCTCAGTAATAAAGTAAAGTATTTTGAGTTTAAACTTATTAGAGTGACAAGAAAAATTGGAGTAAGACTTTATCAAATAGTTATGGACATATACATAGTAAAATGATTTTAAATTATACTAATTACTTACCATGCCCCCATCAAACCACTTCATCATTTGGTATACGTTGAAGGTGAGTATAACAGGACAATCTTTATCATGGTCATCGTGATGATGGTTCTCATGAATTTCAGCCCGTTGTACTTTCCTAGCTGGAAGAACTAGTCAATACTGCCAAGTTACTAGTATTTGTGGTCTTAGGTTTAGTGTAGTTTTATGAGTTTTTGATGGATCTTTTACTTCGTAGCCTAATCTTGAAATTTGTGAATTCAATTTTATAATAGATCTTAGTAAATAGCGGTTTTAGCTCAAAATTTGTGGCTTCCTCCAATTGTCTAAGGAGATTGTAGCAGATGATTTTCGACTAGATTTCTGTTATTATGGTTTGTTTTATTTCTGATTAAATTATCTACGATGCTTTTGAGTGAATGCCATCCTGCTTCAATGCGTTGATGTAGCTTGTAGAAGCAGTTGAATATGTGTAGGTGCTTCCTGTAGAGGGTTACCATGGTTTTCCATATCCAGCAGCCCCTAGCCTTTATTAGACTGTTCCTTTTAGATTTCATGTATGGTTGCCTCCCTTTTCGGCGGCCAACTGCAGTTTCTTCTGGGAAGATAGCCTGGATCCGCCATAAAGCATTCAATATCGTCCAATGGCGTGAGGAGATGTAGTAGGTGTTTGCATTCATGTTTGGCTTCCTCATTGCCTTGAAAGCCCTAACGATTCTGTTTCTAGGTTGAATAAGCAGCGAATCTAGTGTATTTCCTTCTGCCATTTAGACTGGCTGAATACCATATAACAGTCCTGACTGGACATGCACATTCCAGTAGCATCTACACCCACTTTCCTTGCAGGCTTAAGCCTCTCAAGGATCTCTTGCTCAGGCTTCTCTATACTCATCAGAAAGCCTCTTCCAGGTTCCGTATAGAGATGTCCTGTGAGGTGCATGCTTCAAACCGGCATGTGCGGCGCTTTTTGTCCCTTTCAAGGTCCACCGTGTAAGCTCTTTCAAGCTTTCCCTCAACCTCCTGCCATATGGTAAGCACCGTCAAGGCTCTAGCATCGTAAGGTTTATGTCTAATTCTCTTCCACCTGCAGTCCCAAGATGGCGGAGGCGAATACGCAGGTCCACTTAAGCAACTGAAAAACCTCTTCACACTCAATTCTGTAAAGATTCTCGTATAAAGCCCAATTAAAACGTTTTATACACCCTTCCATACTCAAAACAGTCACAGTTCAAAAATAAGTCTTTCCAAAATTTTATGCCAAAACCTAAACAGCATTCTCAACCCTCAAACACCACTATGGAGAATACTACATAGCAGAAATGGAAAGCATAAGAGGAAACTAGCAGCTAAAACATACATATGCAACATGCCAATAAACCTATAAACAACAGACAAAAAGAAAACTACAAAATCAGAAAGAGACGCAAAAACACAAAGCTCTTACAAGCTATTTTTAACTTTAAGCTTACCTTAAAGCTATATAAAGGAACTTAAATAATAAGTTTCGGGCAAACTCATAAAGAACAAAGTACAAAATTCACAAGCTACCACTACCAACTTTCTATAACCGAATAAGTCATATACGTCACTAAATGAATAGACACTATATAAATTATGGAAAATTAAATATGTATAAATTAAGGATCCTAGTAAAGGAGATGATGAAATGATATAAACATCTAAAGTTGGTGATACACTTTTGCTAGATCTAACAATTAAGATAGTATATGCTCGCTGATATTTCTATTTATTGATAGACAACTTTTTATATTTGTTTAGTAAAAACTTGACAGTATGAAATATCGACTAATGGATTTACTTGCTTGTCCAATTTGCAAGGCATTCCCACTTTCACTATATGTATTTGAAGTATCTGAAATTGAAGTTTCTAGAAATGTATCTAAGACATGTGAAGAATACTGTGGATTTGAAGGTAAATTCATTAAAGATATTAGTAGCCTAAAATGTAATATTTGTTTTTCCAAGGAGATTATTAAAGGAATTCTTATCTGCTACCATTGTGAGAGGTGGTATCCAGTAGTAGATGAAATACCACATATGCTTCCTGATGATCTTAGGAATAAAGATGATGATATTCTTTTCCTTAGATCTCATGCAAGTGAGATTCCTGAAAGAATATTATATCAAGGTAAGCCTTTTCATCTATAGTATTAGTAATAAATAACTCTAAACTCAGAATTCATTTGAAAGCTGTTTGGCTCTTTCTCTGTTTGTTTTGGGATTTTGATGTGATTATTAAGCTTCTTTCTGTTTGGGGTGTTTGTGGTGTATTGTATGTGTTTGTTGTTGATTGTGGTATTCTATAGGTAGGCTCATATTGGGTTGGTGGTTAGGAGTGGGATGTATGTACTGGCTTGGTATTAGGCTACTTGATGCTAGCTTATATTGAGTATTACTATTAATAGTCTGTAGAGGCTAGG
>CALHIW010000004.1 GCA_938030905.1 Candidatus Methanomethylicia archaeon | reverse complement strand
TGATGAAGCTAATAATAGAAGATTTAGTACATAACCAATACTAGAAATAAAATATATTAATATTATAACCATACTCAAGCAATGATACACATACATAATAATACATAACAAATACGAAAACTAAATATTTTGAAGCTGCCTTAAACATTAACTAGGATTTACATAGTATTTCAAGCTGATACATCTATAGTTTAGTGATAAAATTAATAGGATTGAAAACTAGATTCACATAATGGGGTGTATAATTATGGCAAAAATGCTTGTAATTGGAGATACACATATACCTGAAAGAGCAGAGAGAATCAACTTAGAAATCGAACAATACCTAAGAAGCAATAACTTCAATTTAGTTTTATGTACAGGTGATTTAACAAGTGCTAAGATATTAAGTTTTTTTGAAGATATAGCAAAAACATACTGTGTGCTTGGTAATATGGATGACTTAGACTTACCCACAGAGATTAAGTTTAAAATTGATGAGTTTAAAATTGGGATTATACACGGAGATCAAATATATCCAAGAGGCGATGAAAGAAAGCTTCTAAATAAAGCTATTGAAAATGACTTAGACGTGATTATTTCAGGCCACACTCATAGGCTTTCCATAAGAGAAAAAAAGATTCATAATAAAAAGGTTTTACTACTAAATCCTGGTTCTGCAACTGGAGTTTGGTCTGGGGGTAATGCTTCATTTATACCTTCTTTTATAGATATAACTACAAATAATGAGAAAATAGAAGGAAGAGCTTTAGAGCTATATGGTAAAAGATTTAATGTAACTTACTTCTCATTCATTAAAATAACGTAATTTAAGTATGGTTGTGCTTATTGATTATGTTGAGTTTTAGTGATTTGTTATGGGGTGTGTAGATTTACTTTGGGTTTGATAAGTTTAAATGTTTTTAATGGTGGTTGTTGTTGGCTTAGTCTCTAACCTAGATTAAACAATGGGCTCTTACACTTAGTCTGTATTCCTACCACTTTACCTCCTGTTAAGCTATAAGAGTGACTTTCAATAACATCATGAAGAACTCAACCAACCCAATAACCTTCTACTATAGATCCCTAGAGAAATGCTTAATCCTTATAGTGGGATATGAAATGATTAAACTTACCACTAAGAGTAAGCAAGCATAAACATCTAACCATGCATAAACATAAAGAGAAACAAATAACAATCATTCACTAGAGAGACAAGAGTGAAAATAAAGATACTGAAACATCAATCTCATTAATAAAGTAATTAGAAACAACTATAATAATCTAGCTGTTAGATCACTCACTTAGAGTTAAACTTAAAAAGCAATTTAGTATTTTTATTAGGCGAATACTATGGATGGAATTGGAGGAGCTACAACTATAGGTCTTGTATGTAAGGATGGTGTTATCCTAGCCTCTGAGAAGAAAATGACATACGGATACACAGTTATAAGTAGAACTGCAAGAAAAATATTTCAAGTAACAAAGAACATTGGAATTGCATGCGCAGGTCTAGTTTCAGATATGCAAGCTATAGCAAGAATACTTTCTGCAAATGCTCACTTATTATCCCTTGAACTCAAGAGACCAGCTTCAGTATTAAGTGTTGCTAAACTTTTGTCATCTCTAATGTTTGGACGAAGACTAATGCCGTACTTTACTGAAGTTATAGTTGCTGGACTAACAGAACACACCCCAAAGTTGTACGTTCTTGATCCTTTAGGTTCATTACTTGAAGAAAAATATGCTGCATTAGGGAGTGGGGGAGCAATAGCTATTGGAGTAATAGAGTCGAAATATAGGGACGATCTTAGTGTTGAGGAAGGGGAAAAATTAGCACTAGAAGCCATAAGGGCAGCTATTATGAGGGATGCTGCAAGTGGAGAGGGAATCGATATAATGATAATCACTAAGGATGGAATTAGTGAAAAAACTTTATTCATTTAATGTTAGATGTAGTATAAAATATTTGATAAAAACAAAACATGTATATTACGTCTTCCACATGACGTCTTATGGGGGTCAATATCAATCCATCTGAAACATCCAAAAAAATATTAGAGAATTTTCAAGATGCATGGATAACTAGCTCTCAACAATTATTTAAATTAGGAATTAAGAAACTTTTCTCTAAACAGATGCTTAAGTCAGGGCATCCGCATCCAATATTTGAACTTACACAGAGGCTAAGAGAATTGTTCCTTCGCTTTGGTTTTGATGAGGTTATAAATACTTACATCATCGAAGATACTGATATGTATAAACAATATGGTGCTGAAGCTCCAGCAATACTTGATAGATGCTACTATTTAGCTATACTTCCAAGACCAGATGTAGGAATAAGCAAAGAAAAGATTGATAAACTTAAAAATATAGTTTCAACTGTTACCATGGAGAAAATAAACGACCTAAAGAAGGTATTTCATAGTTATAAGAAGGGTAAGATTTCATCTGATGATTTAGTAGGTGAAATAGCAAGTGTTCTTAACGTTAATGAAGTTACGGCTTTGAAAGTATTTGACCATATATTTCCAGAATTTAAGGAGCTAAAGCCCGAACCTACAAATTTAATTCTCAGAAGTCATATGACTAGTTCATGGTTTCATACAGTATCAGCTTTACAGCATAAATTACCATTACCAATAAAGCTTTTTTCAGTTGATATAAGATTTAGAAGAGAGCAAAGAGAGGATGAAAAGCATT
This sequence comes from Candidatus Methanomethylicia archaeon, assembly GCA_938030905.1. Lineage (GTDB taxonomy): Archaea > Thermoproteota > Methanomethylicia > CALHIW01 > CALHIW01 > CALHIW01. The sequence goes on along the minus strand of CALHIW010000004.1, from coordinate 1,950 downwards.
TAAGCATTCATAGAGTTGCGTCATGCGTTATAGTAGATGAGGCCTTATCAATTAATGAAGCCTTATCATTTACTAAAGCCTTCCTTAAGGAGTTAGGATTTACTGAGGTTTATTTTATTAAAAAATCATCAACCCCAGCGTACTACGCTCTTAATTCAAATTATGAGGTTTTTATAAAGCATCAAGACAATAATATTGAGGTTGCTGAACTTGGCCTATATAATCCTGTGTCTTTAGCTAAATATGATATAGCTTATCCAGTAATCAATATAGGTTTTGGAGTTGAAAGAATAGCTATGATCATGTACAATGAGCAAGATGTAAGAAGACTTGTCTATCCACAATTTTATGGTATATGGATTTTAACAGATGAAGATATAGCTTCAACAATAAGTTTAGATAAAACTCCAAGTACAGTAGACTCTTGGCTTATATTTGATAAACTGATTGAAGTTAGTAAAGTCAATAGAGATATGCAAAGTCCTTGTAGGGTCAGAGCTTATGAGGGCTCATTTATGAAGAGGAATGTAATTATCGAATTTTATGAAAATGATCCAAGTGTTAAGTTATTGGGTCCTGCAGCGTTTAACGAGATCTACGTTTATAGAGGTAACATACTGGCTATACCTGAAGAGGGTTTTAAAAATATAGAATATATAAATGAGGCTCGAACTAATGGAGTTAAGACTAATATACGATTTATTGATGCTGCTATTTGTCTATTTCTATATCAGCTGGAACAAGCAATACTTATTGGTGCTGAAGAAGTAAATTTAAGAATTAAAATGGTTAAGCAACCAAGTGATATAAATATAAGAATTCCATCAAATATCTATCATTACATAACCAGTAGAAATCTTAGAATAGATATTAGAGGACCTGCATTTATAGGAATGTATGCAAGGATAATGAGATAGTAAAACCATATTTAGAATTAAATTTAAAGTTTAATAATAGTATTTCCGCTTCATTAACTTAAGCTATCAACTACTTATACATTCATATAAAGTTCACAAGATCCAATGCTTCATTAGTAAGAAATAATATTAAAGCAAATGTTAGTTAGCTTGCAAATTAATTTGACTTTATAATGTCAATATATACAACTATTTAAAGTTTAATTGAGGCCGAGATTTTCTTAAAAAGATTATAGACATGAGTTGTAGATGATGTTTTATATCTTAGTTTCTTGTTGAAAATAGTAACTCAAACCGGGCTAAACATACTGTTAAGGAACCATAACAAACATGTTAGTGGAAAAACATTCATTAACGATTGAATAAAATCTGTTTTAATTTATTTTTCTTTAGACTTAATTATAATCTACTAAGCTTTTGATCAATTAATCTTTGACAATATCGTCTTAATATTTCCTCGATTATAGCACTTGTACTGCAAAATTTATATTCTTCATATAGCTCATGTAACCTTATAATTTGTATATGTTTAAGCCCTTCTTGATCTAACCTTTTCCTAATTTCATCTTCTGATGTAGGTTGATTTGGACCTAATAATATTATATCCGGCTTTATGTTAAGCACTATCCTCATTAGATCTTCTCCCTCATATCCAAGAAGAGCTTCATCAACTTGTTTCAGATTCCTGATAACCATTAGTCTTTGATCTTCTGGTATTATTGGTTCTCTTCCTTTTATTCTTTTAACAGTTGAATCTCGTGCAACAATAACTACAACTTGACCAATCTCTTTTGCCTTACTGAGGAGTGCTATATGTCCTGGATGTATTATGTCCCAAGTCCCAGCAACAAGAACTTTTCTCACTAAACCCCCTCATCACATCATATTGTGATTTACTAGTAGTAATTTCTAGCTTATTAGTGAACTCATCTCTAAATTATTTAAGTTTTTCTTAGTTGTGATTTGTTTGTGGTTTCTGATTGATGTTTTATCTGCTTCTTGGGGCTGCTTGGGGTTTAAGCAGGTGGGGGTG
>CALHIW010000003.1 GCA_938030905.1 Candidatus Methanomethylicia archaeon | reverse complement strand
ATGCTTAGATTATATATATGCATGAGGTATTGAAATTCCCTATCTGTAAGCTTAATGTTTAAGCTTAACATAAATTAGATATATTCAAACTAATATATATTTTTTTGGATTATTCAAATATACGTATGCGTTTTGAAAAAGAACAATCCTCTTTGGAATCCCTTAAGGTCTAGGATTAGGATTATATGCCTAATACCAGCCTTTAACTTGGCATTAACATGTCGTTTCCACAAAGATACTCATGTATTAGGGCTTGTCCAAGAAAAAGCCTTAATCCAGTCTGAAGGGGGCCTTCACCCTCATTGATAAGGCTAAATGCGACTACCGCAGCTGGTGCATCCAAGTCCTGCTTATGGTGAAGTTTCGCTGACTCAGACAAACCCTCTGCCCTGATCTGCAACTTGTGCAAAGACAAGTCAGAAGACTCCAATGCATGGAGTTCTGTCCAGAAGAAGCTCTAGAACTTGTGAGTGGAGATGATGTTATACTAAGAAATCGCTAACCGCCATGGAAAAGATACCAGCAAACATGGAGAAGCTGACAAACCTTGTGAAGAGGTGGGAGTTAGCTGTCCTTTTTAAGGAAGCTGAGTATAGGGCGAAGAGACTTTCAGAAAAGCTTGAGCCATAAGCAAAAAGTGGGGCATATAGGCTTAAACAACTCTAAACCGGCGTTTGCCTTTGCAGTCGAAGCATAGGTCGCTTTCACGGTTTGTCCAGAAGATTTGCCATACTTTTTGCAAACAACTTTATGAAGCAACCTCCTTATCTTTTGGAATTTTTGGCATGGTTACTATTCACTGTGGAGAGGCTATGGCTTTTTTGGCAGATTCTTTCGCATGCTATACATCTGTAAACACATTTATGGGAGTTTAACACTACTGCCTTGCCATCTTTGAGTTTAAAAAACTCCATGAGAACAAAACTGAATACATTGTGGTTGTCTCTAAGCCTTCATAACCATTGTACTTGTCTGGAAAAGCTGTTGGATACAAACTGCAGCGAATTTGCTATAGGCAGTTTACTTTTCTTTGCTTTTTATTTTACAGTCAAAACAGTATTCGGTTTTAAAATTTGTTAGAAAATCTTTTCCACATCCTTTTGCATTTCACTTCTTTTAACATTTCCTTTTTATGGGCGAAACAGATTTGAGAAGATCTATTGTTGCCTACATGCAAGAGCATAAAAAGTTTGTTTCAGTTTTCTTTTCATTCACCATTTCCTACCTATAACTAATGTAGTGAAAGAACCGTGATTTCATTAAATGGAGCACCATATTGATGGTCTCTTTTTCAGTAATTAACCGCAGCAACCACCAGAACTTCCAGAACCAGACACTAAAAGATTCTCTACGTAAGCTTCTCGCCAGCAATCTCGGCAGATTTTTATTGCATAATCTAAATCTTTGCGATTAGCATATATTAGACTAGCACTCTCTTTACCACAAATCTCACATTTTCCCATTAAATCACCTCGGTAATTACCATAACATTACTTTGAATTTGCTTACTTATAATGGTCTCCATCGCATGTCCCGGGCATTTACCCGTCCAGAAACACATTATGAATCTAGGAAGATTTTTCCCACTCATATATTACTCACCCTCCTAGGGTTGTGTTTGAAACGAAATATTTAAATTTATCGCTCTATTTACTCTTTTGTAATGGAGGAAAAGGATATTGATTTTAAAAAGGATACGGATTCTAGGGAGCGATTAAAGCGATTAGTTGATTCTGGTTTATGTCACACCCAAGATATCTCGGAATATGTCATGAAATTGAAGGAGATTACAGATGATATTGCATGTAAAAGGGAAAAAATAAGGGAAGCTAGCAAATTTTTTAAGGCTTTAGCAGATGAGACGAGGTTAATGATTCTTAGGCTTTTGGAGTTTAGAGAAATGTGCGTTTGCGAGGTTATGGTTGCTTTGGGCTTAACCCAACCTACAACCTCTCATCATTTAGGAATTTTGGAAAGTGTTGGATTAATTAAGAGTAGGAAAAGGGCTAAGTGGGTTTTCTATAGCATAACAAACCCAGAACTTATTGAAGCCATACACAAACTAAATCTTTTCTAAACCTAACAAAAGAGGGATAAATGTTGAGTGTTGATAAAATAGAAATAATTGAAAAACTCTTTGTCTCCTCGAGCCTAGAAAACTTCAAAACCAAAAATTTAGCAACACCCTAGCACATGCTTGCGAAACATGTAAATGTTGCTACCCAACCACTTTTACGCAGAAAAAGGGTAGGTTGTGAGATTCTACCGTTCGTTAGGAAGACTACATCTACAGTTATTAATGGGGTCCAATAAGTAAATCATGATAGGATAAGTTATGCTGTATGGCTTACATAGTATTCAATGAAGTATATAGAAGACTAAAAGCTCTTCATAGATGAGTTAAGGCCTCTCTCAGCTTCAGGTACAATAAGATTGTTGAGAGGTTTATAGTAAATGCCTCTTAGAAAGTGTTTAAGCTCATTCAAGCTTGAATTTATTCTCGTTGGTACTAAGCCTTAGCAATGTAGAATCTTACAAGATATAGGGGCCATTCATTCTTAAGAGTGAGAATAATAGAGACCAAGTTCTTACAACAAAAGAGTATGTACTCAGGTTTATGAGAATAGTATTAAGAAGAGAACCAGTAATCAAAATAATTCTCTCAATATTAGCATTTAACATGACCCAATTGATGAGGGGAGTTGATGGAAACTAATGTGAACTATTATCTAACTGCTACTTATCCCCATATAGATTAAATTTAGTTTACACACTAAACTCAATCTTGATAACTACTCTACTTGAAATATGTTATGATGGGTTTTAATGAATGCATCCACCTCCTCTCTTCTAGGTATGTTTCGTGCACCGCTAAATCTTACCTTAAGTGCTGATGCTACTGATGCATATTTAGCTGATTGAATTGGGTCTTTACCTCTGAGAGTTTGAACTATGAAAGCTGCAGCATAAGCATCGCCTGCTCCTGTTGTATCGATAACTGGTTTGATTTTCACAGCTGGTATATAATGTATGTTACTGTTAAACGCTACATAGGATCCTCTTGCTCCAGCCTTTACAGCTACAATCTTAACTCCTGCATTTAAAATTTTCAATATAGCTTCATCAACATTGCTTGTTCCAACCAGCATTTTAGACTCTACTTCACTTATGAATAGTATTGATGTTTTACTTAGAATATCAGCTATATTGTTTAGCTTCTCTCTTATAGCTATTAAGCCTGGATCCCAGCAGAAAGTAAGTTTATATCTATCACATAGGTTAACTATACTGTAGACAACATTGATTTTTACTCCTGAAGCATGTATTGCTCTAGCTTTCCTTATGTATTCCTCATCTATATCTAAAGATGAGAGGTTAAGATTAACACCCGGCCATCTAATTATTCTTCTTACACTACTTCTATCTACAAGCACTATTACAAATCCTGTACTTCCAGTATTATCTATTTCAATACATGAAGTATCCACCCCCTCCTCTATGAAGGCCTTAATTAGGAGCTGACCATACGGGTCATCCCCAACTCTTCCAATAAATCCTGATTTTAAACCTAGCCTAGATATACCTACTGCTGTATTTGCAGCAGATCCTCCAGGAGATATTGTTAAGTTTAAGGCATATGTGGATTCATCTGGACCCGGTATATGGTCGGTGTAGACTATAACATCAATATTTACATTACCAATACAGACAACATCCAAAACCATAACTTAAATATATTAACCTAACTATTAAATTTCTTATCTATTAGTTTAGGCCATGTAGACTCCGTGGTAAAGCCAATTCTTCGACTTATACTTGTACACTAGTTTATTAGCTAACTCCAACTCGAAATCTGTAAGATTTGCCTCTGTAAATTCTGTTTTAAATGCTTTTCTAAAGCCTTCAATTAGAGCCTCAGCAACATCGTTAATACTGAGCTTCATGCTTGATATTTGTTTTATGCATGTAAGTCTTTTACTTGCAATCTCAATAACATCGTTTATGTTCTTAGCCCATGAGATTTTAAGATATGTAAACATTCTTCTTAAATCTAGATCGTAAAGTATTGTGCCATGCTGTAGTATGCATGATCCCCTTATAAGCTGAGCATTACCGGAGATTTTAAGGCCATTAACTGTTATGTTTGGGCATTCACGAGGACTTCCAGGATTAAAATCTGCTTTAATCCTAAGAATTTCTAGAGCATAAACTATTCCACCACATATTTTTTGATATATTGAAACTATACCATCTGCTTTTATTGATTGTTTATCAGTAACAACTGAGTATGTTATTTCTCCTAGTGAGTCATGATACACAGCCCCACCTCCAGTACTTCTCCTTACAATATCAACACCATGTTTATGACAGGCATCTATATTAACCTCTAGGTCTACATTCTGGAAGTAGCCAATAGATACTGCTGAGGGATTCCACATGTAGAGTCTAAGAGTGTTTGGTGCTTTATTCTTCATTCTAGCTATAAGAACAGCTTCATCAATAGCCATATTCATGTAAGCGTTATTGATACTTAATGGAATTAAACGCCACATAATAAGTAGATAAGTAATCTAAGATTTAAGCTTTAAGACTAATATAGCTTATGGAAGGGTAGCTAAGCATATTAGGGATAGAATTTAACCATTTGATAACTTCCTATAATGTATAGTATGAATTTCATGCTTGGTGTCTTCAAATCAATAATATTAATACTGTAAAATATAAAATGTTAAAGCAAAATTAGTAGAAAGCATTACTTGTAGCAAGGTAGAAGCATCTAGACACATAAGGTATTTGACCTGCAAACATTCAAATATTTGAATATTCTAAATAGCTTAGTGAGTAACTTGCCCCTAAATGTTTCAATTAGGGATATTTTCGATAAATGTAATAGCTTAAGAAAAATGGGGAAGCAAGTTATAGATGCACATATTGGCGCCCCATCACATAAGCCTCCCCTACCGGTTAAGCAAGTTATTGAGAAGCTTAATAGTGATTCTGGTAGGGAGTATAAGCCCTTCATTGGTATTCCAGAGTTAAGAGAGGAGGTGGCAAGATATATTAGGAGGTGGATTAGAATTGATGCGGATCCTAATAGAATTATTATCACTAGTGGCGGTGTTCACGCTCTATACATAGTTTTTAGAATGTTCAGCAATTTACATGCTGTCCTTCCTAAACCCCATTTTCCACATTACTCTATGCAGGCTAAGCTAAACAATGTTGAAACTGAATACTACAATGTATACTCAAAAGACATTGTTAGTGAAGTTCTTAGTAAGTTAAGAGATAAAACCAAGATTGTTATGATAAATTATCCTAATAATCCAACAGGCTACTATCCTAATAGTAGTGAGCTTAAACAGCTCTATGAAGAGTTAAGAGATAGAGGAGTAGTATTAGTTAATGATATTGCCTACTACCATATGTACTATGAGGAGGAGCCTACACCTATCGGTGATATATTGATAGATACATTTTCCAAAACGCTATCACTACCAGGGCTTCGTGTAGGTTATCTCTACTGGAATACTGAAAACTATGATGAGGCTGGTAGGATGGTCTACTGGACAACATCAGGTGTAAGTGATGTTTCCCAGAATATTATATTAGAAATGTTGAAGGCTTTAGATATTAGCTACTTTGAATATATTCGTAGCTACTATAAGCCGAAAAGAGATTTAGTAGTTAAGCTACTTAGAGAAAACGATTTCACCTTCCCAAATCCTAGAGGAGCATTCTACGTATTTCCAGAGCATCAAAAAATAGATAGCAGTATAAAGCTGGCGCAAAATCTTCTACTGGAAAATCGAAACATAAATGTTGGCATAGTACCTGGCCCCTCATTCATGGGTTGGGAAAAACAGTTTAGAATAAGCTTCGGCAAGCTTAATGAAGAAGATATCTATATACTCATTAATGAATTAAAGAGAGAAATGAATAGCAGCCAATAGTGCCTAATACTTATACTGCTATGATTATGTAGCATAGTAATATAGGCTAAACACATATTAGAGTTAAGCTTAAAAGATGGAGGATAAAATTAGTTTGGTGTTGTAGTTGGCTATTGCCTATGTTCTAATTAATGTTGAAACAGGAGCGGAAAATGAGATTTTAGATAAACTCGCATCAATAGATGAAATTAGGGAAGCATACTTTGTTTATGGTGTCTACGATATTATTGTTAAGATTGAAGCTGAAAATGTAGATAAAATTAAGGAGGTAGTTACATGGAAAATTAGGAGACTTGATAAAGTAAGATCAACAGTAACAATGGTTACTATGAGTAAAAGCTAATGAAACCTAGATACTATAGAATTTATCTAAACCCATCATTTAAGCTAATTAATTTCTTGCTAGAAGCTTAAGATAAACCATTAATATATTTATCTAATCCAATTCTTTTATAGAACACTTTAACATCCTAATTACCTTGTCAACTTCAGCCAAATCAACCTTATAAGTGTATAAATACCTCCTAGTTCTAAGTTTGAGTTTTGCAGCATCCTTAAGTCTTTTAACACGGCACTCAACAGCGCTGCTTGAAAGCTTTAAGAATTCATCAATACTATGAATTTCATGCGGCATACCACCACCAGCAAACACTTAAGAGAAAATTTATAAATTTTATGGTGTGAAGGATGGATACTGTCAAGTTTTATGGGTGATTGGCTGGTTAAACTTTAGGGATGTCTAACTATTTTTACCTATTCTTGAGGGGTTTCATTCCAACTGGAGGGGGAGACTACTGGGAGGGGTAGGCTCGTTAAGATCAGGGCTTAACAGTATATGAACTCATAAATAGTCTCATGAACCGCCTGAAAGGCTAGGTGGTCAGTATGAGCATACGTGAAACAGAGTAAGCTAAGAATCTACAAGCATACAGTTAAAGTAAATCAAAAACCATTAACTAGTCAACAACCTCAGAAACCTAACAGTATCTAAAGGATGTATCCAGAATTCATTCATAGAACTGCCTAACAATAATCTTTAACAGTAGGTTGTAAGCCTTAGGATCCCCTCCTTATAGAGTTCCTAGTATCTGTGATTCCTTAAGCCCTTAGGCTGGGGTAAATACATAACCCTCAGCAAGAGGAACTATATTAAACACTAATTTAGAACCATGAAATAGATAAGTCTTAAACAACCTCTAAGAGATCAATTTTTAAGCTCAATACCTCATAATACCCACTCTACAATACAACCCATAAGACACATAAACCCTAAACCACACTAGTAACTTGAACCATCTTGAAAATAGAAAGATTTATATATTGCGGTGTACTTAAGGTAACTGATGGTAAATATTAGGTTACTTGGTGTTTCTCTTGAGGTTTCTAGGTATTGATCCTGGTACAAAAAGTTTTGATGTATGCTGTTTTGAAGATGATGTTTGCAATGTTGTCTTAGATATCAGTATTCCAAGCGAGGATGTTGCTAGGGATCCCTATGAAATTTTTAAAGCTATAAAGTCTGTTAATGCTGATTTTATTGTCGGCCCTTCAGGCTATGGCTTAGAGTTTAAGCATATTTCTAAGTTTACAGATAGGGATGTTGCTTTAACAACTCTTGATAAAGTTGATGATGTTGATATTCCAGTACTGAAAGGTTTACGTAGGCTTTTATGGCTTATGAAGGAAGCTAATTTAAATGCCTACTCGATTCCAGGAATCATTCAGCTCCCTACAATTCCTCTTCACCGTAAGCTTAACAAGATTGATATGGGAACTGCTGATAAGACTTGTGTTGCTGCTTTAGCTATTTGGGATCAGGCTAGAGAGTATGGTATTAGCTATTCAGATGTAAATCTTATTTGTGTTGAAATCGGCTTCGGATATAATGCTGCTATAGCTATTGAAAACGGTAAAATTGTTGATGGGATTGGAGGTACAATATTTCCAGGTCCAGGATACTTAACCCTCAGCCTTATGGATGGAGAGCTTGCATACTTATTAGGTAGCTTCTCGAAGCTTAAGCTATTTCAAGGCGGGGCAGTATGGATTGCCCTCAAAGACACTATTGATCCTATGAGTTTCTCTATGAAAATAGATTCAGATGAGAAGTTTAAGCTTGCATGGAATGCTATGCTTGAAGGTATTTTAAAAGCTATATCCATGGAGCTTACAGTTCTGAATAGTAGACCTAGAGAAATTATTGTTACTGGCCGTCTTTCAAGAATTGATAGGCTCTTTAAAGACATTAAGACCACTATATATAGAAAGTTTAATTTGAATACTCGTAGACCGAGAGTATTTGCTGAGATAGCAAAGGATGTAGCTCAGGGAGCAGCCCTAATAGCTAACGGTATTGGAAATGGTAAATACAGGAGCTTAATAGATAGTTTAGAGATTAAGAATGCTAGAGGAACAGTTCTAGACTATATTAGTCTACCAGACTTTAGCATTGATTACATAATTAAAAATTTAAGAAGTAATTAGAGTGGTTCTTAGTGAATTTATATTTTCTTGAGGAAAACATCATCTATGAAGGAATTCTTCTAACAAGAAGTCTAAATGGAAGTATTAATGCTGCAGCTATGGGCTATATGAAAATTGATGATAGCCACATAGTGATTAAACCTTACATCAACACGAAAACCTATAAAAACCTTACTGAAACTAAAAGATGTACTTTATGTATTATTGATGATGTTAAGCTTATTACAAACATAGTTTTGAAGAGACTAGATATTGATAGTGTTGTTGAGATAGTTTCAGACTTTCAGGATCCTATTATTTTAGGATCAAGAGCAGCTTTAATGCTAAGTGTTGAGAGTGAAGAGCTAATTGGAGAATGGGTTGAAATTAAGTGTAAAGTAGACAATGTACTTATACGTGAAAGCCCAAATCCATATTCCAGAGTTAAGTCAGCTATTATTGAGATGCTTATATACTATACGAAGATCAAATCATATGTAGAATCTAATATGATTCATGAGGCTTTAAGCCTCATCAATATTGTTAAGCATAATTTTAATATAGTTAAGAAAACGTCTTTCGGAACTGTTTATGAGGATATTGCTGAAAATATTCTAAATGAGGTTCTGAAAGTGGTTAAATGAGGGTAATAGTAAGAACTCCCTCACGATTGCATCTAGGAATAATTGATCCAACAGGTCTACATGGTAGAAGATATGGAAGTATAGGATTAACTATTAATGAACCATACTTTAAAATTGAAGCTGAACCCTCAGATGATCTTGAAATATCATGTAGTAAGCAATATTATAACAGCATTTTAGAAACTATAAACACCATTTCAGATAGGTATGGTATTGATGGAAATGTTCATGTTAAGATTTCTAGGGAGATCCCTGTACATGTTGGTCTTGGATCTACAACCCAGCTAAAGCTTGGTGTTGCTACAGCATATTTAGTATCTAAAGGATTAAGTATTAACGTTAAGGAGATCTCTGAAGCTCTTGGTAGAGGAAGTATTTCAGGTATAGGTACATATGCATTTGCTCATGGAGGATTTATTGTTGATGGAGGTGTAAAAATAGGTAAACCACCAAAACCAATAGTATCTCTCAGTTTTCCTGAGGAATGGAGAATTATTGTAGTAATACCTAGTGTTGAAAGAGGATATGATGAGGAGGCTGAAAAGCCTATAATGATGGAGGTTAAAGCTGACTCTAGCCTAGTAATGGAGGTAGCATACTTAACACTTATGAAGTTAATACCTGGTATAGTTGATAGAGATATTGTAGAGTTTGGAGAATCATTATCAAGCATTCAGGTTCTTGTCGGCAGAGCTTTCTCAAAATATCAAGGAGGGATATTTCGTAGTGGGGTTGTAGATAGTCTTGTTAAAAATCTTAAGGAGGCTGGGGGACTTGGTGTTGGTCAAAGCTCCTGGGGTCCTACAGTATATGCCTTTACAGATAGAGATATAGATAGCCTACGTAGAGCAGCATTTAAATGTCTAAATGATTACGGTGTTGAAGGAAGCATTATAGTAACAAATGCTAGGAATAAAGGAGCAGATATTGAGGTGATTTAATGATTCCTGATGTACAGAGTGAAAAGCCTAAGTATGAGTTTAGCCTTATGAGTGTTGGGTTAAGAGGATTAAGAATTCCTCGAAGTGTATTAGGAGATAATGGTGATGTTGAGTTTTCAAATCCTAAAGTATCGATTTATATATCACTTCCCTACAATCAACGGGGTATTCATGTATCCAGAGGCTATGAAGCCATTGAGAAGGTATTAAAAGAAAACTCCCTAAACACTTGGGACTTAACAAGAAAAATTGCTGAGTCTACTCTAATATCTAATATCTACTCTAATAGGGTAATAGTGAAGCTTTCAGGAAAGGTTGTTGAAATTGGTAACGTGTCCAGCCAAGTTGAAGAGGAGGATTTTACATTAACATATATGTTGAGAAGAAGTATGGAAGGCATTTATATTCTTTCAGTTCGTGCCTACGGTATGACTGCATGTCCATGTGCATATGAGGTTTCAAAAGCATTAACAAACAACAACTCCATAGTAACACATACACAGAGAGCTATTGGCATTGTAAAGCTGAAAACTAGAAATGTGATACCTCACGGCATTCAGAAAGTTGCTGAACTCATCAGGTCTTCAATGAGTATGCGTCTATATATGAAACTTAAACGGGAGGAAGAGGCTAGAGAGCTTCTTAAAGTAAGGGGAAACCTAAAATTTGTTGAGGATGTTGTTAGAGAAATACTATATAAGCTCACTCTAATTAAGGATTTAAGTGATGATGATATGGTTATGGTTAAAGTGGTAAGCTTTGAGAGTGTACATCCATACAATGTAGAGGCTAAACATATAGCTACTCTAGG
>CALHIW010000002.1 GCA_938030905.1 Candidatus Methanomethylicia archaeon | reverse complement strand
GATATGTTAGGTATGGCTTAGTAAGCTGGATAGGTCTGGTGGTTTACGGTTGTGTTGGTGGTATTTGAGACTTCTAGAAGTTACTTGATAGCATCAATGTGGATAATGTTAATAGTATGAATATAGAGGCTTAAAGTATTTTGTTAGCGGTTATTTCTATTATCGTTATCAGTTGTACTTTAGATTTCTTATTTTCCAGAGTTTGAAGAGATTAAGTATGTTTACGTTGTATTTGATGCTCTCTTAGGTACTAATACAGTCTAGCAGACCACATTTAGTCCATAATGTTAACATATACTTCCCTTCACATACCTCCAAATAGTTTACTGGCTGAATCCCAGTCTTCCAACTATGTATGATGAGGGTTTAGTATACATATTAAATGTTTATAAAGAAAATAAATATATAAGTCCTACAGTTAGATAATTCAGACTAAGTATGAGCTGTAGCAAAGTGCTAGAAAATGATAAAATCAAGAATTACATAATGATTGCTATATTACTAATTATAGTAATATTCGCATACAATATTTTGCAGATAGTTCTCAATACAAAGGTGCCTATAGGAGTCGTAAGTTCAAGCAGCATGGAGCCTAATCTTAAGAAGGGAGATTACGTTATATGTATTGGGGTAGAAGCTGAAAATATAGAGATAGACGACATAATTATATTTAACCTACCTTATAAGTCAAATATTATTCATAGAGTAGTAAATAAGACGAAAGACTCAAATGGGAACTGGCGTTTCTTAACTAAAGGCGATAATAATAATAGTCCAGATGAGAACCCATATAATATAGAAACGTGGATTAGGGAGGAAGACGTTGTTGGAAAGGTTATCCTTAAGATTCCATATATTGGATGGATTACTTTAATTGCTCATGAAAACCCAATAATACCACTAATAATATTCTTACTAATTCTAATTGTAATTACCATTTCATGGCATAAGGGGAAAGAAAAAGTAATGCAAAATTCTAATCAACATTGCTTAAATAGCATGCATGATAGAGATTTAAATTTATAGTGTAATATTAAACCTTTTTCTTAACTTTATTATCAATTTGTAAAATAATTTAGAGCTCAAGCAAAGGAGCTGTTTAAACATATTCTCTACACAAATAAGTATCACTTTAGCTACACTATAATATAACTTAAAAATTTATTAGTAGAAAACTCTAAAGAATAATGTGAGTGATTACTTTCAAACAAACATGCCTTATGTGAGTATAGTGATTGTAAATGCACGAAACGTTAAAAATTTAGAATCTTGCCTAAAATCTGTATATAAGACTCAATATCCAAATTATGAAGTACTGGTTGTTGATTGTCAAACTCCTAAAATAGAGAAATTAGCGGTGAGGTATAATTTTAGACTTATTAGCTTTAAAAATGATGTTGGTCCTGCAAAATCACATAATATTGGATTTAAAAATATAAGTTTAAACTCTAAGTATGTTGTATTCTTAGACAATGATGTTAAAGTTACACAATATTGGCTAGGAAAGCTAGTTAATGTCATGGAAAACGACAAATCCATTGGAATAGCACAAGCATGTATTTTACAGTATGACTACCCAGATAAACTTGATCACTCATGCCTTTCTATAGATCTTCTTGGAACATGGATTTCAACATATGGATTAAAACAGAACAGTATAGATAATAGGATTATAGAAATCTTTGCTGCCTCATCAGCAGCATGTATAACAAGACGTAATATTTACGAAATTACTGGAGGATTCGATGATGATTATTTCATATATGATGATGATACAGACTACAGTTGGCGTATAAGACTCTTAGGGTATAAAGTAGTTTTGGTTTGAGATTCTATAGTATATCATAAAAGCAATATGGAAAAAAGATTAAGTTCTTTCAGAGTTTATCACTCAACTAAAAATAGACTGTATACACTATTTAAGAATGCAGAGCTAGGAAATTTATTAATTAGAGGAGGAGCGTATCTGTTTCTATCATTTTTAGCTATACTTGCATTGATTCCAATTAATGCTCAATTTTCTATAAGTATTATTAAAGCTATATATGAATTCATGAAGAACCTAAGGAAAGTAATTATAAAACGAGTATATATTCAGAGTATAAGAACAATAAGTGATGAGATACTGTTTTCTAAGGGCTTTCTAAGAAACAGCATTAAATTTACGGTTAATGAGTTATTACAGGAATACAGATATTTAAGGGAGAAAGTACATTTAAGCAGGTTCATGAAATGAGATATTTACTGTTAGGAAGCAATGAGTTATGAGTGAAGTAGATGTATCTATTATAGTTCCTGTTAAAAATGGAGCTAATACTATCAGGGAATTATTAGAATCGTTAATGAAGTTGGAATATGATAGGAGGAAGTATGAGGTTATTGTTGTTGATGGATATTCCACAGATGAAACTCGAGAATTTGTATTAAAGTATCCTGTTAAACTTGTTATGCAAGAAGGAACTGGATTAAATGCTGCCAGAAATACTGGAATAAAGAACTCAAAGGGGGAAATTGTTGTCTTTACAGATGCTGATTGTGTTGTTCCAAAGGATTGGATAAAAAATATAGTTTCATGTTTTAACGATAATGATGTAGCATGTATAGGTGGAAGTATAAAGGGGTTAAATAAGAGCTTTACTTCAATATATATTGATAATACAGGTTTGCATATTATGCCGCGATATAAAAGACGAAAAACCCTAAATTTATGGAGGCCATTCAGCTATCCTGCTGGATGCAACATGGCCTTTAGAAGAAATGTACTAATTAATATAGGACTTTTTAATGAGGCAATAAAGTATGGTTATGATGATGTTGAACTTAT
>CALHIW010000001.1 GCA_938030905.1 Candidatus Methanomethylicia archaeon | reverse complement strand
AACATGGTCTTTGGAAATTCCCTTGGCCGAGATTATATCGGCCATTTTAGCAATACCAATTGCATCAACTATGTTGGATTTCACTTCGCCCTCCAGGTACTTGAGTAATCCATTAATTCTATTAGACAGCTCTCTACACTTGGAGTATTTAGTGAAAGCCTTTTTGACGGGAATTTTCTCAGCACTACGAATAATATCTATGAATTTAGCTGGAACATAAAGGAGCGAATGGTGGGATGCTATCATGTATGCTAGGATTTCCAAGTATCTTGAATCTATATTTAATCCTATGTCTTCTCTCATAAACCACTCAGCACCTTCAATAGCATGTAATGGCCTATTCTTCCGGGTTATGTGCCATGTAGACAATAATTTACCAACATCATGTAAGTCACAGAATAACAGGGCGAGTTCAATCAGGTTTTGCGGATAATTGTAGATTCGCATTAGTTCCTTAACTATTTCCCGACACTCTTTAACATGATCCTGGTATGCTTTGTTCGAATGCGTCTTCTTTAATAGATCCAAACCTCTCTCACGTAGCTTATCTAGGGCACTCAATATTAAGTCGCCAATGTAAAGGGCTTCAAATACAATTTAATGTTGTATCTCGTGCCTAAATCAATCATGATGTCCATTATATTTCTCAAAGCATACAATTCAGGAACACCGTATTCAATAAGCCTGCGGCAAAAGATCTCATAGCTACTCATTAATAGATCAACTATATTTCTTGCTTTCTTCATTTCCCCCTCTTTTCTTGATTTCCTAAGGGATGCATTAATAAAATTGTCAATATTGGTGATTAATGCTTCAAGATTCCTTCTAGATTTCTCATTCTGAATCCAATTATTAATAAAGAAGTCAAGGCGGGGGAGAGCTATTGTGCACCACTTTTCTCTATTAGGTGGCATAAAGAATATACTTATTGTTGCGTATTGCAGCTTACTTAGAAGTGAAAGATATAACCCTTTTTTCTCCTGACTTTCCTCTACATCAATCTGATTTTTAAGCCACAGAACAAATTTTAGGAAGACCACAAAGGGGTAATTCAAATTAGACATTTGTACCCCTATTTCTCTTAATTTGTCTCTCTCAATTTTGAAGGGTGGACCGAAGCTACTCTCAATGAGCTGCCTCATTTTTAACATAAAGTCATCGTCTTCACTATAAATTCCAATGCTGTCTCCCAGGGCAATAGAGCTGCATAGCTTTGATGCTAATTCATAGAGAGTGATCTCCATAAACTTCTCTCCAAAATATAAGTTTCTTGCCTCTTTCCTAGAGGCTGACCCTGGTGCATGAATATGTCTTAATCCTTGCGTGACATCGCCCACCTGCCTCACAATAAACTCTAAAACTACATCCCTTAATTCTCTTAAAAGACATCTTATTCCAATAACATCCTCTATTTCTACTTGTTGCCTATCCATTACCCCAGCAAGCTTCTCTTGAATTTTTTTGTAAACGATAGATTTTCTATATTTTTTTGAAATATTTCCGAGATCAACAGCTTTTCCTACCAAGGGATGTTGACGAAATTTCCCTCGAAAATCTATTTCTTCTAGAAGCCACTCAACTATGTTCTTAGGCTTTTCTTTAGCTGTAATGATATCTTCAAGAGCATCTTTAATTTCATTTAGATCAATATCGCCTGTAATTGCTTTTAAGTTGCTTTCAAACAAGTTTCTGGACAATAGAAACCACCTTAAATGTATAAATCTAAGAACGGTTTTATTTTATGGACAAATATTTTACTCTCCCCATCATTAACAACATCTTGCTCCTTTTTTAGCAGTATTTTCGCTCCATAAACTTGGATGAATTCCTCCTTAACATTAGCTAAAAATTTTACGGGCATAACTATTGGGGTTGATTCTCCCCTAAGCGTCTTTGCACTCCATACCACATTAAATGATTCAGCTTCTATTCTGCCAAAATCTTCACGGCGACAGTAGCCATAACCTTCTGAGCTTTTTTCCAGTTCAGCGCGTTTTGGCTCGCCTATGAACTCTACAATGTGATAGTCATTCCCACCAAATACGTCATATTCAAAGTCGTATTCCTTCAATCTTCTCAGACCCTCCTCTATTAATGTTTCACTAGATGATGCTATCGCGAACTTATATTCTGGCATGTATAGTTCCTCACTCTCCTTCAGCGTGAAAAGCCCCTGTATATCCTTGATTAAATCTTTACTTCTCTCTCCATTGTAATATCTCCTAAGTAAGCTTATCAGGCCGGACAATGGATGATCAATCTTAATGATTCTTGCCGATGTTATTGCTCGTCCTCCCAGAAATTTCAGCTCTGCTCCTGCTAGCATCTCCCCGCTAATCTCGTGTAATTCCTCTCTTTTTAGACCTAGTAATGCCCCAAACATGCCAGCTATGGCTGAGGGAGGTGGAATCAAATACGTTCTTCTAGTCATCTTTTGCATATGATCTTTATATTGGGCTGTGAGAAAGCGCACTATAAATGTTAAGGCTTTCAATTACATCCTACCCTAAAACTATGTAGTTGCTTATTTCCTTGATAATGCCCTTTATGCTCTTTGAATCCAGGTTTTCCTCAATTTTTTCCTCGATGAATGTTCCTTCACTTTCATGTGGTTTAAAGGCATATTGCAAGTAGCAACCATCTTTGTAATTTAGGATGTAAAGTTTGTCAAGCAGCCAGCCGTACATTCTCCTCATGTTTTCCATTAAACTCTCATTTAATTTGCCATCTTCAGTAACATCTACATACCCGAATATTGGTGCAAATCGCTTTGTTAAAGCAATAATTGCGTAGTAATATTCTGGAACACTTGGGTTTTGAGCTCCACGTGGAAAGGTCCACCCCTCCCATAGTAGGACTTCTAGGAAGCCGCTCAGCCTCTTAATCCTCTCATTTTCGTCAAGTGTTTTTTGCTCACCAAGTTGCTTTTTAAGTTCATCAGTTAATTCATCATTGCTAAAACGACCGATCCTGTCGGAGACCATCACATTGAGTTTACCTAACCAGTCTGCTAGCTCAATTTCAAATGGTGCTGGATAATGCTGCTCATATTTCTCCAAGAAATCTCTCGGAAACCTTGCTGCGAATTCAACCTTAACCTCAGCATGCCTTAGTGATATTAGATGTGAAACTTTTATCGGGCTGCTTCTATGTATTGGTGGCTCTTGCGGTTTCAAGAAACCGAATATGTCATCATCAACATATTTTACGGGGTCTCCGATATCTCCTAGCTGCTCTCTTCCAGGAGGCCCTATCATTTGAAGTGGATCTATGGGGAAGCCTTTTTCATAAAGTTTCTCTCTTATACATCTCCTGATACAACGAGCTGACACGAATGGTTTGACTTCATGGTTCCATGTAATTATTTTCTTAAGCGGTATTCTTGTTCCAACACCAATATCCGCATTTACGTTCCCGCTAACCTTTAAAACTAAAGATATTAAGGCCCTATTTGGCATATTTATTCCTCCTTTTCTTGCTCTTTCTCCTTTCTCTTTTCCCCCCTCCACCAGTTTAATGCATCAAAAAAGCCTGCTAAAATGGCAGTACTATAGCGGTAAAATTCGTCCACATTCCATCTCTTTTCCACCTTTACCTCCTCAGGTATTCCTACCTCTGACCCAATCTCGATAAGAGAATTGATAAGTGCTCGCTTGAATCTTTCTGGCAATAATTCTGACCTTAGAGTGAGGAGAATATTCTCCATCCTTTTCTCCGCCCTCTTCACGCCGTATAGAGTCTCAAAACACTGAATAACGCTTTTACCAGCAACAAAAGCCCAACCGTATAAAGATCTTTCCTCTTTTCCCATAATCCCTTCCATTAGTAAAATATTTTACATTGATTTAAACTTTACCATCTTTAAATGGGAGCCTTTAAATAGCATTATATATTAACATTCTTCTTCGAGTTTTCACTTCCTAAATTTACTTGTAGCATTATGAATTTTATAGAGGATGTAACATCTGAAACTCATGTCTTCTTATCCCCTTTATAAAGTTCTTCGATATGATTGAAGTAATCATCTAGGCTTGCGCCGAGCTTTAGGTTAAAATACTTTGTTATAGGCGATGAGTTGAGGCGTGAATTTTTGGAGTTAAGGGATGACGCATATGAGGTTATATCAATTGGAATGGATCCCGGTAAACCACAAATATGCCCAAACTACTGCCCATATTATACTATTTGTGAGCGGGGGTTGCTTGAAGCGTCTAGTCATAAGTGAACCTGGCTTATTTGTAGGTACAAGGAGGGGGATGATTATTGTTAAGAGAAGGGGCGAGAAGATACTGGAGGTTTCGCCGTCAAATGTAAGCCAAATAGCAATATTGACTCGTGGCGCCGTAGTCTCATCTGCACTTCTAAGGCTGTTAGCTAAGTATAGGGTGGATTTAATCGTATATTCAGGCCTAGGCTATCCTATCGCTAAGCTTTCTAGTTCGAGAAATAGTGGATCAATAAAGTTGCGGAAGATGCAGTACAAGGTTCAGGAAACCCCAGTCGGCGCCTACCTTTCTAAAAGATTTGCATGGGCTAAAGTTGTTAACCAAAAATCTATTCTACGTGAAGCCGGCAAAAATAGAAGCGACCCAACCTTATCTAGAAAGCTACTTGACATGTCTAAATCGATCTCAAATATAGCTGCCATGATAAGCAGTATTGAGGGGGATAGCTGTGAATCTGTTAGGGGGGAGGTTATGAGGCTTGAGGCTGAGGCTGCAGAGATATATTGGCAGGGTTTTAAGCTTCTATTACCGGAAAACGTGGATTTTCCAAGCAGGAGGAAGAGGTTTGAATTCCCAAATGACCCGGTTAATATTATGCTTAATTTCTGCTATGGACTTTTAGCATCTGAGATCTGGTTGGCAGTTGATGCCAGCGGCCTTGATCCATACTCGGGCTTCTTACATGCCGACTCACCCAGAAGACCTGCGCTTGTGATGGATATTCTTGAGGAGTTTAGGCAGCCTGTTGTGGATAGGGTTGTTTTAAGATTGATTTCAGGCATTAAGGATCTGAAATGCATCCTTGAGGGTGGAAGGCTGAGTAGGGAATATCGTTTCCATGTTGTAAAGGCCTTCTCTAAAAGGTTATCTGAAACCTTAACATTTTCTGAACGCGCACTGCCACTATCAAGCCACATCTTTCTGCAGCCCAGGAGGCTTAGCGAGTTCATCCTTGAAAGAGCGCACAGCTATATTCCATTTACGCTAAGGTGAAGGAGGCATGCAAACCCTTGTTGTGTATGATATAAGCGATGATGAGATAAGGCTTAAAGTCAGCGAGACATGCAAAAAGTTCGGTCTCTCTAGGATTCAGAGGAGTACATTTTTAGGATACTTAACGAGTATGCGTAGGAAGGAACTTGGGGCAGCCTTGAGGAGGATACTAGGTGATTCTGACGGGAACGTTCAAATATTTGTGATATGTAAGGCTGATTTAGCCCTGAGGGAAGTTATAGGGAAGCCCTTCGAGGACTACGCTGAAGAAGAATTGCTTGTATAGGCGCAGGTGATAAGGTTGTTTGAGGATAAATTGTCAAACCTAATACCAGTGACTTGGATTAAGCAATATCATTTCTGCCCAAGAATAATTTACTATTTAGGTGTTTTAGGCTGCAACGAAAAGTTAACTGAAAGCATGATAGAAGGGAAAGAATTCCATCTGACGGAGGAAGGAAGAGCCAAGCGTAGAAAAACCGTTGCTGGCAGAAGGAGGGAGGATGTCAAAGCTTTATGGAGCAGGCTAGCTGTAGCCTCCACGAAGATTGGATTATATGGCATTATTGATGAAGTATCTGAAACAAATAATGGATTAATTATTGTAGAAAGTAAGTTCATGAAGGCCCCTAAGAAGCCCTATCTAAGCCACATTTATCAGGCAGCCGCTTACGCTATGCTTGCTGAGGAAGCACTGGGTAAAATCGCAAGAAAAATCGCAATAAAATACATCCGAGATAACAAAACATTTGAAATACCCCTCACAGAAGACTTAAAAAAACATGTATTATGGACAGTTTCAAGGATAAAGTCAATAATTAATAATGAGAAGATTCCGAGAGGAAACTTTAAAATGTGTAAAAATTGTGGCTTCACAAAAATATGTTTAGGTGTCTAAACTTTCAACGGAAAGGTTTTTACTAACTTCGGCGGAAACATGTAAACAGCATGCAAATCGCACACCGCCGAAATACTGAGCGAAAACTTAAAATACAAAAATGCTCTAAAAATCTAATAGAGCGAGAAAACACCTCGGAATCTCGCAAAGAGAATTAAAAGTTACAAGCTCATGTACTCTATCCCCGAAGTAATAT
Source organism: Candidatus Methanomethylicia archaeon (assembly GCA_938030905.1). GTDB lineage: Archaea > Thermoproteota > Methanomethylicia > CALHIW01 > CALHIW01 > CALHIW01. Next base: position 38,498 of record CALHIW010000001.1, on the reverse strand, counting down.
ATGAGAATCTCGCAAAGAGAATTAAAAGACTCTTCACCTCCACGATCTTCATGATTGCATGGTTTGTGAATCTCGCAAAGAGAATTAAAAGGCTATACTTGTACGCAAGCAGGTATTTAAGCTTTTCCCTAAGAATCTCGCAAAGAGAATTAAAAGCCCATGCTCTCACTCAGCGTATAGTATTGCTGCTTGGTATGAATCTCGCAAAGAGAATTAAAAGGCTAGATCCCTTGCCCTCGCATATTGAAGCCTTGTAATAGGAATCTCGCAAAGAGAATTAAAAGGGGACTTCAACAGTTCCCCATCCCCTCAATCCATGAACCCAAAGAATCTCGCAAAGAGAATTAAAAGTGATCATTCCATGGACGTCTACCTCATGGCTCCTACCATATGAATCTCGCAAAGAGAATTAAAAGGTATGCGAGGTGTCTACTGCAGCCCCTCCACAGGTAGGGAATCTCGCAAAGAGAATTAAAAGCGTGGGTTGAGACGTGGATATGTGTTGTCTCCGCCTTCCGCTGAATCTCGCAAAGAGAATTAAAAGCATTTCGAACAATATGTTATACTTGTCTTTGAAACTGGAATCTCGCAAAGAGAATTAAAAGTCTTGGAATCCATGTGAAACCAGCCCCGGCCACCATTACTCCACGAATCTCGCAAAGAGAATTAAAAGAAACTTTAACGACCAAGAGATCAAGCAGATCACGAGCATTAGAATCTCGCAAAGAGAATTAAAAGATCTGATCATCTTCGCCTCAGCGAATTCCTTCAGCCACCGCTGAATCTCGCAAAGAGAATTAAAAGTGTACACTCAGTATACGTATTCTATTGATCCATCACAGAATCTCGCAAAGAGAATTAAAAGGATGAAGCAACCTAATATGGTGGGGTGAATGTGGATAAAGGAATCTCGCAAAGAGAATTAAAAGATCCTTAAATGCTGAGCTGCATCGATCATATACTACTGGAATCTCGCAAAGAGAATTAAAAGAGAAACGAGTCATGGGTTATAGATGACATATACATCTCAGGAATCTCGCAAAGAGAATTAAAAGGGTATGCGGCTATGAGGCTGTGAGCCTACAGCTTTTGAAGAATCTCGCAAAGAGAATTAAAAGTTGCCATCGAATTCTGCACCACACACTTTACATTTATTTCCGCGAATCTCGCAAAGAGAATTAAAAAGTGGTGGTGCTTATGTTTAGGGTTTTAGCTATTTCCTTGTTGCTTTTACCTTCAAGCTTTAGCTCTACAACCCTAAAGCTACTCGTATCTGGAGTAAAGGGATTCAGCTTACTCATTACTGTCTTTATATTGTAATGTATTTATATAGTTTATATTGCGTTTACGTCAGTTTACGTTTGTTTATGTGTTTATATTAGAAATACATATTATATCATGGTATTAATTAGGGAGGGGTGTGTCTGTAATTTTGGAATCTGGATATTGGTGTTGTTCAGTTTGTGGTTTTAAGGGGCTTTCTAGAAGGGTTGTTGAGGCTCATATAGCTGAAAAACATAGAGTTGGGAAGAAAGAGGGGGGAAAAGAAAGGCTGAAGATATGGATTTTAGGGTTTTTGAACCCTTCTATAGAAAAGAGGTGACGTCGTAATTGAGGTATTTTGAAGGGTGAATCTACTGCATTATTCCTAATTTTTAAGAATGCTAGGATTAGGGGGAAGGTCTACGAAGCAGTTGTTGATTTGCTTATTGTTTCGAAGGATATGTTGCATGCCCGCAGTAAGGCCATTGGAGTTGAGGGAGAGGTGGAAGCTTAAATTTATTCTTATGGAAAACTTTTTATATTAAAATGGTATGAAAACGCCACGATAGGCATGTTTGAGTGGATTCTAATATTCCACTCTTAGGAATAGTCGTCATATTGTTTAAACAATATTCCACATTAAAGGTAGCGTATCACAGTTTGAAGAGGCAAATAGAGGCTAGAGCCATGAGGCTCTTCGATGAATGGGTAAAGAGGTAGCTATATGGGTTGAAACTAAGTAGCTTAATGTATCAATTCATTCCTTAAACTACTAGACTTTAAGCATTTACTAGTATTAGAGGTTGTAGATGTTATTAACGTTAAGATATTTAGCATTAGTGGATAAATTGCTTTAAATGAATTGGTGGGGGTAAACTATTACTTCATAAAAATAGAAGGTGAGCTATTACTAACTTAACTTAGCTACTACTATGCTACTACTATTAGCTAACTACTTAGAGGCCTAGATAAGATTTTCTCACGTATTCGTTACCTATTAGTTGACTGCTTTCACCCTCCATTACGATTTTGCCACCTTCAAGAATGTATGCTCTATCAACGAGCTCTAAGGTATGACGTACATTCTGCTCGACAAGCAATATAGTAACTCCCTCGCTATTTATTTTATTGATTATTTCGAAAACTGATAGAGCTATCTTTGGTGCGAGACCTAGTGTTGGCTCATCCATTAAAAGTAGTTTAGGCTTTGACATTAAGGCTCTACCTATAGCTAACATTTGTTGCTCTCCACCACTTAATGTACCAGCTATCTGATTCCTCCTTTCCCTAAGTATAGGGAAAATCTGATATATCCATTCTAGGGTATCCCTTATTTTTTCTCTGGCTTTACGGCTATAGGCTCCCAACTCAAGATTTTCAAGAACTGTTAAGTGGGGGAAGAGCCGTCTTCCCTCAGGGACAATAGCTATTCCCAACTCAACGATTCTATGGGTGGGTAGATTATGAATTTCTTTATCTAAAAACGTTATGGAGCCGCTCTTAATGGGCAGTACTCTTAAGATGGCTCTTAATGTTGTTGTTTTACCAGCTCCATTGGAGCCGAGAAGAGCTACCTTCTCCTTTTCACCTACTTTAAGGGTAACATTCCAGAGAGCTTGAAGCTCCCCGTAAAAGACGTTGATAGAGTTAACCTCCAACATTTAAGATACCAGCTATTCTAGTAGATATTTTTCACCTAGATAAGCATCTATTACTCTAGCATCATTTGCTATTTCTCTAGGAGAGCCTTCTGCTATTTTCTCTCCATGATGTAAGACTATAATTCTATCAGCAACGGTCATAATTGCCCTCATAATGTGTTCAATCCAAAAAATTGTAATACCACGCTCCCGTAAACTATTTATAAGTTGTATAGCTCTATGAGTCTCGGTTGGATTTAATCCAGCACATACCTCATCTAGGAGTAGAACTTCAGGCTCAGTAGCTAAAGCTCTAGCAAACTCAAGCATTTTCTTATCCATTAATGTTAAATTTCTTGCTAATAGGGATTCTTTATTTTCTAATCCTACAAGCTTAAGTATTTTTAAAGCTTCAATTTTAGCTTTACTTAGACTTATTTTATTCCTCCCTTTGGAAATTACACCTACAGCAACGTTTTCTAACACCGTTAGGTTGGAGAAAGGCTTAACAATTTGGTAAGTTCTAGCAATTCCAAATCTACATATTTCATGGGGTTTAAGACCATTTAGCTTTTTACCTTTAAAAAGTATGGTACCTGAAGATGGGGTAGTAAAGCCGGTTATTATGTTGAACAAAGTGGTTTTACCTGCACCATTAGGTCCTATTAATCCAACTATCTCCCCTTTACTCAGTGAAAAGCTAACATTCTTAAGTGCTGCTAACCCACCGAAAAACTTAGAGATATTAACTCCCTCCAACAATACTACTCACCTTCAAAAATCGTTTTAATCTTAATATGTGCTTTAACCTATCAGATATACCGATAACTCCTCTAGGTTCAAAAACAATTAGGATAACTATTATGCTTCCATAGATTAATAGATGGAAATGTGGGAAACCCCATAAAATTCTTGCTAGAAGTTCAAATAATGCCCCACCTATTACAGGACCATATATTGTTCCTAAACCTCCAAGTAGGCATGCAAGCACCATTTCTAGACTGCGTTTAGTACCGAATACACTATCCGGACTAACATATGCAGTAAAAGTAGTTTGAGTAGCACCAGCTAAACCTACAATAAGAGAGCTCAGCATTAAAGCTATTATTTTACATGTTAAAACGTTGATACCTAAACCATCCGCTGCATCTTCATCATCTCTAATTGCTCTTAACTTCAATCCTAACGTAGAATTCTTTACGAAATAACTAATAACTATAGTTATTACTGTTAAACTAAGCATTAGATAGTAGGAGTAAATTGCACTCCAGCCTTCAGGTAGTGTAACAGCTACTCCTGTAACACCACCTTTAAAAACTTCCGGAGCATTGTTTGCCCATACCCTCATAACCTCAGATAAAGCTAAAGTACCAACAGCAAAGTAGCCTCCTCTTAATCTTAAAGTAGGAATACCTATAACTATTGAGGTAATGGATGAGAATATACCAGCTATAAGAATTGATAGAGCCCAATGAATTTTAAAGGTATGGAAGAACATAACGAAAACATATGCTCCAATACCGTAAAATACAGAATGACCAAGAGAAAACTGACCAGCATATCCACCAATAATATTCCATCCTGAACTTAATATTATGATAAGGAAAGCCCATGAAAGATATCTTACAATTACATCTGCTTCAGACATTTCTGGAATTGCTACCATAACTACTAGGAGGATTGTAGTAGGTAATATTTTATAGTAAAGCTTAAATAAAACTAGTTTTAAAGCTTTAAGTACAACTTAGAAATTAAATATGTTATTAAATATGGGGAAGGTGCTTGGAGGTTATTGATACTGATGTATTAATAGTTGGTTCTGGGGGGGCTGGTCTTAGAGCAGCTATTGAAGCTCAAAAATACAATGTGAAAGCTACTATAGTGTGTAAGGGTGGCTTCCCATCTGGATGTAGTTCCTATGCTATGGGGGCTATGCAAGTAGCTTTTGATCTGCAAAGCTTTGAAAGCCAATTAAGAGATACTGTGGTTGGAGGGCGTTTTATGAATAATCAGGTTTTAGTAAAGGTAATGATTGAGAAATCAGTAGAGGTAGCTAAAGAGCTTGAGGAGTTTGGAACGTGTTTTGAAAGAGAAGATGGAAAGTATAAGTTATTTGCCTTCGGAGGATATAGCCAGCCACGAGCAATAGTTTCCAGCAAACCATATGCTGGGGGATGGATAGAGGGATTGGTTAGGAGGGTGCGTGAGCTAAATATTGAGGTAATAGATCATGTAATGGTTACACGCCTATTAACTAGAAGTAGAGAGGTAGTAGGAGCAGTAGGATTAAATCTTAAAACTGGAGATATTTTAACTGTAAGAGCAAAATCAACAATACTAGCTACTGGTGGTGCTGGATGGCTATATCCAATTACAACTAATCCTCCAGACATCACGGGGGATGGCTATGCTATAGCATATCAAGCAGGAGCTGAGCTAAGCGATATGGAGTTTATACAGTTTAGAGCATGTATAGTGTATCCTCCAGTACTTAGAGGACTACCTCCACCAGCAGATGGAATGATTGGTAGTGGTGGTAGATTCTATAATGCTCTCTGTGAACGGTACATGAAGAAATATGATTCAGTTAGATGTGAAAACGTTACACGTGACTTAATAGCCATATATACATACAAGGAGATAAAGGAGGGGAGGGGTACACGTCACGGCGGTGTCTACAATGATCTATCAGGTGTTCCTGAAAAGGAGCTGGAACGTTTTAAATCCTTCTTACATGCATGTAGAAGTGCAGGTATAGATCCTAAATGGCAGCCGATCGAATGGGCTCCAGGTGCACACCACTTTATGGGAGGTATTAGAATTGATGAATATGCTAAAACAACTCTTAATGGTCTATTTGCATGTGGTGAAGTTACAGCTGGAGTTCATGGTGCGAATAGACTTGCAGGTAATGCATTAACTGATGCCTTAGTATTTGGAAAAATAGCAGGTACATATGCAGCTAAAAGAGCAATATCTAAAACCCTACCAGAAATATCTAAGGAGCAAGTTGAAGCGGAAATAAATAGGATTTCTAGCTTCTATGAAAGAGAAGAGGGGGTAGACTATAGATTAATTAGGGTAGAGGTACAAAACATAATGAATGATTATGTAGGGGTTGTTAGAAGAGAAAACGAGCTTATAAAAGCAGTAAGCGAGCTGGAGAGAATAAGTAGGCAGATTCAAAATCTCTACATAGCAAGTGAGGGGAAAACATATAAAGAATTGGGTGAACTACTGGAAACAATTAATCTCATTATTGTAGGGAAAATTGTAGCTAAAGCTGCCTTAATAAGAGCAGAAAGCAGGGGAGCACACTATAGAGAAGACTGCCCAGAAGAAAACAATAGGGAGTGGTTAAACAACATAATACTCTACAACCATAATGGGGAAATGCTAACAGAAATTAAGCCAGCAAATCTAATTTACATAAGACAGTAATTAAAGGCTTTAAATTAGTGATTTTATAAATGGGGTATGTAGCTTATTTAAACAACATTATAAAATTTACAGTAGAGTTGGAGGAAATATTAACTTTAGAGGTTGAGTAGTAGCTTAATTCATATTACAGCTAATTAATGGAGCTTTTACATAAACATAACGTAGCGGGAAGTAAGCCGATAAAAGTAATTTGACGGTATTCATGAATCTTAACGTAAAGTATAAATAAGCACCAAGCTGGTTCCAGTATTATGGTAAGGAAGATATTATTAGTAATTGTTCCGGCCTCACTTTATTTTTTTAGCCATTTTCATAGGGTAAATATGAATGTTATTGCTGATAACTTAATAAATGACTTTCTCGCTTCAGCTACACTTGTAGGGCTTCTCAGCTCCATGTACTTTTACTTCTACGCCTTCATTCAGATACCTATAGGTACGCTTAATGACACTATAGGACCTGGAAGAACAATGCTTCTATTCTCTACAGTATCTATTCTAGGAGTAGTTGTATTTGCATTATCTACCAATATTTATGTAGCAATGATAGGGAGAACTCTAATCGGTATAGGTGTTGGTGCACATTGGGTTTCAGGATTAAAGCTATTTTCAGAATGGATTGGGGAGGGAGATTATGCAAGTGTAAGTGGGGTTTTAGCTTCAAGTGGCTACTTAGGAGCAATAGCTGCAGCCATACCGTTCACATATATGGTTTTACTTCTTGGATGGAGGATGGCACTTATACTAGTAGCTATTATCATGATTATACCAACACTTACATGTTTGCTTATAGCTAAACCAGCAAGAAATAGGAGAAGTAATGGGAAGTCACTATTGAATTTAACGGATATAAAACATGTTATAAAGGATAAAAACTTCCTCCTACTTAATTCCTGGATGATTTTTAACTATAGTTCAGCTATGGTTTATCAGGGTATATGGGGTATACCGTATATTATGCAGATCTATGGCTTGGATAAGGCATCAGCAAGTGGAATTGTAATGCTAGCACCTATTGGTGGATTAATATGTGCTCCCCTATTCGGATTGATTTCAGATAGAATCCTACATGATAGAAAGAAAGTTATAGTTTCTGCAACTATTTTAAACATTACTTCATGGACTCTACTAACATTAAAAACAGATAGTCTCTCAATATTTGAGTTTTACCTAATATCAGTATTTACAGGAGCATCTATTAGTGCAATACCTATCAGCTTTACAATTATCAGAGAAAGCTATCCACTAAGAATCTATGGTACTATAAGTGGAATCTATAATATGTTTCCATTTGTAGGTGCGGCATTATATCAACCCATAACAGGATACATATTAGATAGCTTTAAGCATGGGAGCATATATTCAGTACAGGCATATAGATTCATGTACTTATTCCTATTAATAAGCAATATAATTGCACTTATCAGCTCAATACTTGTAAAAACAGGGAAAAGAATTGGTATTCGCTAATATTTGTATGAGCTACTTTGATTGTATTAGATGTAGAGGTAAGTAGATAATATTAAGCTAAAAGCTTAGATTAAAATATTTAAAATATATGTTCATTATGGACTTATATCTACTACATCTCAATGATAAGAGAGATTCTATAACATTGAAAAATATGTTGAAGTCTAGAGATGCTTAAGATAGAGAGTAAATAGACTCGTGCTGAAGGTGTTTAAGTCTTATAGAGGAAAGTAGATAATTATGCTAGAAGGTTGAAATGGGAGATAACAGGAGGGTTGAAATAGTCCATGATGGAGTAGATGAAGTGTAGAGAACATCTATAAACGTAGAGATTAGGAAGAGGCTAACTTTAGTCGTGGAAAATGTAGAAATATCTAGTGGTAATGCTTAAATATAGTTAGGACTGGGTAAAGCTACTATGTTGGAAGTAATGCTGTTGATTTCAATATTAGTAGTGGTTATTCTAGTTTTTAAACGTGTAAATGTTGCTGTTGCTCTAGGAGCTGGAACAGTATTCTACGGTGTAGTAGCTGTAGGCTTAAATATAGTTAGGATAACAATTATGGCGTTTAATCCTACAATGATTGAGGTTTTATCTGCTCTCATACTGGCTATGCTTCTTGCATCTTTACTTGGAGAACTGGGGGTTACTGATAGGATTGTTGAGGGTTTAAGTACATTTGGATGTAGATCTGCAGGTATAGCTATACCTGCAATAATAGGTTTACTTCCTATGCCTGGGGGAGCTTATGTATCAGCTGTTATGGCAAAGACGCTCTATGATAAAATGGAGTTAAAGCCTCAGGAAAAAGTCTTCATTAACTATTGGTTCCGCCACATATGGGCTCCTGTATGGCCTCTATATCAGGGTATAATATTAGCTTCAGGAATACTTAATAAAACACCAATAGAAATTGTTTCCGTAACTTGGCCTTCTGCTCTTGCCTCAGTAATATCTGGAATAATGATGGTTACATTTAGACTTAAAGGAGGCTACAATATTAAACATGATTTAAGAGGCCTAACACATTTATGGATATTTATACTCATCTCCATACTTGTAATCCTCCTAAAGATAAGTGTGGTTCTCTCATTGATTATGATTTTAACCATACTATTAATCATTTATAAGCCTACATCAAAAAGCTGTTTAAAGTCGGTTAAATATGCATTAAACCCGACAATTATTATTCTAGTAATAGAATCCATAGTATTTAGTCAATATATTAGGGAAAGCGGCATAATGGAGTCTTTAACAAATATTCTAGAGCCAATTTGGTGGCTTGCATTATTTCTCATTCCCTTCATAATTGGTTTAGCTACAGGTGCAGAGTTTACATATGTAGCTTTAGCTTTACCCCCCCTCCTACCCTTCCTTTCAGGTAAAGGATTACTATGGGCATTCCTGGGGGGTTATATGGGGGTTATGCTTAGTCCAGGACATTCATGTCTTATATTATCTGCAAGCCACTATGAAGCAGATATACCTACTGTTTACAGATATATAGTTCTGGCAGTATTAAGTACAATACTGATTACTATAGTGTTTTCATTGTTCAAATAGTAGTTTAGTTAGAAGGAAAATATAGTATTTTGAAGTTAAGATAAAATTATTAGGGTATGTTAAAATAAGACTCTACACTTCTATCCATGCATTTTAACAGTTAATAGCTACATAAGCGAAAGAAATAAAGGGACTTAATTGCAAGATATATTGTGGTTGGTGTTGTAGATTGTATGATCCTATTAAGTTGTCTAGTACTATAAGGAACTTAACTGTTAATGGCTTATTTAGGAAGTATTATCGTGTTGCTCGTGGTGGTAAATGGTATGGTGGATGTGCAGCTGCTGACTGTGTTGGATGTAATCTTAGATGTGTTTTCTGTTGGAGTGGAGCTCCTAGAGACCATCCAGATAAAATAGGTAAGTTCTATAGTCCAGAAGAAGTATTCCTAAAGCTAGATCAAATCGCCAGTAGGAAAGGTTATAGATACATTAGAATTAGTGGTAATGAACCGACAATAGGTAGAGAACATTTATTGAGAGTATTGGAGCTAAACGATCAGTATAATAGATATATCTTCATTCTTGAAACTAATGGTATACTTATAGGATATGATGAATCCTATGCTAAAGATCTATCTAGATTTAGAAATATTCATGTTAGAGTTTCCATAAAGGGATGTACAGAAGAGGAATTCACAAAACTAACAGAAGCATACCCAGAAGCTTTTAACTATCAGATTAATGCATTAAGAAACCTTTTGAATTATGGTGTTAAATGCCACCCAGCAGTAATGTTAAGCTTTAGTAATGAGGAAAATATAAAGCAGCTAAAAAGAGAACTGATAAAAATAGATGAAGTACTAGTTAGAGAGTTTGAGGAGGAATATGTCTTTGAATATCCACACGTTATGGAGAGACTGAGAAAAGCAGGCTTAAAACCTAGAGTCAGCTACAATCCTAAATGTATTCCAGAAGAGCTTATTTAAACATGGAATTCCATATAAAATATATGGAATACATTTAATTTACAAGTGCTTATAGTAACCCACCTTAACATCTCAATTCTAAGTCTTCTAGTAATGGTTTCTACTAATTCATATATATTTAGATTAATACTCCTATTATGTATTTTGTTGGTTGTTTTATTTTCTTTACTCATTTTAGTTTATGTGGTTTCTTATTCTCTTCTAAGTAGGGTTGTGCTGCTTGCCCTCTTAAGTTTGCTTATGATTTAATGATGTTAGTGTTCTCATTATAGTTCCCAAATGCTATTAGGTGGGGGTTAATGTAGAGGTACTTAGCGTAGTAGTGCTGTAAGTCGTATCCTAAACATTCAATAATGAAACTAGAGAATCAATCAAGAAATACTTCTAAAGATTGTTCTACTTAATCTTTAGGATATCTACATATCTTAGTACTTAAGCTTCCAGAAGTGGATAAATTGTGCTACATATCGAGTATCTGGAGGAATTATTGATACTTAGAGAGTTGATTGAAGTTTAAAATACATGACCCTATTAAGGTTGATGAGTTTATGTTAAGACTGAATTGAAAAGTAGAAGTAATGACTTAGAGTTAAGCTTCTAGGCTTTCTACCTAGAAGTAGAAGATTAAAAGCATTATAGAGAATGTTGCATGGAATAAGATACTATATTCATAGTTGTTGAGAAAATTGAAAAGATGATTAAGAAATTAATTGAATCGAGCTTAAACGTATATGAATGAGTACTCTTCACCTAATATGATTGGATGAGGGTTTAACCACCAAACAGAAGCTAACAACAATAATAAACTAACCACTAACAAAGATCTAGTAAGAGCAAAATTGAAATCCATAAAATAGCACCATTTTAACCATAAGTATACTGATTAAATTTTCCTTTATATAGATAGCTATATTAAACAGCATAATGTATGTAGAAATCCATTTAAACTACCATGTTGTCAAGTCTATGTCTCAATTCATAAAGTATTCAATTATGAAATAGAATCTATAAGGAGAATGTTAAATATACCATACCTAATATAGAATAGGAATGTTAGAAATTCATAGCTTACAATATTAAAGTTCTTGAGGTTTACAGTACTTAGCTATTTCCCTACCAGCTTCCTACATATTTCAACAGCTTTGAATGCGTTTTCTCCATAAGCATCAGCTCCAATGCTCTCTGTAAATTGCTGTGTTACTGGTGCTCCACCAATAATAATCTTAATTTCATCTCTTAAGCCATTACTCTCTAACGCCTTTATTATTCTCTCTATATTTATCATTGTTGATGTTAGTAGAGTACTTATACCAACAATATCCGGCTTGTATTGTTTCACTGCCTCCACGAATCTTTCTGGTGATACATCTACTCCTAAATCTACAACTTTAAAGCCATTTACCTCCAGTACAGTTTTAACAAGATTCTTCCCCACATCATGAAGATCACCCTCAACAGTTCCTATAATAACTTTCCCAATATGCTTCATCTCCCTCCCCCCTAAAATCTTTGGCTTTAAAATATTCATAGCTTCATTAAATATCTCTACAGCTACGGTAAGTTCAGCGATAAAATACTCACCATTCTCATATTTTTTACCAATAAGCCTCATACCCTCAGACAAGCTATTAACAATATCCATAATTGAAATACTGTGTTTTAAAGCTTCACTAACATGTTTTAGAGTTGAATCCATATCAAGACTAGCTAGGGAATCTCTTATAAGATTTAAAAGATTCATATATAACTCAAATCAACCTATCTGTTTTATTGGGTATTTCCCATGGTTATATGCTGTCTTAAACATCGCCACTATATTCTCCAATGGTGTATTTGGCTGAATGTTATGTATGGGGGCAAACACATATCCTCCTCCAGGAGCAAATATTTCTATGAGCTTCCTAACATGTTCTATAACTCCTTCTGGTTCTACAAATGGTAGTATGTGCTGTGTATTTGCGCTACCACCCCAAAACGTTAATTGCTCTCCAAACTCCTTCTTGAGCTTTTCAGGATCCATACCCTTAGCAGATATCTGGATGGGGTTCAATATATCTAGTCCTACATCAATAAGTTCCTTAATATATGGATATATAGCTCCATCACTATGAAGAAACGTATATGATTTACTGTATCTCTTTATATATGTAAAGATCGTTTCATATCTATGCTTATAAATATCATTAAATATTTGAACTGATATTTGAGGGCTTTCCTCAGTTCCAAGATCATCAGCTAAGCCTATTACCTGTACATAGTGTCCTACGGCATCAACAATTCTCCTAGTATTATACATAACGACATCCATAACTTGATCTAATATAGCTTCAGCTAGAGCTCTTCTTAACCTTAAATCAGATAACCACTGAGTCCAGCCTCTTAAATCCTGCGGCCAAGCATGTATACTCCCCAATCTAAAGTATACTAGTCCATAATCTGTGTTTTTATATAGGTGTTCAGCTCTTCTTCTAAGATCCTCAAGAACTAAATCTGAAATCTTATAAGAATCCCAGTTAAAGTCTTTAACCTCAGCAATATCTTTAACATTTTTTAGAGGTGTACTGAAACGTCTTGAATCAAAGTAGAAGCTTTTTCTAGGAGCCACAGCATGCTCCCGGCCCCCTAGCTTAGCTATATAGCGGTCTCCATTTTCAACTATATCTATATAGTCCGGTATCTCTATAGTTAAGTCCCACTCCCCCCAATACCATTGTTTAAACTTTACTTCTGTAATTTGCCACTTATTATTAATAAATGCTTTAGAGAGTTTTTTAACATCTAATGTAGGTTCTAAAGTTCTATTAATTGAGATAACATCAATATGTAGTGTATCCAAAATTTCCTTCTCCACCTCAGCAACCATATTATAAAACGTGAAAAGCGATGGATCTGAACCACCAGTAATCAGGGGTCTAATAGGCTTACTAGGTAAACTAAAAAATCTCCTAAGCTCTCTATACACTAAACAGTTTACTCCAGTAACATCAGTAGACCCTAAATCTATTGGAACTCTATCCGCCTCCTCATGCCTTAACGCGGTTAAAAGTCTCTCTCTAGACTTCATAATAAATACATAGTATACTTCACTACATCATATTTATATACTTTAACCTAGTTCCCTCAATCCTTTACTGATTGGTTATATTGAATGCTGATGGTACTGAGAGGATTATTTTAATGACTAGCCTCCTTCTTAATGCTGCTCCTATGAATTTGAGTTTATACTCTTCTAACTGTGAATAATAAGAGCTTTGCCTCTATCCCCTTAGGTAAGTACATCAAAATAATCTAGAGTTTAAAACCTGGTAATCCTCCTATTATCTTCAGAATTCTATTTTCTCCGAGATGGAGAAAATAGTGAATTCGTAAATGACTAAAGAGGTAAGTAGGTATAGATAAGATGGATGGAATTAAGGATACACAGTGAGATTTCTGCCTAAAGTCCCCTATAAGTTGACTTCCTAAATATGATTGCTCACCAGCTCTTTTAAAAGGTACGTAATATATGGTATAAAAAAGATTATATCCAGCGGTAATTCCTGGGGGCTTAGCCAAATCAGATAGAGTGAGGATTCTACTGGGGAAACGTTTCTATGCATTATCAGAGCTATTTTAAGATGCTTAACTACCAAGGAGGTGCCTGTTTGAGAGTTGTAAACTTTTCAATGAGTACACCTCATCAGAGTGTTTTGTAGGAAAGCTCTTAAACTATCAGATTTTAGCTATTCCTTATTTAAACAACTCATTACTCAAGAACCGCTCAAAAAGGGAATTGAACTATTCTCATCTATATTTGTTAGTATTTAGAAATTTCAGAGTTTAGAGGGGGTGGTTGTAGCGCATAGATGAACTATTACTAGAATATTAAACTAGAGCTGTATTTCATAACCAAAGCGGAAGAGTAGCTTAGATAGATTCCTTTATGTATGCTAGATTTAAAGACTATGAAGTTACTGTAATTCTAGGTAATGATGTAAACAGGCTTGATGAAGATAAGAAGTCACTAGATATACTGCAAGATTTAGCTTTATATTAGAGCACTAAGGTTGTCAACAGCAAGGAGAGGATGTTTACCGAGAGCTTATTAGGGATTTATTACTCTCACTCAAGATTTACTGGTGGAGTTTATGAATTAAGCAACTTACTACTGGATGAACTTGTAAATTCAAGTTGGAACCTAATAAATGGTTAAAGCATGCTTGGAATATCTTCAAGATGAATATGATATCTAGCGGAGGAAGCTTCATGAAGTGGTCTACAAGGGAGCTGAGTATAAAATATTCTAATATGATTTAGAGAATGGTTTCTATTGCTTAGTTTATGGATTCAGTTAAAGCTTATTGTAGGATTTAAAGTTTATGACTTAGTAGAGCCTGTATAGCTTAGCAAAATATCATAATTAAGCCATGGCAGAACTTATGTAAACTACTAGAGGAAGTAGCTTAAATCTAGCTTTTAAATAATTATAGAGCATGTATACTACTTACACTCGTCTCTTAGTAGAGTGGTTATATGTTTTTCTCTAGGCTCTAAATCTTCTTTTTAAGGTTTCTAACTTTCTCAATGAGTTTTGGTAGGATGATTTACTAAAGAGCCTCACATTCCACTCATTAACCAATGGCATAATTGATCTCATCATGGCATAGAATACACATCAGACATAAAAACAAAGAGAATTAGCTTAAGTATTTTAAAAATCTCTTAGTATACGATGTTAAGCAATATTTTCTTTACTGATGTGGAGAGTATATCTGCTCACTATGCATTTGTCGTAGAATATCATAATAAAAATAAGTTCAGCCAGCTAGTAATAGCTATAAACTAATGCTATGAAAAAAGAGTTATTGGTTAAGTTAGATTACTTAACTTCTATAAGAGATTCCGTACTTTTAACTCCTGAAGTTGCATTTATTTTAACTATTAGAGCACTTAAAGCTTCAAAGGTTGGAGCTTCAGCAAAAACAACTATATCATATCTACCAAATACAAGGTAAGCATCTTTAACTTCTAAAAGCTTCCTTACAGCCTCTAGAACCTCAATTCCCTTCCCAGGAAAAACTCTAATTAGAATACAGGCTTGCATACCCTCACCTCAGAAACCTATAAGGGTTTCTGTAGCTCTAACCCCCAGTAATCCATGAAGCTTTAATACAGTTTCACCTAATGCTTTAAGATCCAAAGCTTCTAGTTCTACAACTACATCCCAACGCCCATGAACACCAAATACCCTTTTAACACCAGTAATCTTCCTCACTTCCTCAATAACTTCCTTAAATTTGCCAGCTTCACAGCAAACCAAGATACAGGCAATAACCATTTTTACTCCCAATAATTGTAGAGTACCAAATATATATATTTAATTTACGTATTGTGAACCTAATCATTAACCACGTATATGTTTCATACAAGTTCACAGAGCCAATATTACGGTTTCATTACTTTAGGAATATTTGCTTTATGTCTACAACCGTATTTCATGAGAAAATATTTATTCTATAGTAGTTTAGCAGTACATTTTATATTCAGGAGTTAGGGCTTTAGAGTTTAGGAGATATTAGAATTGTGGAGGAGAGAGCTGCGAAGCTGAGTAAGAATCCCCTATATAAACATCCAATTACCTAAAGTAGTTGGAGGCTTAGTGAATAATCAAGATAACTTAAAGTACAGGATAGTATTTACGGTTTAACTGGGGTCCTTCAGTAATAAATATAGTCTTGCTAAATTCTTATACTAGATGATTTACACCCCATTGAGGCTTAAGCTAACTTGTAAGTAGTTTGGATGCCCGGCAACTTTAGAAGTTTAAGTAAGTAATGTTCTTACTCTATATTGGATTGGTATGATTAGTAATTATGGTTTCTTCGTAGGAGTAAGAGTATTATTCATATTTGTAGGATTAACCTACTTTAGGTGTAGCTCTTGGGGGTAGGGTATGAGTATTGGATGGATTCATGAATTTGGTAGTACATTACTTATTATTATGCTGATATTTTGATGAGTAGCTATAATCACTTACTATATAGATTATATTTGAGGTATAGAATAGTATAATACATATTTAACGTAAAATTTGACATCTTATATCTACAAGATTCTAGAAGTCTAGCATTAAATGTTATACTAAATGCTATATGCAAACAAAATATTAAGTTGATAAATATAAATTGGAAAGCAATAAACACTTATATGAAGCATAATCAATCAACAATAAACATAGAAGCATCAAAACAAACAAAAGAATAATACAGCATACCACAATCAACAAACATATAAATCACCAACAGTAAGTACCATGTAAAATGATTAAGACATAGATAAAATAAAATCCTCATGAGAGATGTGGAAAACGATATAAACATCTAAAGCTGAGGTGGTGAATGTGTATGAAAGATTTTAATAAATGTTTGTAATTGTAAATTGGTGTGATTCTGTGAGTATGATTGAGAAGACTATAGTTTATTTTAGTAGCCCGGGTGAAGATAATACTGAGACTGTTTTAGCTCTAGCAAGGAGGAGGGCTGAGGAGGAGCTGGGGATAAGAGATATTGTTGTTGCATCTGTTAGGGGTGAAACTGGCGTTAAGGCTTCGAAGATTTTTAAGGAATTTAATTGTTGTGACTCATCATACTGGCTTTAGAGAGCCGGGAAGGCAGGAGTTAAGTGAGGAAAATCGTAGAGTAATAGAGGCGAATGGTGGTAAAATATTTACTGGAACACATGTCTTTACAAATGTTTAAAGAGCTATAAGGAGTAAGTTTAACACAGCATATCCGATAGAAATAATGGCGCAGACCTTAAGGCTTTTCTGTGAGGTATAAAAGTTGCCGTTGAAATTACAGCAATGGCTGCTGATGCTGGCTTGATACCAGTAGATAGAGATGTAATAAGTATAGCTGGAACTAGTAAAGGAGCTGATACGGCTATAGTTATTAAACCAGCAAACTCAACAAGAATATTCGATATGATTATTAGGGAGATTATAGCTAAACCAAGAGATAAAGCATAGTTAATAAATCATCATAACGATATGAAGATGAAGAATTTTAATTCAGAGATTAAATTACAACATTTTATTACTTCCAAACCTTTTAATTCTACAGCAACCTACTCCTCCTATATCGTATAGCTTTCATTAAGTATTAGAAATACTGCATAGTTGAAGCTTAATGTTTAGCTTAGCTATAATTTCATTGCTAACTCTATCCTATTCCCACATCGTATTGGATTAACCATCCAATATACTGAGTATATTGGATATTCTAGTCTACATATACTGATAATGCAAATACTAAATTCCTCTATAATATTTATTCATTTATCATAGTATGGTATTAGTGTTTAGTTTTCTCCTAGCATCCAAATCATCAATTACAAGCCTTTCAAAAACCTTCTAAATCAATACATTTAAAGACTTATAGTAAGCATCAAATACACATTTAACCAGTAATTCATACAAGTAGAGGTAGTCAAGCCAGTAATAATCCTTAAGTTAGAAAAAGTTTGTAAACAATTTAAGATGAGTTGAGTGATTTAACTGTATATAACTGTCAGGCATGTTAAAGCTAAGACTTAGGCTTAACAAAAATCATCCAAAATACTATAGCGTATATGGAGACTTGGGCCAAGAATATGTTGAAAATCACTTAACTATTGATGCTCCATTTCCTTGCATCTTAAATTAATCAATTCTAAGCCTTGTTTAATTTGGTTAAAAAATAGGGCGTTAAGATGTCATGTTGGGGGTGGTGGGGGTAATATTGGCTGGATTGCTGGAGCCTTAATGGAGAAAAATGCAACAGCAGCTAGAATCCAAGCAATGAGCAATAGAATTGCTCCTATGACTATTACTGTTAAAACAGCGCCTATTAGCATTAGCAGCCCAGCAGTATTAAACATTTTCTCTCCAGATTTTTCAGCAAGGAGATTGAATGATTTTCTATAGAATATAGCTTGCAAAACAAGAAATATAACAAGTACAACTAAACCAAGGATTAGACCTACAATTAGAGTAACGCTTGTAAATTCAGTTGGTATCCTTACTGCTCTCCACATGGCTCGTATAGAAAACGTTGCAAAGAACATTACGAATACGATTACAACTATGAATCCTATGATTCCGAAGATAAATCCATAAAGCGCATTTTGAAATATACCTCTTTCATTGTAGTATTCTGCTAGACCTTTCATAGCTACCAGCACAAGTATTATACCGACAAGACTAAGAATACCAATATAGCCTGAAAATGGAGTCGAAAAACCAATAGCAATTAATATTGCACCTATACTGCCTAAGATTCTATTTGATTCTAGACTCATCAAATAATCTTGATTAGAGGTTTATAAATCTTTTCTAAATGCGGAAAATGGTTGTCAGGTACAACCACCATTTTGTGTTAAGTTTTTATAGTTAAGGAAATATTTGAGTGGAGACTATATACTAAGTTTAGCAGTCTCCATGAGGCTAGTAACATTTATTTTTAGAGCTACTAACCTTAAAGTATGGATTTTTATTAAGCCGTCAGTTGAACTTATGTATATGTTGGGTGGTGAAAAGATAATAGCTGCATTAACTGATGTTCTATATCATGGATATAATATTAAGAGCGCTTTAAGTAAAGTTGATGAGAAACTAGTTGGGGAGGGGTTTTAAGCTTTCTTAAACGTGGTCACTGGAGTGTTCTTGAGTTTACTTGTGTATGTTTTCTTGTATTATGCTTAAGGGTATGTAGTCACCAACTTGTTAGACATAGAATTGCAAGCTACTGGTAGGAGAGTCGACGTAGAGTAAAGATTTCTAGATATATATTACCTAAGGGCTTAAACCATAGAGTTATGGAGTATATGCATAAGAGCTATTTTCAACTAATAGATGAAGGTGTAGAATGGAGAATACAAGATATTTCTCAGTAAATGCATCTACAATAAGAATTTCAGTACAGATGAATCTTAGAGAAGCTGTATTTAACTTCCTACCACTTAAGGAATGTGCTGATGCACAAGCAGAAATGGGGTATATAGCTTATGAACTTCATAGATAGCTAGCCAATATGTTCCCTATCATAATGAAGCATGCAGGACTGATGTATACTTGAAGGCTACCATAGAGAAGACATAGTAGATACTGAGAACTGTATAAAGAAAGTGAAAGATGAAGCATATTTACTTTTCAGCTAAAGCATCACTAATCCAAGTTTTAACTATCCTTTAATTCTTCATGTTTAATATCCAATTATGTTAAAAGCATGAGAATAATTACTTATGCTTACGGTTTAATTGGCTAGACTCAAAATCCATAACCTTCACTGATTATTTCATATATGGTAACATGACAACAAGCTTTAAACTGGACAGTGTCAAGGATGGGAAACTTAAGACTACTATTGAACAAAGCTAGAACTTATTAATCTTGGGGGTGAGGTACAAGATGACTTAAACAAGTCTAAGGCAATTCTGGTGGGTAGTAACAGAGACCTCTATAGCATGTCTCTAGCCATTGTGCCTGAAGCTTTCTTACGAATAAGTCGAGTTTAGTTCTTAACCCCTTAGCAATGGTAAAAATAGAAGCCTTTATCAGAAAACTATAGAAACTACATAGTTGTAATTTGTAACTCATAGCATGTAGTAGGCGGTCCGTTTTTAGACTATATTTGCTCTCCTCCACCTCGGCAATTAAGTATATGTAGGAAAAACACTTTAAACAATTCCTTAAACAGTAAGACCGCAATAACAAGACTGGATGAGATATAACTAGAAATAGAGAGAATTAGTAAACTAATCCTTTATAAGACATAGCTTATTTTAAAGAAACTACATCTTTTATTTAGCTATTAGCTTTTCCTCTAACCATGGTTTAAAGACCTTCTCATAGAAAGCACCCATCTCACCACTATCTCTAGGCCCCACGAAAATAGTCCATCCATCCCCCATTAATGCATCCTCTATCTCTCCTGCAAGCCTAGCTGCATAGCCGGGTATGATAAGAGCCTTAGTCTTAACCTTATCACCAACCTTTGTCTCCTTAATTGCCTCAATAACCTTATCTGAAGTATATTTTCTACCGGCTACCGATGATTGCAGACTTGTAGCCTCGGTATCTACGATTACTAGATACGCATTTATTCCCGCCTTTTCAATATCATCGCGAACTAGGTAGTAGGTAAGTGCAAAGTTTCCTGTTGAGAGTACTGGTGAGTATTCATTTGGTTTCCCTATTTCGTATAGGCCTGGTTTTACCCCTGGTGGAAATCTTGGATCCGTATATATACAGTCTCTCCATACTATTATTGGTATTAGAGTCCATGTGTCTATTGTGTGGAGTATGATTAGATCTACAAATCTTGATATGAGGTTTGATGCTACGACTGACTCCAGCATTTTTTTGTCGTTTTCATCCCCCTCTTCTATGCTCCATATTGCTGCTGGTGCTGTCATTATTGGATATCCTAGTTCCCCTTCCTCTTTTTCTATTGCTGCTCTTCTTATTGCTGTAATTGTGCTTAGTGTTTCTGCTATATTCCCTATTCTTATTTGTGGGTCTAGAACTATGTTGTCTATATTGTAGTTTTTGTTTAGAGTAGCTGATAATGATTTTAGAGTTGATGGATCTTCTGCTGTTATTGCTGTTGGACATTTATATTTTGATGCTAGTTCTCCTACTTCTTTCCAGTTTTGTTTTGTTGCTGTGTATATTAGTGGTTTACGTTTGTTTGCTATTATTAGTGCTTCTTCTAAGATGCTTGGATCTAGAGAGCATAGTATTATTGGTTTGTTTGTTATTTCCATTATTTCTGCTATTGTTTTTGCATATTTCTCTGGGTTTTCTGATACACATCTTATTGCTATTCCATCTAGCGTTAGTTCTTTCCCTATCCTTATGAATTTGAAGTTGTCTACAAATTCTACTCTTTTCTTTATTTCTTGTGGTGGCATTTCGTCATGAATGTCTATTATTATTGCTGTTTGGTTTCTCCATGTTAGTTCATGCCTATATAAAACTTCTTTACCTCCTATTTTTAGAATGTTTGGTTCTATTCCTATCCATACTTCTTTTACTGGTGGTCTTATTGTTTCTAGTAGTTTTTGTAGTTTTTCCCTGTATTTTGGCTCCTCATACAGTGGTGTACATTGCTGTGGTGTTGCTTTTCTCTCTATGAGTTTTGATGCGAACACCATGCAGCTGGATTCTCCACATTTTCCACAGTTTATTCCTGGTAGGTGTTTGTATACGTCTAGTGGTCTTAGAATTTTCGGCATTTTACCAGCCTAGAATTTTGTTCTTATCCAGTTTATGTATGGTTTTACCTCCCTCTTCTCTTTCTCTATCATTGCTTCTGCAAATGCTTTTACTATTTTCATTGCTAGTGGATGCATCATCATAAATAGGTTTGCTCCTGTTAGTAGTCCTACCAGTGCTGTTGTTGCTTCATATAGTGGTCCTCTTAACTCTCTTGGCCCCCATTCCTCTATTTTCATCCATGCTTCTCTTGCAGCCCACGCATTTGTTGCTGCGCAGCTTAGAGGTACTTGAAGTGTTTCTTCCCCCATCAATGCTGATAGTCTTATCCTCTCCATTACGCTATACGTATACTCTATTCCGTATCCTAATGCTCCCGTTGTTGGGTCTAGTATTAAGTGGTTTTTCGGTAGTCCTGCATCAAGTATTTTCCTTGAAAGTTCTTTTGCCTGATTTATATCCATGAATGCTAGTGCTATAGCATTATGTCCATGCTTTCCTATCGATTCTACTACTTTTGGTATATCCATGTCTAGTGTTATTGAGGCCATTACTAGTCTTTCCCCTGCAAATACTTCTGAGGCATATATGAATAGCTCTGTATCTTTCTGTGGATTACCTGATCCTCCTATTATTACTGGTACGTCTACTGCTTGCAGAACGTTTTCAACTGTTTTTAATGCTTCCCTTACCGGCTTATTCTCACCTAATGGATCTGTACTTACTAGATGGAGTGATACTAGGTCTGCATTATACGTATTTATGCATTTTTTAGCCCACTCAGCTGGGTCTTGTAGTACGTCTTGGTATGCCTTTTTTACTGGTCCTGCTAGTGGTGGTGGGGTGTCGAAGACATCCAGCGCTGCTACTGGTCTATTTACTGGTTTTGATTCAAATAGATAGAATGGAGGGGATGTATCACCACCTATCTTAATAGTTTTACCTCTTGACCCTCCCAACTCCTTTGTTGCTCCTATTACTACTTCAGCTATTTTTCCAGGATATTCTACTATTGGATATTCAAATTTCAGCTCTATGAATTCTTTAGGTTTTTCTACCGGTACTGCTGGTGGTATAGTTGGAGCTGCTAGTCTTACTCCATATGGTGTTGCTTCAAGTAGAAACTCTAATTTCTGTGCTCCTGGTGTTAGTGGCTCTAGTGTAAGTCTTAGATATTCTGGTTTTCCTGTTGGGGTTGTGGATAATTCGAGAGTTAATTCTTCAGCATCTATAACTACATCTTCAAGTTCAAGCTCTTTTGATTCTGAAATTGTTTTTAGGAGGTCGAATACTGTTTTCCTACCCTCCTCCTCATCCCTACTCATGCTACATCCTCTTTATGATAAGTTTCTCAGCTTTGATTTCTACATTACTGAGTTCAAGTTCAATGTTTTCCTGTAGTAGTTTTTGCAGTAGTTTTGAGAGGTCTACTTCCTCCTTACTCACTACTTCTCTACTCATTGTTTTACGCCTTCAGCTCTCTTAATAATGAGTTTACCTATCTTAATCCTAGCTCCCTGTAATACTATTCTTATACCTCCAGCTGCTGTCGGTATGGATGGCGGGATTTGTGATGATGCTATTTGAGGTATTACTACAGGTGTTTGTGGTATTGGTTGTGGTATTGGTTGTGGTGTTTGTGGTATTGGTTGTGGTGTTGGTGGAGCTTCTGGTTTCTCCTCTATTATTTTTCCTGCTAGTGGGTGTTTGTGTTGGATTAAATACTTTTTTAGTTCTTCTATGTTTTTAGCTTCGTTTTCAGTTGGTATTTTATCTTTTAGTTCTTGGGGTATTGCATCTTCAACTCTTTCCCTCAATGTACTTGATATCCATGCTATTCTTTTCCATCCACCATCTGCCTGTATGAATTTTCTTGACCTCATATATTCTATTCCTATTCCTAAGAACCCCTCACTCTGCATTCCACCTCCTGTTTGTGATGCCATTGTTGAGAATGATAGTCCGTTTACTGCTCCTCCCCTGAATCCTCTATCTACAATTCCAAATCCATCAACTTCAGGTATGTAGAACATTATACATTCAAAGCATCCACATGATGTATGTGGATATTCGAAAGCGCTATGTAGGTAAACTCTTTTTATTGTTCCTAGGGATTTTTTCTGTACTACTTCATTTATACCACTCCATTCACCCTTTACTGGGTCTAGAGGTTCCCCCTTCGGTATTGGGAAGTTTGGTCCTTTAGGATCTATGTTTGCTGCTGCTCTAGCATCAAACCACGTTAGTGCTCCACATAGGCTTATTCTTTCAGGTGATATTATGCATACATGTGTTGGGGCAAATGATTGGCATAGTACACATCCATAGAATAGTTCTACTTCTTCATCTCTTAGCCCTCTTGCTCTTGCATCTCTCTCACTATATATTCTTATAGCTTCCTCAAACATTTTCCCTACTTCTACAGGATCTGTTATGAATGTGACTTGCATTTTCTCTATGTAGGGCATTTCAGCCTTGAATAGCCTTATGAGTCCGAGACCCCACCATTTAAGTGAGGTAAGCCCCTTCTTAAATGATTTTTTCGATATTCTACACCATATATCGTATCTCTGGTTTAGATGCATTATTCCTTCAATATAGTTTGTATACATATGTATTCTTCTCTCAATTACTCCTTCAAGATCTTTATCAATTTTTAAGCCTGCAACATCTATTAGTATTCCTAGTGGGTTTGATGATCCCTCCTTAAGTTCTAACATATCTGGACCAATAATTCTTACTAAGCCGTCTTCAACCTCCTCAAGAGATTTTACTCTTACAAGCTCAAATTTCTTAGTTACGTTTGGCCCTCCAAACTCTACATACATATCCTCCTTTCTTACTCTTTGACCCTCAAACGCTGGACTTATTTCAACAGGGAACTCTTCAAAGCTTGACAATCAAGTCACCTTGACTTTACGTTATCCAGGAGTAACTTAAGGTTTTCTATCCATTGCTCTTCTGTTAGGTTTGGAAATGATAGATCCGCATTTGGATGATAGTATCTATCTAGACATATTGTTTTCAGATGGGTTGCAAAGTGTTTTATGCATGAGAGGAGTTGAGATAGGTATTGGTATGATAGTCCTGCAAATACTACTAGGTCATGTGGATCCTTACCATCAATACTCCACTCTGAATCTCTAAGCCTATCAACAACTTCAACAGCATTCATGATTTTAATTGGGTTTAATCCCCTATCAACAAAGTCCTTGTAGGTTGCTCCAGTAGCAATAAACGGCATACTTCTAGCTTTTAATAGCTCCACTATGAATTCTATGTACGGCTTATCTCCAACCATTTCCTTCAAAGCGTTTCCTCCAGATATTAGGAGGGGGTGTTTAGCAGCTTTTATCATTCTACCTGCAGCATCACCTTTAACTTGGATGGCTACTCTGGGACCAAATATATTGCCAAGCTGCCACGGTGTTACAGCCATTTAACCACCTCTATAATACTTTTTGAATACGTTTTCTGAGTAGTAGGGGTCTATTGATGGTAATTCCCATGGCTTCCATCCAACCTTCTCCAGGTAGCTTAAAACCTCATCTTTAAACGTTATGGGGATGTCTGCTTCAGATCTTACAAGTAGATGTATATCCTCAGGTAATTTTCCATAGATTTTCTTGTACAGGTCTATGTAATGTGTTAGCTTAATCATCCTCCCCCTGGTTGTATCGTTCGGTCTTAGGCATAGTTTAGCAATCATAACCATAGCTTCCTTACGGTTTTCAACAGATATTATTAGATGCTCAGGTGCTGGACCTATCCAAACTCTTCTACCTGTTTTAGCATCGTAGACTGTGAATGATTCCTTATCCTCAAAACGTCCAAGATACATCCTCCTATACTTTAATCCTTGAGGACCTAGAATAACAGGTACTCCAAGCCTATTGAAGCCTGTAGCTATAGATGCTGCTTTCTGTGAGTAAGCCCCCCATGCAACCCCTACAGCTCCAACTCTATTTAATACGTAGTCAGCTATTTCCTCATAGTTTCCTCTTAATGGTCTTCTAGCAAATATGTTTGCAATCTTTATAGCTGCACCTGATATGTGAGCATTTGCAACACATGAACCAACATTTACTAACCCACCTGCCTCGAAGACTCCTGAAAACTCCTCATATGGTGTTAAACCCTCCTCATTTCTATACATAGCTATAGACATAGCTGAACATCCTGAAGTTGTTACTATGTATCTTCTCCTAGCAAATTCTCTAGCCATTAATGCTACCTCTAATCCACCTTCAGGATAGTTTGCACATCCAACAAAAGCTACAACACCAGGTATTTCCCCTAGTACAATTGGGCTTCCAACCTCTCTTATCTCAGTATCAAGTATTGGCCCTCTACCAACTCTTATCTTGTATTTTTCAGTTTTAATTTTGGCTTCAGCCGCCTTCATCATGAGGCTTAATACAGGCGTATGGTTTGGGCATTCCCATTCACATCTACCACATCCGAGGCAGAGATCGTGAAGCATGGCGAGCTTGCTTGAATCTCCAAGCCTTAAGGAATATACTGCATCGTCTACAGGTAGATCTATTGGACAGTTTCTACGGCATCTACCACAATGTGTACATTTAGAGGCTATGGTGCTAAGCTCTTTAATGTCAGGTATAACTTTAAACTTCTGTCTTAATGGTGCAGTCTGTAGAGCTGTTAGTACTGATACTGCAGCTGCCTTCTCTAAATCTGGGAGGAAGACACCGCTTAAGCCGCCAACTGTTAGGGAGGAAACTATCTTTTCAACTGGCCACTCACTAACATCAGGTAGTCCATAGGCAGCTTTATCAGATACCGCTATGAATGGGGTTTTAACTTTTTGAGCCTCTATAAGTGATAGATTGGTAATGCATTGCTCATCAATTATTAGTGTATCTGCAGCTCCTGAACGGATGAATCTTATTTGATGTGATATGGGTCCAATAATTTTAGCTGAGCTCTCATATCTTGTAATGTCATGTGCTGTACAGCATAGACCAGCAACCTCCAATATTTCGCCTGGTTTTCCTAAATTGTTTCTCCTCATGTAATCTATGATTTCCACCCCTTCAGAAACATTATGTCCTATAAGTAGAATCATTGGCTTAATAACATCTATGAGACCCATACCTATCTCAGATAGTGGAGTGTTTGGATCACCTTTAGGAAAGTTGAATGCAACTATTTGAGCTATATCTGCAACCTCCATTGCGACATGGTCAAGCATACCTAGATGTAGAGCTTTAGATTCATAGTCTAGAGAGCTTGCTTCCTGACCTGTATGTGTGGTTGATATTGTTTGGACAATTTGCTCCTCAACATAGCTTAAAACATGGGAAAGATCTCCTAGAGTTTTAGGCTTAATCCCTACGACAAGTCTTGTATTAGGCATTTCAACATTAATATCAGATCCAAGATTAATAGGAGTATCAGCACCAAACTTTTCAATAAGTCTATCAAGCATATGTCTAGCATGGGATGTATGGGTAGAAGTACCTATAGCACATGCCAACACTACTATTCTACCCTGCTGTGTAGGCATATCTATACCGCATGAGCCTCTTTTACCTCTGGTTAAGTCACATTTACCATAGGTACAGAGACAACATTGATCGCAGAAGGGCATATAGAATGGTTTATACCTGTTTAGAAGCTTAAAATCCCACGATCTTAACATAAATATTTTAGGCATTGGTGTTGGGCCGAGAGGCTCCCAAACCTCAGGGATCTCAATACCTCCAACAATAATCTCAAGATCTCTAGCTGAAAGTCCAGCTGACTCAAGAGACTTAAGTGAAAACCTTACTGGTCTCTTCTCCAAATACATCACCATGATGGGTATTTTAGGCATAATATTTAAGGTTTTCTATCGAGTAGGCGGATAGTGTCCGGATAGGCATCACCTCCTTGCCCTCTAAGAGTTTGGTAGCATAGCATAAAGGGGCTTAGGAATAGATTTAGATTTCTTACTCCTTGATATGATTCTTTACGGAATATTTTTAACAGCAATATATTGGTTCTACCATATTTATTTGAGTTGGGTATAGTGGTTTTAGCTATTCTTTTAATGTTTTTGTTAGGTGTACTTGTTGTTATGGCTGAGGTGTTGGATGGTGGGTTTTCTAGGTATTGCATTTATAGGTCCTAGTATGGTTGATGATGTTAAGGTTTATTTAGAGAGGATAGGTGAGGGTGAACTCTATATTAGGATAGTGTTTGAAAATTTAGATGTAGTATATGAATCGGTATGTATTGAATCTGGAAACCATTAAAAACATCAAAACACTAAGATCACAAGATAATAACATGTTCATAACAATATATGGTGATGAAGTATCAGGAGTAGTGGGGATACATCATTCATAGCATTAAAAGATATGGAGAAAGCAGTAAAAATACATAGAGAAGCATCAAGAAAACTAATAGATTCAGGAATAAGATGGAAAAGTCAAAATCAAATCAGGAATTAAACAAGGAAACACTAACAACACAAAACAATAGTGAGGAGTATGGAAGATTTGGATATATTCAGGGAAAAGAGGGGAATGGTATTGGAAAATATATGGATATAGTTGGATAGAGAAGGCTCCTTGAAAACTATGACCATACAATAATAGAGATAGTAGCCTAAATCGTTTAGAATTGACTTTTAACTACTGAACAATGCGTTGTATATTTAACTTCACAACTCTTCTACTATGCTTGAAGCAGCTAGAGATTAGAGCAACAATATTCATGCGAAGAAGCTAAACCAAAACCTTTAAATACCCTCCTTACTCGGACACAATCCTTGATGGAGACGTGGTAATTTAGGATTTAATATGTAGTTTTTTATGTTTGGTGTTGGGGTTTGTTGGGTGGTTTGGGTTGTTTGTGGGGGGTGGATTTTGTAGGCTTTAGGGTTATTGGTTTAGCTATGTACTTTCAAGTTTTAAGTCTTGGGGTGGGTTTGTTGGATTGTGTGTGGTTTCTAGGATTGTTGTCTGAGGGGTTGGGTTGTTGGGTTGTGGCTGTAGATAGCATTTGAGGGGGTGTTTCATCGCTGTTGATGAGGTATGCGTTAGGGTGGATGGTATTGGTGTATTCATCCTTAGATGTTGATTGGATGAGCTGATATTCATGAGGGTTTATTCAATAAGGAATACTAACCTCCAAATCCCTCCTCAAAGACATTTAAAGTACTTGAGGTAACAGAATTTGTAGTTGGTAATACTCCATGGCTGAAGAAATCCACTACAATGCTTTGATTAGCCTACAATCATCAAGTCAAGAGTTGGGAAGCCTATAGAGTCAGGCTCCTCATCATTAAGCAAAGCATAAACAACATTCAACCAACATAACCCACACCTAAGAGGGGAAGAGATAAGAATACTGAACCTACTCTACAAACATCCACATACAACTACAACAACCTAAAAATAAACCCCAGCCGCCACGTCCCTTGATGGTGTAGAAAAACTTATAAGTATAGATAGATGAGTTCTAGACTTGCTGGTATTATATGATTGAAATAGTATTGTTTGGGCTTGGGATATTTATTGTCGGTATTGTTTCAGCTATGATTGGGGTTGGCGGGGGTTTTCTTATGGTTCCGATATTTAACTTGATTCTTGGTTTTACAGCTCATAAGGCTGTAGGTACAAGTAGTTTTGCAATACTCTTTACAGCTTTATCAGCAAGTATAGCGTATTTTAGACAGGGGAGGATTGATAGGGTTGTTGGTATATTTTTAGCTGCATTAAGTATTATTGGTGCTGGCTTGGGGGCTTATGCTACAAAGTTTTTCTCCTCCGTAATGTTAACATCGTTTTTTGGCTTATTTCTAGTATTTACCTCACTATACATGATACTTACAGCTAATAAAGAGTTTAGAAGTATGGTTAGGGGGAGCTTAAAGAGAATTATTGTAGATAGGGATGGGGGAAAATTTGAATACTACGTATCAGTAGGCTTTAGCTTAATTGTTGGTTTTCTAGCTGGGTTTACTGGTGGGTTTTTCGGTGTTGGAGGGGGGATTATTGTTGTTTCTCTCATGGTTATATTTATGGGTTTACCAATACATATTGCTGTAGCTACATCAATGTTTACAATGATATTTACATCAACATCAAGTCTACTAACACATTTAACAATAGGAAATGTGGATTTAACATATGGTACAACAGCAGGATTCTTCATAGCATTTGGAGCACAGGTAGGAGCATACATTGCTAGGAGAACAAAACCTAAACAGTTGAAGAGGGCTTTTGGAATATTCCTACTTTTCATAGGCTTAAGAATGACTATACAGCCAATACTATTCATTACATGATATGCATAGAGGTCTAAACTCAACTATAGCATCTAGAAGCTTAATTATTAAATGTATTCACTAACCAGGCTTAGACTTAATATTTAACCAGCTTCTAGCCCTGAGGGTAAGAACTACGTTGGGTAATTCTTCATCTTGAACAGTTAATTATCTTTCATCACAGTAGTAATACTCAATAGGTAAGAGTTGAAGGCTACACTATAGTACTTGATTATTCCGCTAAGTCATAGTCTTAATTTAATATATTCTAAGAATATTAGAATAGTAGAGTAAAGTTAGGAATTTAATAATGCCTTAATCTATTTTCTATATGGTGCTTACTCATTTAATTATGTATGATCTTATTAGTCGTAGTCTTATTAGTTGTAGTATGTATAGTACTCTCTAGCATGTTCTAATGGCTTTACATTTCTGATATGTATTAATCATGCTTTTCAGTAAAATCTTTAAATGCTTACCTATCTCGATTTTGCATTTATTAACATAGAGGGTTTACGTAGAAACCAGTTTGAAATTCATCCATGTGTAGTCTCTAGCTCCTCCTATTAGGATGACCTATGGTGATAGTAAATAAACAATTAATGAAATCCTATAAGCTACTATTGGTTGTGAGTGGATACCTTATAATATGGTTCCTAAATAGCTGTAGAGGATGCTAAGAGACTTCAAGAAGCAGTATATGGGATAGGTACCTAGTATTCTTCAAAGTATAGATGGTATAGAAGCTAAAGGAATGAAGTGATGGATTCAATATAGGAGTGATATGAGAATTCGCATACTCGTTAATGGAGGTTATTATGCATTATAGTAAGTTTTGGTAGTGTTTACTCGAAGATTTAGTGGGGTTTACAATGAGTCTGAGAGTATAGGTAGATGGCATTAATTGTTTAGTTTAATATTTAAACTTTAAGTGTTTTCTTAATCCAATAATTAGTAGAGATACCAATATAAACATAACCATACATATTATGAAGACTATTGTATAGCTTCCAAAAATATCAAATACATACCCTGCAAATGTTGGTCCTAATGCTCCTCCAATTCCAAAGGTTGTAGCAATGGTTCCCAGTATACTGCCTATATGTTTAAGTCCGAAAAGCTCACTAATTAATGGAGCATACATAGCCATCCATCCACCATAGAAAAATCCGAAAAACACAGCAAATATAGATAGTAGTATATGCTTTCCAGTGAGGAGGAGAAGTATGAGAAATCCTTCAAATAGACAGCATAAGGCAAATGTATTAGCCTTCCCAATTTTATCTGATACAAATCCCATAATAATTCTTCCAGGTACGCTTGAAACTCCAACTAGCCCTAACCAATATGATGCTGTTAATGGATCTACACCAATATCTATACTGTATGGAACCATATGTACTAAAACTATGAAAAGAGCAAGACAGGCTAAGATATAGTTTAAGTAAACAATTTTGAAAATCCATGTTTTTAAAGCTCCATTTAATGTTTCCCCTCTACATAGCTTATCATCATTGTAAGTATTTATCCTTAAGCCTCTATACGTACTGCTTATAATGATTGTAGATAGTGCAATTATAAACATTGAAAATACACCACTTACAATGAAGGCAAATCTCCAACCATAAATACCTATAATGTGAGTTAAAGATGGAGCCATTATTAACTGTCCAACCCCAATTCCTGAGGTTGCAACCCCTATTGCTAATCCACTTCTCGATGTAAACCTTCTTAGAATAGTTGACATGGAGGATAGGTATATTGGACTGAAACCAAGCCCCAACATCACACTAAACGTAAAATATAGTTGCCAAATCGAAGATACTGCACTACTTAACATTAATCCTGAACCAACTAGAATACAGCTAGCAACCATTAATTTATCTGGACCATACTTATCATAGAGCCTACCCATTGGAATAACTGTTATCGTATATGTAGCCATCATTACTGCATGAATAGACGATACTGATCCACGTAACCATCCAAACTCCTCAATAAGTGGCTTAAGAAAAATACCGTAAATATAAAGTACACATTCAATAAACATCACAAGAAAAGCAGCTACAACCACAAGCCATCCATAAAAGCCGCTGCGACCATTCATAATTCACATAGATAATTATGGATTTAAATCTTACGTTAAGATAAACAGATAGAATAACTTAAAATGTTTAAGTCTTGTTTATGGCGTGTTTATGTTAATGCTAGAAGTTTAGTTGGTGTGCTTAAACTATTTATGTGTAATAGCCTGTTGAGTTGAAGAATTAGATTAGCTCTCACCCTAGTAATATCTTAAAGATGAAGTATATTCTGAAGACCTTACAAGTAAGCTGATAAATCTTCAACAATCTAGTAGAAGTAGTTTATCGATGACTTAAATCCTGAGGCAACATATCAAATACAGAAGAAGTAATCATAACACTGATGTCATTAACAGCCTCTTAGGGAATAAATAGGAATACATTATAATAAACGTATTTAACTTTAAGCTCTATTACTATTCTATATTAGGAGCTTAAATAGTTAATGCATTTATGATACGTATTAATGGTGAGGGGAAAATATATAGAGGTGTTAATTCAGTAAATTATGAATAAAATATTAACCATTATAGCTTTAATAGTATTATCTTCATTAATAGTTGGTATAGGAATAAACTTGTCTAATGTTAGTGAGATATTAGATAAAAGTGCTTATTCAGGTAGATCTCGAGAAGTGCTAGCTCCTACACCTATTCCAGCAATTATCTATCCAGAAGCTAGTTACCCTGCTCCTACTACATCAACTATTCCAACAGCTACTCCAACTGTGGATAAGGGTATAGTATCCCCATCATCTGTAGGGTGGGAGAGAATGATTGTAAAGATAGGATATGTTAGGCTTACTGTTTCAAATATTACTTTGGCATATCAGCAGCTTATTAATTTAGCATTAGGTTTTAACGGGTATGTTCATAATAGTAAAGGATATGAGGGGGGAGCAACTGTTGAGCTACGTATTCCAAGTAGTAGATTTGAGGAGGCAATGCTTGCAGTACAGCAAATAGGAAGAGTGGAGAGTATAAGTATTTCAACACAAGATGTTACTGAGCAAGTTATTGACTTAAAAAGTAGACTTAATGCTTCAAGAGCTTTAGAATCTAGACTTATTCAACTTTTAAATAGGGCAGTTACTGTAGATGATGTTTTAAAGATAGAGAACCAGCTTACAAGAGTTAGAGCTGATATAGAGAGAATGGATGCTCAGCTTAAAGGCTTAATGGGAAGAGTTGAATATGCATCCATAACTATTGAATTAACAGTAAGATATAAAGTGTATAGAATTGATCTTTCATGTGAAACATCAAATGTTCAGGAGGAATTCAATAACTTAATAGTGAAGACAGGAACTATAGGGAGGATAGTGGAATCCTGGAGTGGGGGAAGTAATGCATACCTAATAGTAGAGGCTAAAACTAAGGATATAGGGAAAATTGAGGAGATAATTGAGGCAAAAATAACTGATCGTAAGCTCGGAGTAGCGGAAAGTAGTATAGATATATCTACAATAACTATAAGAATAGCTAAGCCTAAAACTGTGGAGATAGGTTTTGACCTTACTTCTACAATACAGTCAGGAGTAAACGCCATGATAGTAGTTATAAGCCTAATAATTTCAGGAGCTCTATCCCTAATACCCATGGCTCTAGTAGGGGGAGTAGGATACTTAGGATATAAAACACTAAAAACTAAAATACAAAAACATAAAAAAACTACTAAGTAATATATCTTAAACTCCTATGACTAGTATTATTAGTAGTTCATATCTCCTGATTATAGGGTTTACAGGTTCTAAGAATTCCTCAGGCTAGTTAGCCATGAATTATGAGAATTGATGTTTCTGTAGGAAATATTTAAGATGATACCGGGGTAAGTTAAATAGGTTGAATATGCTATGTAAAAGGTTCCTGATGATGCGGAATACGGCTTCAATATGCTTACTGCTGGATGGGTAATTAAGTTGGATACTATGTTAAGCCTACTTGAGCTAATACATAGATGTTTTCAGCTATTCTACTTTTCACTCTAATGTATCCATCCTCAATAATGCTTAAACCAGCATTAATAACATCACTTTTAAGTTCTTTAAGTGTGTATAAATGGTAAAATCTTTTCAGTAGAGCTCCTTTATAATGCCATGATACATATATATCACCTATAGCTCTACCTTTAAATATTGATGTTGGAATATTGATTAATACTCTAATTAGATTTCTTGGATGAAGGATGTGCCATGCTGTTATTAGAACTTTACTATTGGGTTTTAGAATTCTTGCAACTTCTCTTAAACCATTGATTCTCGATCTACGTGTTGGTAAGTGATGTATTGTAGCTATACATAAAGCAGCATCAAAACCATAACTTCTAAATGGAGCATACTCTAGATCAGCTATAACTAAATGTATTAATGGGTAAATAGATTTATTCTTAGCATGTCTCCTTGCAGCTTTAAGCATACCAATAGAGATATCCATACATATGACGTCAACGCCAAGTTTACTAGATATATTTACAGCATACAAGCCAGGCCCAGAGCCAATATCTATAATCCTACCTGCTGGAAGAACCTTATCAACTGGAGCCCATAAACGACGTCTAGTATATGCGTAGCTTTGAGCAATCACATCATAAAGCTCAGCTAAAGCCTTTTTAACACTACTCATTAAACAATTTAAAATACAAAACTTATAAGCTTATTATGTATACTATTATTAGCTGAAGTTTTCATTTCATTTAGAAATCATCAATACAAGATATTACTGTTAACAGCTAATTACCTGCTATAGTTTTATTTAATGAAGTATTAATATTTTGAGGTGGGATGATATTATATGTGAAGTAAGGGGAAAACCTCATTCTTTACATAGTTGAGAAATTCATCTCTTAAGATGTTGTTAAATACTGTTACAATAGCATTTCTAGTTATACCAGTTATGTAACCATATTTTTTACTTCTAAACACTATATACCATATTTTTCCATGTGAGCAGTATTCATTATATAGTGTAGTGTTAGCTAGACTCTCACCATATAGGCTTAGCTTATTTATATTTGGTATATCAACATCATTGAAAAATATGACTTTTGTTGCTTCAGGGTTCTGTTCATGGAAGCCTTTTAGGGTTTCAGGAAGTATTTTAGCTTCAACTATTTGACCTGATGTGATGAAGAGAGCCTTACTTACCTGATTTGCAATATTGTTTGCTTGAAATTTCTTCTCAAGTATTGTAAGTAAAACTTCACCTTTAAACTCTGAAAATAATAGTGGAGTTTCCTTAGTTCTTACCTGTGGTACAATGCTTCCTCTCTGATATATTTTAATAACTTCATCTCTAGAGAATAAAGCCTCTACTTCACCCCCTCTTACAATAATATCTTTAACCTCAGTTATTAGGCTTAACTCAACTCCCTCTATTGGCTGAATAAATTCCCTTCGGTAATCCTTTAATTTAGCAGCTACTGTATTTAAATCTAGTTTCTCTCTTAAACGAAATATTTTACCAGCGATAACCATACAGAATATATTT
This sequence comes from Candidatus Methanomethylicia archaeon, assembly GCA_938030905.1. GTDB lineage: Archaea > Thermoproteota > Methanomethylicia > CALHIW01 > CALHIW01 > CALHIW01. The sequence goes on along the minus strand of CALHIW010000001.1, from coordinate 3,116 downwards.
ACAACCAAATTTAAATTTACCACTAGGTAGAAATGAAACCTAACTTCTGGAAGTATTTTAACTGGTAATAATCAATTTTGGATTTAAGCTGGTCGTTAAGTTTAATTATGTGTATTTAGCTGTTAATTTGGTGAATATATGGTTGAAAATTTCAAGGAAATGGTTTTAAATAGAATAAATATTGATGAGGTGACTAGTCTATTAAGGAAGTGGGTTAGTATTCCTAGTAGGAATCCTCCAGGTGAGGAGAGAGATCTTGCATTAGCTATTGCTGAACAGCTTAGAAGCTGGGGGTTTGAGGTGGAGCTTTATGAGGCTTTACCTAATCGCCCCAACGTTATTGCTTATCTTAGAGGGGAAATCGGTAAGCCAAGACTTATTTTTAATGGTCATATAGATACTGTTCCTGAAGGGGATGTTTCCAGCTGGACATACAATCCATTTGAGGGGGTTATTGTAGGAAATCGCTTATATGGTAGAGGTGCAGGAGATCAGAAAGGGGGTCTAGTTGCATTCACAGTAGCTGCTAAAGCAATTAAGGAGGCTAACGTAAAGCTTAAGGGTGATCTAGTATTAACCTACGCTGCTGGTGAAGAAACGAATGAGCCTGGAACCAAATCAATCCTTATAGATAAAGGAGTTAAGGGTGATTGGGGCATAGTTACTGAGCCTACAAGTCTTAAAATAGCTACTGCTGAAAATGGCCTCGCATGGTTTGAAGTATTAATTAAGGGTAAAGCAGCACATGCAAGTAGACCTGAAGTGGGTATTAATGCTATAAGTAAAGCAGCTAAATTCATTAAGGAAATTGAAACATACAATGAAGATATTAAGAGAAGAACTCATAAATTGATAGGATATTCAAAGTGTTCAGTTACGGTTATTCAAGGAGGCTTGAAGGAAAACATCATACCGGATCTATGTAGAATAGTTATTGATAGAAGAGTAATTCCAGGTGAAACGATTGAAAACTGTACTCTAGAGATTAAGGAGATACTAGACCGTATAAAAAGCTCAGATCCAGAGTTTAACTATGATCTTAAACTCATGAAGTTCTCAGAATCAGCAGAAATACCTGTAGATTCCGAGATATATAAGGTACTAGCAAGAAGCCTTAAAGAAGTTGGTGTAGAGCCGGAACCATGGGGTACACCATACACATGTGATGTTAGAAACTTCATTAATGATGCTAAAATACCTGCTGTAACCTTTGGTCCTGGAAATATTGAAAACTGCCACTGCATTGATGAATGGGTAGATCTAAATGAAGTATTAACAGCATCAAAAGCCCTAGCATTAACAGCACTGAATCTATTAACATAATACTCCACTACTAGCCCTACTGAAAAGCGCTTTACATACTGATTTTTGTAATGTTGTAATACATTTATATCTCTAGTATTTCTTAGAGAATTATACTATGTACGGCTCTAAAATAACTATATTAACTGAACTCATCACTATATGCAAAATATTAATTAAGCATAATATAGTTTAGATTTGGAGACGTAATTGGGAGGTAATATGGTAAAAAGATAGAGCTAAACTATTCAGTAATTATATACCATGTATGAGGTGGGTGATGATGAACATGCATCCATGCTATGAAGTCATAGTATATATGTTGACAGCGTGAATCAACAAGAAGATAAATGATAGAATTTGTAAAACAATAATGAGAGAAACGATAAAACACGCCTAAGCCCACGGAACGATCATTCAAGAACTAAAGTTTAAGCTTTCTCGTCAAGCTTACTTATAAAATGGTTATTGCCTATGGATTCGTTGAATTCCTTCACGCCTCTGCCTAACTCAACTTTAAATCCTAGTTTTAGAAGAGAATACTCTATTGCTGATATTACTGATATAAGATCGTTTGGGCTTATATTGCCCATATGCCCAACTCTGAATGTTTTCCCTCGTAGTGGTCCAAATCCTGGTGATATGAGAATGCTTCTCTCAGCAACTAAATTTCTAAATTTAACATCATCAATTCCATTGGGATAGTGTAGAGCTGTTACTGTATCTGCTTCATATCCCCTTTCAGCTACAAGCTTGAAGCCTAGCACTTCCATAGATCTTCTAAAGGCTTCTCCTAGAATTCTATGTCTCTCAAATCTTTTCTCAATGCCTTCATCAAATATTTGATTTAAGGCCTCTCTTAAAGCATATATGAGGTTTATAGGTGGAGTAGCCCAGTACTTAATATCTAATGGATTACGCATTATTGGAAGCCATCCCTTAAGATCACCGTAAAACATGCTGATAGGCACTTCTCTCTTCTCAAGATATTCTAAAGCTCCTTTACTTAACCCTACAATTGCTAGTCCAGGTGGAGCTGCTAGACATTTCTGAGAGCATGTACATAACACATCAATATTCCAACTATCTGTTTTAACCTCAACACCTCCAAAGGAACATACAGCATCAACAATATAGTATGCTCCACTTCCAGCTACAACTTCACCAATCTCTTTTATAGGTGATTTAACAGCTGTTGATGTTTCAATATGGGTTACAGTAATAGCTTTAAAGCTATCCTCTCTTAAAGCTTTCCTAACATCTTCAGGCTTAATAGCTGAGCCTAAAGGAGCCTCAAACACTTTAGGTTTACCACCATGCCTCTTAACAATTTCAGGAAATCTACCGCCAAAAAACCCATTAGTGAAACATAAAACCTTATCACCCGGCTCAATAATATTTGCAATACTAATCTCCTGTGCGAGAGTACCTGAACCAGCTATAATGAAAACCTCAGAAGAATCTGAAAGCTTCTTTAAGTCATCTATTACACTTTTAAGAAGAGTGTTAAACTCTAAATGTAGGTGAGAGTCAACTTGTCTACTCATAGCTCTTAAAACACGTGAACTAACCATTGTTGGACCTGGAATCAGTAGGAGATAATCATCCATACTAACCATAACGGTGAATACATGAAACTACTTAAACTTATCGCTTAGTAAATTCGATACTGACAAGATAAGGTTTTAGGAAAGGTCTATTAGATCTTTTTAGACTGGTGTCTGTGTTGGATGTTTTTGGAGGCTGTGAAGGCTAGTAGGCTCTTCATATAAGGCTACTTGAGGAGGTTCGGGTTATTCTCTACCTGCTGTTTG